>JBCDAQ010000060.1:0-19057 GCA_039185285.1 Pseudomonadota bacterium
GCGGCACTCAGACCATCGTGAGTTTCTGGATCACAATTGTCTCAGCTTTAGACCTTACAGTCTCTTCATAAAGTGATTCAGATTACTGACCAGTTATCGAATGCGATCGCGTAAGCCGCGATTGCTAGATTCGCGACCATATGACAGGTGATCGCGTCGGACAGTTTTCCAGTTCTCAGCACCAAAGCACCGAAGATCAGACCTGCGACAAAGGCGAGAGCCCAAGTGTCATGAAAGACTGCGAATGTGATACTCGATGCCAGCAAGCCGATAAGAACGCCGTGCTTGGTCAAGAGACTTAGTCGGCGCATGAGGTACCCTCGGAAAAACATTTCTTCCGCGACTGGGACAAGAAACCCAGTGCCTGCAGTCCTGAAGACAATCCAAATCACGCCAGAAAGCGTTGCCGGCTCAAGGTCTGTAAGGTCTTCGAGGGTACTATGCGGGTTGGGTTCAGAGAAGCCCAGCCAAAGTGACGCGATCCCCAGACCAAGTAACGCTGGGATCAGCTTTGGAGCAGCAATGTGAGAGGCGATTGTTGGCCAAAAAAATATGATCGAGAGCGCTAAGCTGCAGACTAGAAAGGTATTTCCAAGCGCGGGCTTTAAGAGAACTGTGTTCAGGAACAGTCCGGCGGCCAACATGATTGCAAAAGGTAGCAGCATTGCCGCTGCCGGGTCTTGCCGCAGCGGTAGCCAACCGATGGCCGGTGTAGGTCTAGCTTTGTGAAACCAGGAGATCCTCTCAAGCGTTGCAATCATCACGAGCGATAGCAGGATGAATATGATCCAACCTGCATTGCTGTGGAATCCATCGATCGCCAGTTCAGGCGAGATGTCCGCCCCCACAATCATTAGCGCAACAATACGGACAGTGTTCATTGCCCAGCTCAGCGTGATACCGAGCAAAACGCAGAGGATCCCGCGATCCAGACGAAGTCGATCTCGAGACACAGCCAAGTGAACGATCACGACCGCAGAAACGAGCAAAATGCCCGAGATCCCAGAACAGGCGTGATTGATGATCACCTTAAAGTCATCGAGAATGAGTAGGTTCGGTTCTGATCCCAAAGCGGCCGGGCGCCCCGTCAACCAAAAAACGGCCTTAGTCGATTCGGTTGTCGCGTTTTGCATCCATAAGAGCGACCAGCTCCACTCCTGTGCGAAGTAGAGCAAGATTGAGAGCAGCCCAAGATAGATCCCAGCTAGGATTAGACGGGGCCTTGCAAGTGGCCGATAGGATGCGGCCGGCGCCAGGAAAAGCATCACCCCCAGAACAGCTGTCGCAATGAGGCCGACATACGTCATTAGTCCGGGTAGCGCACCGGGCAGGACGACCGCAAAAGTTTGGCCAACCTCAGGCGAAACGAGGACGACGACTGCCCCGAAATGCATAGCCAACCAAATGGGCGATAGCCGCCCTTCAGTAATCGTTGCCGAGAGCTCCCTCATAGTACTGATCCGAGCAAGCCAGGCGATCGTAGCGCTGATGACGATCAGCAAGAGTGCTATCGGAACCAGGTTTAAGGCGATCACGCGCTCGGCAGCGGCAAGATTTAACCCGGCTGCAAGACCGGGTTTGGCACTGTCGAGAGCCTCTGCCAGAAGGAGGTCTGTAAGCCCGATCACGCTCAAACAGATGAGCTTGGCCGGTACATGGATTTGTCTCTTTGTCAGCATCGTTTCTTCGATCGAGCCGGCTTTGTTTTTCTGACAGCGCAGTCGTCAAGTTACTTCCGACGGCGGCGCTCCCAGATCAGCGCTCCGATCGCGCCAACGACTGCAACGGCGGCTAGGCTGCCGGTCGCGCTGACCTCTGGTGCCTGAACGACTGTTCCTGCCAAAGATACGTTCGCGGACGCCAATAAGGCTGCGCTGAAAGTAATAGCGTGAGATAGCTTCATAATGGTGCTCCTAGTTGTTTTTGAGCTGTCGTTTTCAGTCCAGCTTCCCGTCAGCGAAACTCGACTGTCTTTGTAGATTGGCTGGAGCCTGGAGAGCCGGACTGCCCCTGACTGGCATCGTGTCTCCCCTGCGCCCAAAACGGGCCTAATAGAAGATCGAGAAGGCTCTGATCTTGGCAAGGAGCTTGCTTATCCAAACCAAAGGCCAGTTCTTCGTGCTCTGGTCGGGTTTTCAACGTGCCAAAAATCCGATCCCAAAAGGAAAGAACAGTTCCGAAGTTCCTGTCATGATCTTTGGGGTCGGAAGAATGATGGATCCGGTGCAGGTCGGGTGTGATCACGGCGGCTCTCACTATGTATGGAACCCAACCAGAGCGGATGTTGGCATGCTCCCACATATTAAACAGCAGGGCGATCGTGAAGTAGGCGCTCACAGCGCTGATCGGCAAGCCTAGGAGATAGACGACGAGTGCTTGCGAAGCCGCTGTGATGGCGAATTCAATCGGATGAAATCGGAGCGCTGTGCTCGCGTCCAGTGTTTCATCACTATGGTGGACCGCATGAAGTCTCCAAAGCGCTGGCGATAGATGCATGGCGCGATGGATGAGATATGCGGTCAGGTCAAGTGCAAGAACGCCGACGCAGATCATTACAAGCATTGGCAACCCTGAGGTAGCGAACACCCCAAACTGGTTCGCTTCGGCCAGTCTCGCGAAAAAAAGCGCATTCCCAGGTAGTATGAGAGCAACCAGCAGCCAACCAAAGAGCACCAGCATGGTTCCTTGGAACCACCGGTACGATATGCCGGAGGTCACGCGCCACGAGAACTTCAGCTCGAGGACGATACAAATAGCCGCCACGATGAAGATCGGCGCCATTGCCTCACCCATGAGGCGAAACTCGTCATGGAAACTCTGCATCTTCTGCTCCCTTAGGAACAAATTGATCTTCTACTTGGGCAGAAATACGTCTCGCGGGTGATCTAAACTGGGACCGTATTGGCTGAACTGCTTCCAAGAGAGGCTTGACCATTGGCCATGGTTGGGATGACGTAACCCAGGCGGTCAGGGGAAGAGCGCTAAACCTGGGTATTGCTTCACAAGACGCGGATGGGGATATGGCTGCACTGCTAAAGACACTGATGCTGGCCGTTGCAGCGTCCCTTTTTCTGATTTTCGCTCCGACGTTTGAAGCAGCAGCGCAGGACGAAGACCTTCAGACGCTAATCGACGCGGCTAAGGCCGATGGTGTCAGAATAATTGTGATCGAGCCGTCGTCTGAAGGGTCTCAGATACCAGCAACAGAGCAGCGGAGCGGACCGCATCCGCTTGCCGGCATCGTGGGGAATGCTGTTCAGCATGCTGAAATCCTGGTCGAAAGGATGAACGACCCGGAATGGCCCGAACCATCGAGCAATCCAACCAAGCCGATGGTCAACGGGATCGGTGCGGTTCTTGGACTTGGCTTGGGATTGTTACTGGCGCGTCAGTTTGGGTTAGCCCTTGCGCCAAGCTTTGGGCGTTCATCGGCTCAAACACTTCATCTTTCAAGACCAGCCCGAGTTTTCCGCGCGGCTTTGGGCGCTGGACTAGCCGCACTTGTATCTATGGCACTGCCCTTTGCGATCTATGGTGGTGGTTCGAAAACCGTCGCTCTGATCGGCAGCATCATGAACCTTTTTCTGGTCTGTAGCTTCGTCGTGATCACTGTCGGTGCTGTCGTGGAACGCATGGCTTCCGAAAAACAGGATACCTTGTCTCCCGCCGAGGCTGGACGTTTCTTTGGCGCAATACGTGTCTTAGCCATCGGCTTGTTTGGCTTCATTGTAACGGCCTACACGCTAGGCTTCATGTATCCCGATCCCGATTTTTATGATCTTTTGCGAGTTACTTACATCACCTTCAGCGCTCTATTGATGGCGGGATCGCTGTACTCCGTCCGCCACGCGTGCGCAAAAATCATGGCGGAGACCCTCCGTTCTGGCAGCAACTGGATGGTGCGAAATACTTGGCCCCTGATCTTGGGGTACGCTGGCCTTGCCTGGTCAATTGGCATTATTCGGATCCTAGATGGAGACAATGAGGCGATCCAAATCGTTGTGGCACCCGTTGTTGGCCTCGTGATCGGGGCGGCTGCCTATCATTCGTCGCTTTTCATGCTTTCTAAAATTTCGATGCGTGGGAGAGACCTGCAGTTCGAGGAGCCCAGCGAAGAAAGTGTTCAGAGTGTTGCCCGCTCGTGGACGGAACGTTCCGCTGTTGCAGTTGCCATCATGGTCGGTTCGCTTTTTGCTTTTGATCGTGCTGGCGTCCCTTTGATCGAAAGCGGTGGCACACTGAGCTTTGTCAGCGATATTGCGCTGATCCTCCTCATCGCATTCATTCTGTGGACCTATGTGAGCTCATCGATCGACGCCCGACTTCGAGAGGAACGCGGCTCCGGTGAGGAGCAGGGTGAAAGCGACGGCGAAGGCGGCGTCGGAGAGTCGCGCCTTGCGACCCTTCTCCCATTGGTCAGGAGTTTTCTGTTCGTGTTCCTGGCCTTTGTCGTTGGCTTGATCCTGCTCTATGAGGCTGGCGTCAACATCACCCCAATCTTCGCTAGTGCAGGTATCATCGGCCTTGCCATCGGCTTCGGCGCTCAAAGCTTGGTAAAAGACGTGATCTCAGGCCTGTTCTTTCTTCTCGACGATGCTTTCCGACGAGGCGAGTACATCGAGACGAATGGACTTCGAGGGACAGTCGAGCGGATCTCGATCCGCTCTATGCAGCTGAGACACCATAACGGACCCCTAAATACTATCCCATTCGGCGCGATCCAGGACCTTACGAACTATTCCCGCGACTGGGTCATCATGAAGCTAAAGATCCAGGTCACATTGGATACGGACGTTGAGCGTCTACGCAAGCTGGTGAAGAAGCTAGGAGTTGAGTTGCTGGATGATCCCACGGTCGGTCACAAGTTCATCGAACCGCTGAAATCGCAGGGTGTCCTGCAGATCGACACTTGGGGGATGACGATCAGAGTGAAATTCAAGACAACACCCGGAGAGCAATTTGTCATTCGTCGGGTTGTCTACACGAAACTCCACGAGATGTTTGAGAGAGAAGGCATCAGGTTTGCCAGCCGAGACGTCAAAGTTCGGGTCGATACGGCGGAAGAAGACGGCGAGGACGGCATTGAGACCGATACGAACTCGACGACACAAGCGCCGCTGGCTCCGGCGTCATCTGCGTCCAAGGATGCTACTCGTACGGCCGCAGCTGGGGCTGCTGCGATGCTCGCGGATGATCTGGCAGAACAGCGCGATTCTGGGCCGCTGGATGATCGCTAGATGTTAGCCTGACCCCGAAGTTTCATGCCAGCGGAGCGCGTAAGGATGCGCCTGTTCCAATATCTCGTCTAGGCAAAGGGCTTCCGGTGCCAACTTAGCGCCGGGTCCGATTTGGTGAGCCTCTAAACCTTTTATTGCTGCGGCGGTCGGCAAGATGGGCACCGACGGTCCATCGCCATCTTCGGCAATTAGACTCCAGGTGCGCGTGACTGTTTTCCCGCCCTTAAGCACGCCCCGAACCCCGACTTGCATTCCCCCGCGATCTGTCGTTGTCAACCTTGTGACATGACGCATTTTTCGTAGCAGTGGCGTTAAGCCTCCGAGCTCTGAAACCAGGCCTAAGCGCCGTATCAGTGCCAGGCTTTCAACACCAAGTTGCTCTGCACGAGATTCGAGACCGGCGCGAAAATTGATGTTTCCTTGCACCTTGTGCCGATGACCCAGAAACGCAGCGTCGAAGGTTGAAACGGCAGCGGCACGCCTTGTGCCAAGTCCATTAATCGAAATGGATGCTGCATCTGACCAGCCCAAAGTGGATCCCAACTCACCGCCTTGCCATATCGAAATCGGTTTGCCCGCGTAACTAAGGATCGCGTCGATCACGGCAGAACCCACCTCGCCGCGCCCACCGGGCAGAATTGCCAGATCGATATCTAAGATCGTTTGCATTTCGCGCGTCAGATGCGCGACGACAGCTCCGGAGAGTGCTGGAGTGGAGCTTGCACCAGCGATGGCGCACCGCCGGTTCCGTCGGGCCAGAGCGGACAGAGCGTCGCGATAGCCCGCAAGGTAGCCTGTGGAATCTGCGATGTCGACGATGTGGGATCCAGCGCTTAATGCAGCGCGAGCAGTCGCATACCCCATCCGTTGGAAGGGGCCAGAGCAGTCCGCGACGCACCAAGGCCTCAACTCTTTAAGCACCTCCAAAACGCCGGACGAAGTGTCTAGTTCGACGGGCGTCAACTTGGCGCCTCCTTGCGTTAGTCGGTCCGCAACCGCCTCTGATCGACTAAGGGAGCGCGATGCGAGCAAAAGCTCAAATCGACGGTCAGCCGCCATGTGACGGGCCAGTCGGCTGCCGAAAACTCCAGTTGCGCCGACAATGAGGATTCGCTTCTGTGTGATGTTTTGTCCGTCATCAGCGCGCCTGGTGATCCTTGGTTTTCCCTGTTTAACGAAATGCAATGTGCCGTCGGGTGTCATCTCCGATCCTCCTGATAAACGCCTACCTGCTTCATCAAGCAGCCCAGTCTTCGATGTGTGAGATCGAGCGAAAACCGGAACCATCCGCCCCCAATTTCGGTGTGTTTGATCGTCAGGACGCCGGGTGAAAGGAACTCGGGCAATCGCAGCCTCGTCTTTCCGAGATGGAAAGCGACATGATGGCTGTGGAACACCAAGCTCGTCTGTTCGGTGCTCACGATCAATGCGATGCTGAGCCATGAGGTGAGATACTCCTCCAGTCCAGTCGGTCCGGAAAAGCGCTTGGCGGAGCTAATCGTCTGAGGGAACCCTTGGCGGTTGCAATGAAGTCGAGACCAAATTTGACCTCCCCCCGCCGCATCCTCGGTGACGCTCACAATCGAGGGCATTCCCGTCTCTGTGCTGAGCGGCAGAGGTGCTCCGATCAATCGTAAGAACTGAGCTAAGCACCGCCCTGCAAAGTTCGAAGATGCATGGGTGAGGCTGCCAGAATACACAATGCTATCGCCGCCAACCATATGTCGGGAGAAGCGTTTCCGTATTGGGGAAGGTAGTTTGACCCACCGACTACCCACAAGTTTGGCAAAACGCGGGTCGAAATCTGCTGGATGATCGGAAGTTTCGCGCGGGTCCCGAGGCAAACTGATGCGAGTGATGACAGACATCTTAGTATATCCTGTATATTCTGGTATTTCTGTCTTAACAGAATTAGTGAAATTTTCAATCCCTTTGAAGGCTGATTCTTAGATCTTCGGCAGTTTGGGAGCGGTCTGCGCCGAGTCCGGGGGGAGGAGGAGTCCAATTCACTGGTTTTTTCAAAGCCAGTTACGGCTTTGTTTGACATTTGGATGACCGGGCGGAAGGGTTTAACCGGACTTTGGATGCAGAGCAGCATAGCACCTTCGCACCTGCACTCTCATCCGAACGCCAACAGGGAGAATGATATGATGAAGAAGACTCTAACCACGGTCGCCGCAGCCGCACTGCTGGCGGTCTCCACGGTTCCTGCCAAAGCGCTGGATGAGATCACGGTGGCCTACTTCCTAGAATGGCCGATGCCGTTCCAATTCGCCAAAGTGAAAGGCACCTATGACGAAGCCATGGGCGTCAAAGTGAACTGGGTGAGCTTTGATACCGGGACGGCAATGTCAGCCGCAATGGCCTCGGGCGATGTCCAGATCGCCGTGAGCCAAGGGGTTCCACCGTTCGTTGTTGCCACCTCGGCGGGCCAAGATCTCCAAATTGTAGACGTCGCGGTTTCCTATGCAGACAACGACAACTGCGTTGTTCAGGCAGAACTCGAGATTGACAAAGACTCCGCCAAAGAGCTGGAAGGCAAGAAGGTCGGTGTACCGATCGGTACTGCAGCCCACTACGGCTTTCTCAAGCAGATGGGCCATTTCGGGGTCGACATCTCGACCATGGAAATCGTTGACATGGCACCACCTGATGGCGCCGCAGCATTTGCCCAGGACAATCTCGACATGGTCTGCGGCTGGGGTGGTTCGCTTCGCCGGATGAAAGAGCATGGAAATGTCCTTCTGACCGGTGCTGAGAAGACCGATTTGGGTATTCTGGTCTTTGACGTAACGTCGGCGCCGGCAAGCTTTGTTGCCGAAGAGCCAGAGCTGCTCGCCAAGTTCCTGAAAGTGACTGCAGAAGCCAACTCCGCATGGAACGATGGTTCTGGTGTGGCCGAGATGCTGCCAGTGATCGCAAAAGACGCTGGTATGGATGAGGAAGCCACAAAGCAGACCATAGATACCTTCGTGTTCCCAGGCGTCGATGATCAGCTTTCTGAGAAGTGGCTGGGCGGCAACGCGCAGACCTTCATGAAAGGGGTCGCGGATGTCTTTGTCGAGGCTGGCTCGATCGACAATGCGCTTAGTACCTATGAGGCGGCGGTGAACACCGGGCCGCTCTCAACAATCGGCTCTCCGACCAACTGAGCCAAGACACGCGGCCCGGACGCAACAGCGCCCGGGCCGATTTCTTTGGAGCCTAAAGCAAACGGGGGACGGCCATGTCAGGCCTACTGATTAACGATGTCTCGATGCGGTTTGACCTGCCGAATGGGGACGCGGTCCAGGCACTCAAGAACGTCTCGCTGGACATCAAGCAAGGCGAGTTGATGGCGGTCCTTGGACCATCGGGCTGCGGGAAGACCACACTCCTGAACATCGTCGCGGGCTTTCTGGCGCCGACCGAGGGCCAGCTGGTTCTGAACGGGCACGACGTCACGGGCCCCGATGCCGAGCGCGGCATGGTCTTCCAGCAAGGGGCGCTGTTCGAATGGATGAATGTCCGCGAGAATGTTGCCTTCGGCCCGCGCATGAAGAGTATGCCCAAGGGCGAGATGAACCAGATCGTCGATCATCTGCTCGAGGTCGTGGGGCTAAAGGATTTCAAACAGAAGGCGATTTACGAGCTTTCGGGAGGCATGCAGCAGCGTGTCGCCTTAGCCCGTTGTCTCGCCAATGACCCAGATGTGATCCTGATGGACGAGCCGCTGGGCGCGCTGGATGCCCTGACGCGCGAGAAAATGCAGAGCCTGGTCCTGGATCTTTGGAAGGAGACAGGCAAGACGATCATCCTGATCACCCACTCGGTCGAGGAAGCTTTGCTGTTGGGTGAGCGGTTGCTGGTCATGGCCCCCCGACCGGGCCGTATCCACAAGGAATACCGCCTGCCTTTCGCCGACCTCGGCGTCGGTGCGGATCTGCGGGAGGTTAAGAAACACGCCGAATTCGGACCCACACGAGAGGAGATCCTGGGCATGATCTGGG
This sequence comes from Pseudomonadota bacterium, assembly GCA_039185285.1. Classification (GTDB taxonomy): domain Bacteria; phylum Pseudomonadota; class Alphaproteobacteria; order Rhodobacterales; family Rhodobacteraceae; genus Thermohalobaculum. Next base: position 9,227 of record JBCDAQ010000060.1, read on the forward strand.
ACATGGAAGAAGAGATAATGGGCCGAACGGAGAGCGCGGCATGATCATCCTCATCATCTATGCAGCGCTGTTTGTGGGCGCCTTCTTTGCCGTGAAACTGATCGCGAGCCAGCTCGACAAAGCCCGCGATTTCACCTCGCTGAAAACGGTGACCTTTGGCGATGAGAGTGCGGTGACGGCGAACCGGGCTGCCTCGATCATCTCGGTCCTGACGATCTTTCTGATCTGGGGGGCGTTCACCGGCTCGCAATTTGCACCGATCCATGCGCCGGGGCCCTTCGTCGGCGATACCAAGTTCACCTACACGGTCGAGGCACCTGATGGCTCACGCGATGACGGTGAGGTGACGGTTCGGGTGTTTGAGGTTGGCACGACGCCAGAGACGCCGGTGATTGAGGCGGGCGATGGGTTTGCCAAGAACGACACGGCCGAGATTGGCGCTTGGCGGTCGAAGCTGATCCAGGTGCAAAACAACGATGAGATCAGCAAGAAAGACGGCGCCCAGATCGTCGCCATTGATGGCAAGTCGATCGAGCCCGGTGGCACGGTCGAGACATCTGACGGTGCAGTGACGCTGTCGACCAAGGGGACGCCAAATTTCAAACCAGCCCAAGGATGGCAGATGGAGCCGATCTGGCTGCCAGCACCCGAGGCAGTGGTTAGCCGATTAGCCGAGATCTCGTCTGAGGGTTACCAGAACTCGACCCTGTTGGAGCATCTTGGCTGGTCGCTCTTCCGGGTCATTGCGGGCTTCCTTGCGGGGGCGCTGGTGGGGATACCGCTTGGCTATGCGATGGGGCTGAGCTCCTGGTTTCGCGGTTGGTTCGATCCGATCGTCGAATTCATGCGCCCGGTTCCGCCGCTTGCTTTGATCCCTCTGGTGATCATCTGGGCCGGGATCGGTGAAGAGGGCAAAGTCATCCTCCTGTTCCTTGCAGCTTTATGGATCATGGCGATTGCGGCGCGATCTGGCGTCTCGGGGGTTAAGATCTCGAAGATCCACGCGGCCTATTCCCTCGGCGCCTCGAAATGGCAGATCATGCGCTATGTGATCGTTCCGAATTCGTTGCCAGATATATTCACCGGCGCGCGCGTTGCCATGGGCGTCTGCTGGGGTACAGTGGTTGCGGCCGAGCTGGTGGCTGCAAATGAGGGCGCTGGCATGATGATCATGGTTGCCTCGAAGTTCCAGCTAACTGATATCGTGATCATGGGCATCATCCTGATCGGCATCATCGGCTATGGCATCGACATCCTGATGCGGCAGGCTGAAAAATGGCTGATCCCGTGGAAGGGTCGGGGCTAAACGGTCTTTGGAGTGAGGCGGTTTCGCCTGCCTCACTCTCCCGCTCGACGCATCTCCAAAACCTCTACGTTGTCATCAACCTCGGTCTGCAGCACATCGTTGAAACGGTTGAAAGCGCCACAGAGCGCGATACGCCAAGTCAGCTCGACGATTTGTGCTTCGTTGAAGTGGACCCGAAGGCGGTCGATTAACGAGTCACGAACGCGGTGGAAGTCATTCGTGACAGCGATTGCGTACTCCACAACCAGTCTGTCGATGTCGTCAAACTCCTCTTGATGCGCATAGTCCAGAATGTTTGTCGCAGCTTCGATTGAGATGCCGGAGTTTGCTAGTCTTGGCGTGTGGTTCGAGACGCAAAAAGTGCATTCGTTCAACTTAGAAACCGTGACGAGCGCGAGCTCGAGATATCTGGCAGGCAGGACACCGTCGGCTTTGAGGTCGAGGAGAAGACCGAAGGTATGCTCAAGGATTGGTGGGCGGTTCGCCATGACACCGACCAGTGAGGAGAACGAGCCGTACTCGCCAGCCCGGTCATAAACCTCGCGCGCTTTGCCGGAGATTTCACGAGCGGGGACGGTTCGGACGCGAGGCATAGCGGGTTTCCTTGACCGGGTCTTGAGATCGCGCAACCATGACGGCACCCCTGAACCACGTCAAGGAAGCCCATCGTGAGCATCGATGCCGGACCGAGCGCTTGGCGCCAGACCAGCAACCAGAACCGGATGATCGAGTTTCAGAGCGCCAAGGACGTGGAGGACGGGCCGGTGAAGCTGGCGTTCTTTGGCTCCTCGGCCTTTCGGATCACGGCGCCTTCGGGTTTGACGGTGATGCTCGATCCTTGGCGCAACCTGCCGACGCGCAAATGGGATTGGTACTTTCACGATTTCCCGGAGACATCGGTGGATATCGGGGTCTCAACCCATGCGCATTTCGACCATGACGCGTTGCATCGCTTGGATGCCTCGGTGCTGTTGGATCGGCTGATCGGGACCTATACTTTCGCCGATGTCACGATCACCGGGATCGCCGACAAACATGCGATCGATCCGACTTATGCAACCTATGACTTTCACAAGATCAACAGCTATTTAGGGGGCCAGAACCTGAACCCGCCCGACAATGCGCGCTCATGGGATAACTGCCTGATCCTTGTCGAGACCAGTGGCCTGCGGATCCTGCATTGGGGGGACAATCGCCACAACGCGCCGGAGGAGATCTGGGAGCGTTTGGGACGCGTGGATATTCTCTTGATGCCGGTGGATGACTCTCAGCACGTGATGGGCAATCCGATGGTTGCGGAGGTGATCGAGCGGGTCGACCCCCGGATCGTTGTGCCGCATCACTACTACACCTGGAACGTCGTGCAGCGGCAGAGCACGTTGTTACCGGTTGAGGAGTGGCTCTCAATTCAAAGCGAGACGCCCATTCGTCGGCTTGAGAAGGCCGAGACCGCCTACACGCCGGAAACGCTGCCGCAGACGCTGACCATCGACTACTTTGGCGATCATGTCGCGTTCGACGTCGCGGCCTGGCACCAGGAGAACGGGTTGGACTTGAGTGATTAGAAGAATTGCTGCGGCAGGAAGAGCGCGATGTCCGGGAAGGCAATCAGCAGGACGACCATGACGATCATCATCAGAACGAAAGGCAGCGCGCCTTTGGCGACATCGTTGAAGCGCCCGCCCTGGGTTCGGATGCCTTGGACGACATAGAGGTTCACCCCGATGGGCGGCGTGATCAGGGCGGCCTCCATCAGGACGATTACCAGGATGCCGAACCAGACCGGATCATAGCCCATGCCAACCACCAGCGGGAAGACGACCGGGACGGTGGTGAGCATCATCGACAGCGTCTCCATGAACATACCGAGGATCAGGTAGAAGATCACCAGCGCGATCATGGTTTGCAGCGGCGACCAGCCGAGCTCCCCTATGAAACCGATCAGCGACTGGGTAACGCCGATAAAGCCTAGGATAAAGTTCAGAAAAACGGCCGCCAAAATGATCAGCATGATCATGGCTGTGATGCGCATCGTGCTTTCGAACGCACCCTTGAGCATCTCGATCGACAGCCTGCGGGTCCACATCGCGAGTAGCATCGAGAAGAGAACACCAACCGCAGCCGCCTCGGTCGGTGTCGCGATCCCACCGTAGATCGAGCCCATAACCCCAAAGACGAGCAACAAAGGCGGGATCAGGTCCGGCAGGCTGCGAAGCCGGTCGCCCCAGGTCACGGTAGGCCGCTCGCCGCCCCATTCCGGGCGGATCAGGCAGGCGATCAGGATGATCAGGAGAAACAGCGCCGAGAGCAGGAAGCCCGGGATGAAACCCGCCAGGAACAGCTCGGGCACCGAAGTGTCGGTGATGAAGCCGTAGAGGATCAGGTTGATCGAGGGTGGGATCAGGATACCCAGCGTGCCGCCCGCCGCGATGGAGCCGAGGAAGAGGCTCTCATTGTACTTGCGCTTCTCGATCTCCGGATAGGCGACCGTGCCGATGGTGGCCGCTGTCGCGACCGAGGAGCCGGAGGTGGCCGCGAAGATCGCGCAGGACGCGATATTGGCATGCATCAGCCCGCCAGGCAGCCAGCTGAGCCAGCCCGCCACCGCATCATACATGCGCTTCGCGATGCCTGCGCGCAGGATGATCTCGCCCATCAGGATGAACATCGGGATGGCGATGAGGAGGAAATTCTTCTGCTGCTCCCACGTGTTCTCGCCCATCGCGCGGATCAGGCGCCCGCGCATATAGACTTGGTCGAGGCCCAGCGACAGCAGGCCCAGGACCGCTGCCACCGGCACGGCGGCCAGCACCAGCACCAAGAGCGCGATGATGATCGACCAGGGTGATCCCGCTTTGAAGAATGCGATCAGCGCCTTCACTTCTTCATCTCCAGCACGCCTTTGGTTTCGGATGCGACCTCTTCCTGAACCGACATCGTGCCGGCGATCTGTTGCACCTGGCCGGTACGTCCAGTGACGAGGCAGATCAACGCGTAAAAGCAGACGAACAGAGTGACGATGGTGAAGAAGGTCAGGCCCGTGACCCAGACAGTCTGAGGGAACCAGAGCGGGGTCTGCTGCGGGGTCGCGGCACGTGATCCTTTCTCGAGTGAACCCAGCAGCACGACCCACGCGCGTTCGGTCAGGATGGTGATGTAAAAACCAAGAAGTGCGAGGCCGATCACGTCTAGGACAGCACGCACCTTCAATGGGAACAGGTTGTAGAGAGCGTCAATGCGAATATGGCTGCGGTGGATCAGGCAATAGGCATAGGCCCAGGTCGTCGCGCCCGCGAAAACATAGCCTGCATACTCATCCGAGCCGGGGACGCGGAACGACGGGAGCGCTACGCCAAAAAGTTCAAGCCCACCGATCTTGCGGCCCACCACCTCGATCACGATCATAACTGCGGCGAGCAGCATGGAGAGGCCGCCCATCCAGGCAGCGAACAGAGAGATGCGCTCTAGTGAACGGTATATGCGGTCGAGAAAATCCATTTGGGATGGGCTGCCGGAGAACCGGCAGCCCGAGGTCGTTTAGGGCAGGGGTGCCTGAACGCCAGCGATAGCGCCCATCGTGGCGTTCCATTCCTCGGCGCAGGCCCGGCCGCAGCGCTCGGCGAAGCGTTTGAGGACGGTGTTCTCAACCACATCCTTGATTATTGCGTTATCGGCGTCGTTCATCTCGACCGCTGTCAGACCGCCATTCTCACCCCAGTCACAGGAGCCCGAAGTGTTGCAGATGGCAGCCATCGCATCGGTGGCTTCGATCGATTCCCAGATCTCGTTCTCGACCTTAGCGGCGTTTTCCTTGATTAGGGCCTTCGTCTCGTCAGAAAGCTCGTCCCAAACCTCGCCGTTGAACGCCATGAAGGTCGCAGCATAGCCGAGCTTCACGCGCACATTATGGGTGGTCACCTGGTACCACTTCGCATTGTAGGCTGGCGCCGTGCCGGTGGTGCCGCAGTTGGCGACGCCTTTCTCGAGCGCTGGAACAGCCTCCGAGAACGCGATGGTCACCGAGGAGGCACCCAGCCCTTCGATGAAATCGGCCAGCGAAGTAGAGTAGGTTCGGATCTTCTTGCCCGCGAGGCTCGCCAGATGCCCATCCTCACCCTCGCCCAGCTTGCAGAAGAGCTGTTGCGACGGGAAGGTGTAGAGCATCACCAGCTCAGCATTGTACTTGTCCCGCAGCTCCCGCTGAATGACGGGCCTATAGGCCTCCAGCGCCTTGCGATAGGTGCCGAAGTCCTGGAATACGCCCGCGAGATCAATCCCCTCCAGTGGTGGGCTGTCCTGGCTGGTGTACGTGGTCAACGCGTGGGCTGCATCATAGGCGCCAAGTTCCAGCTGTTTGACGACTTCATAGCCCGAGAGACCAAGCTCAGTATAAGGCTTCGCATTTGCCGTGAGTTTACCGCCAGAAGCTTCGGGCAGCACGTTGTTCCACATGCGGCTCTCATGCTCTTTCCAGTTAAACAAGTTTCCCCAAGTTCCGACGACGAGGAACTCTTTCTCGTCGACATCGGCGACCGAGGGGGCGACCATAGCCAGCGTCGCAGCCATCGCTGCGCCCAAAGCCATTTTTTTCATTGCACACTCTCCGTTGGTTCGACGGTCGTTCGCCGCCTGTGACGCAAGGATAGACGCAAGCGGCTGAAGAAAGAAACCACGAAATGGTGCGAGTGAGTTGCGAAATCAGAGCTAAAAGCGCAACCTGCTCAAAGAATAGAGAGGATCGCTATGACTGAGCTTGATTATGACGCCTTGCGCGCCCTGCCGATGAGCCAGATCCGTTCGCATATTCGCGCTGGCGGCTATCGAGGCCAAACCGCGGGCTTCGCTCCAGGAAACTTGCAGGCGAACTTAGTGGTCTTGGGCGACGGGTTTGCAGATGATTTCCACGCATTCTGTCTCGAGAACGCCCGGCCTTGCCCATTGGTTGGCGTTTCTGGTCGTGGCGATCCGATCATGCGTGACCTGGGCGACATCGATATCCGAACCGACATACCCAGCTACAACATTTACCGCGATGGTATCTTAGAAACCGCCGTACCTGACATTGCAGCGTTGTGGACTGACGATATGGTTGCTTTTGCGCTCGGGTGTTCCTTTTCGTTTGAGCGGGCTTTGGCCGATGCTGGGATCCGAATGAAGCATATCGAAGCGAACCGCACTGTGGCGATGTACGCGACCAACATCGAGCTGACCTCGGTGGGCCGTTTCGCGGGCGAGATGGTGGTCTCTATGCGACCAATCCCGAAGAAACAGGTCGACCTGGCGATTGAAGTCACCACTGCGTACCCTCACGCCCATGGCGCGCCAATTCATGTCGGCAATGGCGAAGCGATTGGTATCTCTGACATTGACAGTCCAGACTGGGGCGAGGCCGCGCAGTTCGAAGCAGATGAGGTTCCCGTGTTCTGGGCATGTGGTGTCACACCGCAAAACGTCCTTAGTCGGGCGGCTCCTCCGCTTTGTATCACCCATACTCCGGGCCGTATGCTGGTTACTGATCTGACTGAAGACGAAGCTAAATTGCGTGACGCCCCTGGGCTAGATTGGCGACAAGCTGGCTAGATCGATGCGCAAGTTAGCTACGATAGAAGTCTAAAAGAAGTCAAAATGGTCGGCGCCTTGATGAGCGTGCGAGCCGCGAACGAGCTGTGCAGCGCTCGGCAACTCTTTCCCGGCCGGCTTAGAATTCGTCAGTGACCGAGAACATCTTTGGCGATCCTGATCGAAGGGACCTGTAACTATTGGGGAACCGAAAAGCGCTTTACTGCTGCGATCCAACGGGCAGGTTCATGTCTAGAGCGGACTAGATTGTTTGAGCAGGTCAACCATTGCACCGGTGTCGACTTTCGATTGATTGCTCGTAAAACTAGAATGGCGTCAGTGATGTTCACCGCTGGATCGAAGCGCGGCGTCGCAAGTAATGCACCCCGTCTTGGCAAAAGGTGCGTAGTCAGTTCCTTTGGTTCTACTTTCGCATCGGATGCTAGCCAGTGCTTCGCGCCCCGGACTTGCATCGAGTCGAAGAGGGCTGCAGAGTTTTCTTCACTTGATATAGATGCTCGTGGGAGTGTCAGCACCGCAACGCGATGAAGTTGGGAGCAGAACAATCTTCGAGGTATTCGCCGTCAGCACTGCTTTTGCCTTTGGTCTTGCCGTAAGGCCGATCGGCCTACCTCCGCTCGTTGGATTTCTAGCAGCCGGCTTCTTTGTCAATGCAATCGGGCCACAACTCGGGATGCCGGAGACAACACGGCCGATCCTCGATCATCTCGCCAATTTGGGTGTTTTGCTCCTTCTCTTTACAGTCGGATTGAAGCTCAAACTAAAGCAAATCGGCGAGCCGCATGTCGTTGGAGGCGCGCTCGTTCACTTCGCGTTGTCGATTGCACTTTTCACACCGATCGTGCGTCTTCTTTTCACCGAGGATTGGACAGTTGCTTTGCTCGTCGGGATCGCCCTTGCGTTCTCGTCTACTGTTCTCGCTGCGAAAATGCTCGAAACCAAGCGGGAGATGGGTAATTTCCACGGTCGAGCGGCGATCGGTATCCTTATTGTGCAAGACATCATTGCGCTCGTTGTGCTGGCGGTGTTTTCGGGGAAGGTTCCAGAACCCTGGGCGCTCTTGATCTTCGCGACACCTCTCCTCCGCCCCCTCCTCTACAAGATGCTCGACTTTGCCGGTCATGACGAGGTTTTGGTGCTTGCAGGTCTGGCTTTGACCTTTGTGATCGGAGGTTATGGCTTCCAGGTCATTGGCCTGAAAGGGGAAATTGGCGCTTTGGTGATGGGGCTGCTCTTGTCGAACCATCCGCGCGCTGGGGAGCTGTCAGCCTCACTTTGGTCGCTCAAAGAAGTGTTCCTCGTTGGTTTTTTCTTGTCCATTGGTATGTCGGGCTTACCCGATTGGGATGCCATCGTCTTCGCGGTTGCCCTGGGGGTCCTGCTTCCACTAAAGGGCATCCTCTTTTTCTTCCTGCTCGTCGCATTTCGGTTGCGGGCGCGGACCGCGTTTTTGTCGGCATTGTCTTTGACGGCGTATAGCGAGTTTGGATTAATCGTCGCCGCTGGAATTCCCGCAGCTGGAGAGTTCCTCGTCCCGTTGGCGATCGCGGTCTCGATCTCGTTTCTTATAGCAGCACCCCTCAATCGGTACGCTCACCCACTCTACCAACGGCTCGAGGATCGCTTGCAACGGTTTGAACAAAAAACCCGCCATCCCGATGAGCAACCAACTGAGCTTGGTGATGCGGATATCCTGATCTTTGGGATGGGCCGCACGGGCTCTGCTTCTTATGAGCTTCTGGTCGAGCGCGGTGCTCGCCCGGTAGGTCTGGACGCTGACACTTACAAAGCAGCGGCACATGCTGAAGCGGGTCGGAATGTCGTCTTTGCCGATGCAGAAGACAGCAACTTCTGGAACGGCGTCGACCTTTCATCGATCAAGGCAGCGGTCCTGGCGATGGACGATCTGGAGGCCAAACTGATTGCGGCGCGAACCCTTCGCTCGAAAGGTTTTGAGGGGCCTATTGTTAGCCATGCGCTCTTCGAAGATCACGTGGTCCGGATCAAAGAGGCTGGCGCCAACAGAACCTATCTGACGATGCGTGAAGCGGGACGCAGCCTTGCCGACCACGCTCTCGAAGCGACCACGCCTACCGATCCAGATGAACGATGATCGACACATAGGCTTGTCGGATCGGGACCGCAGTCGACCGTCCCAGGAAGAACCTGATTTCCCTGTCAGCCAAATTCAAAGGTTGTGATCCCAAAGGTGCGGTTCAGGTCCGGTCGTGGTGCTGGGCCCTTGTGCATACGTGCAGTCTCGAAGACGGGTTCAAGACCAGCGCTTTTCGCGAGTTCAACCGCGGCGCTGTTGGATTGCGGTATATCAATGAAGTGCATTCCTTTGGTTCCTGCTGTAAGATCGGCAAGCAAACCTGATGCAATTTTAGGGTCATCCGCAAAGACAGGGCCGATCTTGGTGCCATCTTGGCAGGCTCTTGCCAGCCCCCTACCTGTCACTCTGGTGCCTTCGGCTACTTGGATCAATGCATCCGGTTCCTCAAGCCACGCATTGATGAGGCGATAACGATCCATCCCAAAAGACTTCCCTTTAACAGCCGATAAGCGCTTCTTTCTGAGGGATATTCAAGGGTTGTGAGTTGCCGATGGCTGATCTGATCGAAACATGTCAGCCATAGCGGAAGTTAGCGTGTTCGTAGACAAATCTTGATCGCGATTAGTTGGCTTACTGATCGACCACGCCATCGAGCCCGAAAGACCTTGATCGACTAGCGGCTAGGACCTCAGGGCCGAGCGTGCAGCAAATGCCTTTGCCTCTGAAATCAGGGCGGCAGATGAAAAATCTGACGAAAGCATATTCGTCTCCGTACTAGGAAAGCGAGATGCAAGCCGCGAGATCACCGTTGATGAAAGTGCCCCAGAAAGCTGTTCGATCCGCCGCATAAAAGGTCGCGGCGTCGTGTAATCCAGAGTTCCAACCCTCA
>JBCDAQ010000061.1:0-19002 GCA_039185285.1 Pseudomonadota bacterium
CGGCAGCGATTTGACCTCTATCTTCCGCAAGCGAGCCCGCGCGGATTGGTGGTGTTTGTCCACGGCGGCTATTGGCGCCGTTTCAACCGTAAGCTCTGGTCATGGGTAGCAGCTGGCCCCCTCCGTCATGATTGGGCTGTCGCGATCCCAGGCTATACACTGTGCCCAGACATTCGGATTTCAGGGATCACACGCCAGATCGCGGTCGCGATCGAGCATCTGTCGACCGAGATCGAGGGCCCAATTCGCCTAGTGGGGCATTCGGCTGGAGGGCATCTGGTGACAAGGATGCTTTGTCCCAACGTCCTGGCACCTGAAGTCGGCTCCCGGATCGAGCGTACGGTGTCGATCTCGGGCCTGCATGATCTCAGCCCGCTTCTGCGGACGACAATGAATGAAACGCTCAGACTATCCATCGACGAGGCACGAGAAGAAAGTGCCGCAACCTACATGCCAGCCGTCAAAGCACGGCTTACATGCTGGGTCGGGTCTGATGAGCTTTCTGAGTTCCTCAGGCAAAATACACTGCTCCGCCACTGGCGCGATACCGGAATGACCGTCACAGAGATTGAAGCGTCAGGCCACAACCATTTTACAGTCATACACCCGCTCGCTGATCCTGAATCGAAGCTGACCCGCGAGCTCGTCGACTAAACCCCGGGCGCCATCAGTTCGCCGCGTGCCAAGAGACGTGCAGTTCTTAGGAGCCCTGCTGACTCTACGGTGATCCGACCATCCGACGTAGACTGATAGTCCACCAAGACCTCAATCGTGCCCGATGGATGTTCAATCACGATCTTCGCCGGCGACCCGTTGGGCAAGCGTGCAAGATCTCGGGCAACGGTTCCTGGGCATAGAAGACAGCTCGCAATACACTGCGCCCCGGTCACGGCCATAGTCGGATGACAAGCCCATGGCATAAAGTACCGGGCGGTTATCGCGCCATCACCCTTTGGTTCTGCCAAAAGACCGATCTTTGGGGTAACGGATTTGCTAACATCACCCATTCCCATACGCTCGCCCGCTTTAACGCGAACAGCCTCTAGTCTGCGAATAAGGTCGGCGTTCGCATCGAGCTCTTCGCGTGTCTCTGCCCCCGTAACGCCGAAGTCCGACGCCCGCGCGATCATCAAAGGCATGGCCACATCAATACAGGTGACCTCAATACCATCGATCAGATCTGAGACATTGCCTGTCGGCAGCATGGATCCGGTGTTTGAACCAGCGACTTTCATGAAACTCAAGGGCACGGGTGCTGCGCTTCCGGGCACGCCGTCAATCGCACAATCCCCTTCATAGAGGACCACTCCTTCGGGCGTTTGAACTTTGGCTTCCACGAGCGCACCAGTGTTCACTGAACGTATTCGGACCAGTGTTTCTCCGTCTCGCGCGGCAATCAAGCCCATCTCGATTGCTGCGGGGCCAACACCTGCGAGTATGTTTCCGCAGGTCGGTTTGAAGTCGACGAGCCGTTCTTCGACCGCAACTTGTGCAAAAAAGTAGTCGATATCGGCCCACGCGTCGTCCGAAGGTGACAGCATCGCAACTTTGGTCGTCACAGCAGCGCCGCCACCGATCCCGTCTATATTCAAGGGATGACCTGCGCCGAGCACATCGCATAGAAGCTCGGCGAGTTCCTGGCGATCCTCAGGCAGGTCCGACCGGTTGAAGTAAGGTCCTCGCGAGGTCCCCCCGCGCATGAAAAGAAAAGGAATGGCCCGTTGTGGCATCAGCGTCTCCTCAGGCGACCGCAACCATCTCGGCATAGGATCTTCTGAGCATGTGTTCGAGCGCATCGATCGGCGCGCCCACAACATTCGACTTGCGGTACATACCGATCCGGCTCATCGGCAGCTCTGGCAACTGCCCATTGTGCTCGATGCGGGTCATATTGTAGCCAATGGCACCTTCCAAGATCGCATGAACCGCTAAGTCCGCCGAGATCGATGCCTCAACGCTTCTCGTCGAGGTCGTCTCAACCGCCATCTCCCACTGAATCTCAGCTTCGTCGAGCGCTTTGGTCGCCCATTGGCGGAACATGCATTGTTGTTCAAAGGCCAATCTGAGCGGGCGCTCCCTCCAAGCCATCCCATTCTCAGCGCCTACCCAGACGAGGCGCTGCGTCGTGAGAACTTCACCCTGGGGATCAACATCGCTCTCCGTCGTAAGAATTAAGTCGACCTCCCCATCTTCGATCATCGTTTTTAAGCGGGTTGTATAGGATGAGATCAGATGGATCTTCACGCGCGGGAACTCCCGGTCAAAGCGTTTCAGAATCCCTGGAATCTGCGGATAAACGATGTCAGAGGGCACGCCGAGCCGGATCTCGCCCTCAAAACGGGAGTCGGTCATCCGAGAGAGCACTTCATCGTTCATGGCAATCATGCGCCTGCCATAGCTCAGCAATTGCTCTCCGTGACTTGTCAGTTGAACACCCCTGCCCGTCCGGTTGAGAAGAGACAGATTTAAAGACTCCTCAAGCCTCTTAAGCTGCATCGAGACGGCCGACTGGGTCAGGTTCAACTGATGCGCAGCACGGGTCACGCCGCCCGTCTCAGCTACCGTGACAAAAGATCTTAGAGCGGTGAGGTCGAGGTTCCGTGGCATCCATCATCCTCCGTGATGCTTCACTTCAAAAACATTCACTTCTCTTATACATCCAATCTCCCATATATCAAGCATCAGAATACAAACCCGGTGATAAATCACCCAGACTGATGGAGACGACTATGAACAAATATGCACTGGCCCTGTCGGGAACCGGCTTCAAACTTCCCGTCATCTCGGTCTTCAACCTTCTCGGCGTTATGGCTGAGCGCCGTCAACTTGAGCAGTTGACCGACCATGAGTTGGCGGATATCGGCCTCGATCGTAAGGCTGCCTTGCGCGAAGCACGTCGTCCTTTCTGGGATCTACCAAAGCGCTGATTATCGGAGTGAGTACTTCGCCATTTGGTCATATATCGGCCCGCCTTTGGTGAGCGTTGATCGATATAGGCCAAATGAAGAAAGCACGGACGGCCCGAACGCGAACCCTGCGTGCCGGGCTGTCCAAGCTTCCAGCCGCAACTTTTCCTCGAACTCAAGCGTAGCAAGACGGGAAAGCGTCACATGTGGATGGAAGCGCCTGCTATCCGACTTGATACCCACTTCTTGGATCGCGCGATGCACTTTATCTCGCAGTCGTTTAAGCGGTTCTGATCGCTGCACTTTGGCATGAATCGTCCGCGGCTCTCGCCCACCGAAGAGACCGATACCAGACAACGCCACATCAATCGGTTCGACCATGATCGCCTCAAGCGCCAAATGCAGATCTTCCAAAACCGGACGCGATTGATCGCCAAGAAAGGCGAGCGTTAGGTGAAAATTCTCAGCGGCCACTAAATTGCCAATCGTTAGATCCGCCTGAAGCGTCTCCAAGGCGCTTGTCATCTCCGTCGAAAGCGCCAAGGCGACGAAACTTCGGATCACTTACCAACCCTATCGAGCAACTCGATAACGCGGGGCCCTATCCTCTCAACGATCCGTGCAACACCGTCGCGATTTGGATGAAGCCCATCGCTCTGAAAAAGAGCAGGCTCACCAACCAAGCCTTCTAAGAAAAACGGGTCGTAGAGAGCACCATACTTCTCTGCCAGCTCTGGAAAGATTGCGTCGTAAGACGCCTTATACTCCGGTCCAAAATTGTTCGAAGCGGTCATTCCCGAAATCAAGATTGGCAGTCCACGCTCACTCAACTTCTCCATAATCTGATCGAGGTTCGACCGGCTGGATGCTGGATCAACCCCCCGAAGCAGATCGTTCGCACCAAGCTCCAGCAACACCGCATCGGCGCCGCCACCGAGAGCCCAATCTAGACGCGCCAGGCCGCCCGCAGTTGTGTCACCCGAGACCCCCATGTTGATCACTTCGACCTCCGGGCGCCCCTTCTCCGAGAGCCAGTCATCGAGCTGAGGAGCGAACCCATCCTCCTCAGGCAGCCCATACCCAGCTGTCAGACTATCACCCAAAGCGACCAACTTGATCGGCTCCGCTGCACTGACGAAGGGTGTTAGAAAAAGGACAAGCACCAGCAGCTTGCCGCATCGCCGCAAGAGCCCATATGGAATGTTCGTGCGAAAGAGGGTGAGGCCCATGACAATCCCATTGATCCAGCTTCAAGACGTTCGACTGACCCTGCCAAGCACCGCAGGTCAAGTCGATATTCTACGCGGTGTGAGTCTTGAGATAGGAATTGGCGAGACGATTGGCATCGTTGGCCCTTCAGGTTCGGGCAAATCTTCACTTTTGATGGTCATGGCAGGTCTCGAACGGGCAACCGGCGGGACAGTACAAGTTCTCGATGAGGATCTCACAGCACTCGGCGAAGACGCACTCGCGCGGCTGCGGCGAGATCGAATGGGCGTTGTTTTTCAGTCTTTCCACCTCATCCCGACAATGACAGCGATTGAAAACGTGGCGACGCCACTTGAACTCGCAGGCGCCGATGATCCGTTTGGCCGAGCAACTGAGACCCTGGCAAGCGTCGGTCTGGAGCACCGCGAGGATCACTATCCCGCTCAGCTTTCGGGTGGAGAACAACAAAGGGTGGCGCTCGCACGGGCATTAGCACCTCGACCAGATCTAATTTTTGCCGATGAACCTACGGGAAATCTGGACAGCAGGACCGGCCAGGAAGTCTCTGAAATGATGTTTGATGTCACGCGGGACGCTGGAACAACATTGGTAATTGTTACCCACGCGCCCGAGCTCGCCGCGCGCTGTGATCGTGTGATCACCATCGCGGATGGTCGGATCTCGCAAGATCAGAGGCGCGCCGCGTGAACCCTGCCCTTCTGCGAATCGCAATCCGAGATCTGCGCGGAGGGTTGTCGGGGTTTCGCGTCTTTCTGGTATGCCTAACTCTCGGCGTTGCCGGCATCGCCGCAGTCGGATCAATCTCTCAGGCAATCTCAAATGGGTTGGCGGCGGAGGGCCGAGAGATCCTTGGAGGCGATGTCGCGATCTCTCTGACCTATCGTGCAGCCTCCCCTAAAGAACGGGGCTGGCTTGACGATCAGGGATCGGTATCTGAGATAGCCGATCTACGCTCAATGATCAGCCGCGACGACGTCCCGGCAGAGCGCGCGTTGAGCCAAGTCAAAGGTGTGGACGCGCTCTGGCCGCTCTATGGTGAGGCTGAGACCGAAGGGGGGCGTCTAGATGAGCTTCTAGAAGAGCGGAATGGTTTCTATGGGCTCATCACCGAGCCTGTTCTGGCAGATCGTCTCGGTCTGATGCCGGGCGACCGTGTGCGTTTAGGTACCGCAACTTTCGAGTTTCGTGGTCGGCTCCTGAGTGAACCCGACGCCGCTTCTCAAGGTTTCAATCTTGGGCCTCGGACAATCGTATCTTTGGAGGGACTCCGCCGCGCCGGATTGCTCGAAGCGGGCACAATCTTTGATATGCTCTACCGGCTTGATACTGGTGACGCGCCACTTGGGCTGCTGAAACAAGAGTTCCAGGACCGCTTTCCGGAAAGCGGGGCGCGTTGGCGTGATCATCGCAACGCCGCGCCGGGGATCGAACGGTTGGTCGATCGGTTGGGCGCTTTCCTAATTCTTGTCGGTCTCGCAGCGCTCGCGATTGGAGGGGTTGGGATCGGTGCGGCCGTTCGAGGGTATCTGAATCGGAAGACCAAAACGATCGCAGCGCTGAGAACCCTCGGCGCGTCCGGCACGATGGTTTTCGGAATCTATCTGCTGCAAATTGCAATCATCTCGATCCTTGGCATCTGCTTGGGTCTGGCTGTCGGCGCCGGGGCGGTCGCGCTCGCAGGACCGCTTTTGGCCGGCCAACTTCCCGTCCCGGCCGTCTTTGGAGTGTATTTGCAACCTCTGATCATCGCAGCGATCTTCGGTGCAATCACGGCTGTCGTCTTCACCTTGTGGCCACTCGCCTGGCTGCGCGATGTACGCCCCGCAAACTTGTTTCGCGAGATGGCTGGAGATGATGATCATCAGCCGGGACGTTGGATGGTTGCTGTTCTTTTGGGTCTTCTGGTGCTCTCCAGCCTGGTGATCATCAGCCTTTCCGCTGCGCCCGAACTGGCTTTCTGGGTGCTGATCGCCCTGTTCGGTGCTTTCATCGTGTTGCGAAGTCTGGGGTCCGTTCTCGCAATTGCTGCGCGTCGATGGGCGCATTTCGGCGCATTTAGGCGGCGGCCTGGGTGGCGGCTTGCTCTAGGAGCAATCGGAGCACCCGGCGGGCAAACACCGGGGATTGTCGTCGCCCTCGGGCTGGCGTTAGGGGTGATTGCTGCCATCGGCCAGATAGACGCCAATCTTCAGCGTTTGATCCGAGATCAACTGCCGACCGGCAGCCCTGCCTTCTTCTTCGTCGATATTCAAACAGATCAACTGTCTGGATTTCAGGACATCTTGTCCAAGGCTGGAGCCAGCCGAACTGACTCAGCGTCCATGCTCAGAGGTGTGATTACACGTTTGAATGATATTCCTGCTCGAGAAGCACCAATTGACCCTGCCGGTGCTTGGGTGCTTCGTGGGGACCGCGGTGTAAGCTACTCGGCGCTGAAACCGCCAGAAGCTGTCCTTACGGAAGGTGACTGGTGGTCGGCTGACTATGCCGGCGAGCCACTGGTCAGTTTCGCCGAGGAAGAAGGCCGTGAACTTGGCCTTTCGATCGGCTCAACTTTAACCATAAATATCCTCGGCCGGCCGATCACCGCTCGGGTTGCGAATTTCCGTAAAGTGGAATGGCGCGGGATGGGAATAAACTTCTTGATCATTCTCAATCCGGGCGCTTTGGCAGGTGCACCGCATACCCATATCGCAACAGTGCATACACCACCCGAAACCGAAGCCCAGATCATGCGGGACGTGGGCAAATCCTTCCCCAACATCACAGTGATCCGAGTCCGCGATCAAGTCGAACGGGTTGCAACAGCGCTGGGCGATCTTGGTTCGGCAACTCGATGGGCTGCTCTGGCCGTGTTAATCACCGGATTGGCAGTTCTGATCGGGGCGGCTGCAGCCAGTGCAGACAGGCAAGTCAAAGAGGCCGCGATCCTAAGAACTTTAGGCGCTAGCCGCTCGCGTGTTCTATCTTCCTTCGCGCTACGGGCCCTGCTTTTGGGAGCAGCGGCAGGTTTGGTTGCGCTGATCTGGGGTAGTCTGACCGCATGGGCCGTCTCGACATATGTTTTCGACGCCGAATTCGAATTGGCTCTGACAGCGGCCGTAGTCACCGTTTCAGCCGGGGCCTTCTTAAATTTGGTCGCCGCAACTGGATTTGCAGCCAAGGCTTTGAATCAAAGACCCGCGAGTGTTCTGCGAGCCGCTGCGGGATAGGTTTCCATTTGCCGCAAATCGTTGATAGGTTCTCGGCAATGCCTCTTGAACCGGGGGCCATGATTGATGATATTCGGTAGGTATCGGTCGGAAACTCTGACCGATTGAGCTTTTCGCTTCGGCAACAACAGGGATTCTGAAACAGATGGTGAACCCGAACTACACGAGCAACCCCACGATTACGCGCACGAGCGCCGAGATCGATGCTGGCTTGCAGTCGCATATGAGCAAGGTCTACGCGCTGATGGCTGGCGCGATGATCATTACGGGCCTCGTGGCCTACATCGTCGGCATGGATTTCAGAGCGGTTGTTAATCAACAGCCGACTACTCTGCTACCGGCTGGCGTGGTCGCAGCAATGTTCGCAAGCCCGATCAAATGGGTGATCATGTTCGCCCCGTTGGCGTTCATTTTCCTCTTCGGAGCGACAGTGAACCGGATGTCAACCTCGACCGCTCAGATGGTTTTCTGGGTGTTCGCAGCGGTTATGGGCCTCTCGATCTCGTGGATCTTTGCAGTATTCACCGGCATGTCGATCGCACAGACGTTCTTTGTGACCGCGATCGCATTCGGTGGCCTTTCGATCTATGGCTACACCACGAAGAAAGACCTCTCGGGCTGGGGCACGTTCCTAATGATGGGTGTGATCGGTCTGGTCGTTGCGATGATCATCAATATTTTCTTGCAGTCGCCCGCGATCATGTTCGCGATCTCGGCGCTTGGAGTTCTGATCTTTGCCGGCCTGACGGCGTATGACACGCAGAACATCAAGAACACCTATCTCTACCTGCGCACACAGCCAGGTGGCGAGGCAATGGCAGAGAAGGCAGGCATCATGGGCGCGCTTAGCCTCTACCTGAACTTCCTGAACATGTTCATGTTCCTGCTCCAATTCATGGGCAGTCGCGAGTAGCCTTTTCTGGCATCGTAGAACGCTTCTAGCGCGGCCTTCGGGCCGCGCTTTTTCGTTCAAGGATCGCAGCACTTGCCGAGTGTCTATCTCAGCGACTAAACTTGCGATGCGAGATAGGGGTGTTTGAGATGATTTACAGAGTGTTGGGGGCGGTTGTTCTGACCGCTCTACTCGTTCCAGAAACCGTTTTGGCGCGGGGCTGGACTGTGCTTGCCTTGGGCACGGCTGCTTCGATTGAGGAATGCCAGGCCAAAGCGTTGGAGGTGTTTAAAAGGCAGGGATCAACCCTACAGCTTCAGCGGACCGGCACGCATGTCGTCGCCTACGGGCTGCAGGAGCGCGAAATTGATGGCAGCATCGCATGCGCGAGATCAGATGACGGTCGCGTCACAGCATCTCTGTCGCTGCATACCTGGACCGCCAGCGACGACCTCGAAGGCTTCAGGCTGGAACTGGGAATGAAGATCGGCGAGTACTGGTGAACCGAGTTTCAAGCCTTATTTGATCTTACCTTCTTTGTACTCGACATGCTTTCGGGCAACCGGGTCGTACTTCCGCACAACCATCTTATCGGTCATCGTACGCGAATTCTTTTTGGTCACATAGAAGTGGCCCGTGTCAGCGGTCGAGTTCAGGCGGATTTTGACGGTCGTCGGTTTCGCCATGTCTTTGTCTCCTAGGTCCGCGCAAGGCTAGTTGCCGCGCCGGTAAAAATTCGGAAACCGCTACCTACTATTCTCCGGCTCCATGTCAAGGGATTTCCGAGGCTTCGTCGCGATCCGCCAGACCGCCAAAACGGTGTAAGCCAAAGCACAAAGAGCTGAAAAATGCAGGAGGCCATCTGGGTCAATCCAGTCCATCGCCTGCCCAAAGACAGCAGGGGCAGCGAATGCGCCTATGCCATAGGCGAGGACAACTGCCGCATTGCCAGCGGCAAGTTCCGGACCCTCGTATCGCGAACCCAGTTCCGTAAGCGCCAGCGTGTAAAGCGATACGGCCATGCCGCCCCAGAGTACCACCCAAAGCACGATCTTCCAGTACTCGAGACCGGTGAAGATCATCATGACAGGAGCGATGACGGACACCAAACCACTGAGCATGAGCAGTTTTCGCCGATCATATCGATCAGCAGCCCATCCCATGATCAATTGAAAGATCATCGATCCAACAGCGAGCCAGGTTAGCAAGGCCAATGCGTCAGTTTCTGGCATACCTCTTCGCACTCCCCAGACACTCAGGAGCCCCAGGGCGCCAAACTCGATCATACCAAACATGACGACGCCCCAGATCACGAGCGGATCGGAACGGAAATAGCTGAGAGTTTGAAGCGGAGATGCCGCCCCTTCAACCCGAGCCTCAGGAGCCCCCGATCGTCCCCAAAGAATGGGAATGATACTGGCCGCAACGATCAAGGCGGGGACCCAGAACGTGGCCAGTGTCTCCAGGCCGAGAAACCGAAGCAAAAGCGGACCCAACCCATAGCTGACGGATAGAACGATCGCATAAATCGCGACGATCCGACCCCGTCGATCCGGGGGCGCAATCTCGACCAGCCAGTATTCGGCCGCGAAAAAGAGCGCCGTGCTACTAAAGCCCAACACCAGGCGCAGAAAGATCCACCAGACGTAGTTATCGGAAAGCCCAGCCCCGATGAGGACGAGTGCGGTTGCTATGGCAGACCAAACCATTAGAGGAATAAGACCGTATCGAGCCAGGATACGGGGCATTACAGGCGCTGAGACAACCATCATCAAAGCGGAAGCGGTCGCGCTTAGACCGATCATGAATCCGGAGTAACCCGCCCGTTCGAGCAAGAGAGAAAAGAGCGGCCAGATATAGGAGAAGGTGATTCCAGCGACCGCCATCCCGACGATCGGAACGATCCATTCACCGCGCTGCATGCTTGTCCCGCCCAACATGTACTAGAGAGCGTCGACGAAGGATTTTCCTTCGGAATGATGAAAGAAAGGAATCGGACGCGGTTGGTCTGAGGTCAAGCGGGCCTCTACTTCGGCCAAGACGACCTCGGTGATAAACGGCAAATCGAGGCGCCGCGCATCGGCCAGTGTGAGCCAGCTCAGATGGCTCAGCTCATCGCTTGCCCCAGTAAAGTCGTTGGGATCGCCCTGTAGGGCGTCTGCCTCAACGAGAAAGAACCGCGCATCGAACCGACGCGGCCGACCGGGTGGCGTGATGGCGCGGAAGAAATAGGTCAGCTGATCAAGCGCCGGTCGATACCCTGCTGCGAAGAAAGACTGCCACCCATCTGGCACAACTTCCTCTGGATCGGCATCGGGATACGCCAGGGCAAGACCTGCTTCCTCCCAAAGTTCACGGATCGCAGCGAGGACCAGCGGACGCGCGAGATTGGCGTCAGAGCGGTGCGCCAATGGTTTCGCAAGATTACCTGGCAGAGTATGTGCCTCGGAAAGATCTTGGTCCTCGGGATCGACTGCACCACCAGGGAAGACGAACTTCGAGGGCATGAAGGCTGCACCTTTACCCCGCTGACCCATCAAGACTTTCGGACGTTTCTCGTCCCTGCGCACAATAACAACAGTCGCCGCATTGCGGATTGCGTCTTTTCCAGGCGTGCTAGTCATTCGGGAGTGTCCTTGAGCGAACTCAAAAGACTATGGAACCGTCGGTTGAAACTGTCCAGCCGCAAGTAGCCAGCTTACGAGTCGTCGCCAAATCCGTGCATCCGCCAGCTCCACTGCAGGGCTACGATCGCGCCTTTAATCCTCGGGAGTAGCCAGAAAACCAGTGCGATTGCAAGGGTTGGCCATATCGCCCAGTGCACCCACAGCGGCGGGCTGTAGCTTGTTTCCAACATGATCATGAAAGGTGCTATCAAGTGCCCCACGATCAAAATCGTCGCCCACGCAGGCATATCGTCTGCGCGATGATGGTGAAGCGGCTCACCACAAGACGGACAGGTCTTACGGACCGTTAAATACCCACTCATCATGGGGCCACCGCCGCAACTGGGACAACAGCGCCTCCAGCCCCGCGCCAGCGCCGGGCCCAGAGGTCTTTCTTCTGCAGCATTTGTGGCCATGTCAGTCGTATCGCGCATCATCACACTCTCAACGATGGTTGGTAGACCTCATTTGGGATTAAATCAGGGGCTCAAAATGTCTTGCGGCACCATGTCGCTCAATATCGGGAGAATGCGACGGAAAGGGCAGTAGCCGCCGTATCAGAGCACAAAGGTGGATTGCACCTGATCTGATTTGGAGACGAGAATGAGCCAAATACTCTCGCTGTTGCTTGTCGCAACGGCGTTGTTGGTGGCCCCTGTGACATCGGTTGCACAAGCTTCTGATCTTTCGAAGCGGTTCGAAAAGGTAGATCTGAATGGCGATGGCGCAGTGAGCCGGGAGGAGTTGAACGAATTTGGCAACGCGAAGTTCGACGAGATAGATGCTGACGGCAACGGGAGCCTGACCGAGGATGAAGCGGTTTCGATTGCGATTTCGCGGGCGACCGAACGAGCAAAGAAAAGGTTTGCGAAGGCGGATGCGGACGGAGATGGTGTAATCCAAAGATCGGAGTTCGAGCAACGCCGCGACCAACGTCAAGCGATGCTCTTTTCCCGGTTCGACACCGATGGCGATGGTTTTGTGAGCAGAGAAGAACTCCGCGAGGCAAGACGACGCCGTCTCGACCGCAACTGATGCTAAGGGCCCAAGATATGGCCCAAGGGACCGCGACGCAGTGCCGGAAGAAGGCTCGTCAGACGAGAATGCCGAACTTGTCCTCCGTTTCGCGGCGGGTGACCAGTCAGCGGCGCGAACCCTGACGGAGCGCCTTGCCCCGGCGATTGTTCGGCAAGCCTGGCGGATCTTAGGTGATCGAGAAGAAGCCGAGGATGTCGCGCAAGAGGTGATGATGAAGTTGTGGCGTCAGGCGGGGACCTGGCGGGTGGGAGAAGCAAAAGTGACGACTTGGATTTATCGCGTCACGCAGAATCTATGTATCGACCGGCTGCGTCGGCGTCGGCCAACGACAGATTTTGACAAGATTGCCGAGCCCGAGGACGAACGGCCCAGTGTTTTCCAAACAATTGCCACAGAAGAACGAAACAAGGCTTTAGCTGCTGAGATTGATCAACTTCCAGAACGTCAGAGAGAAGCCTTGCTTTTGCGCCACTTTGAAGAATTTTCTAATCCAGCCATCGCGGAACGGCTGGATTGCACCGTTGAAGCCGTAGAAAGTCTACTCGCAAGAGCGCGTCGGCAGCTTGCAAAGCGGCTCTCGAGAAACGAGGAAAGATTCGACGATGTCTGATCGTGTCGAGCAAGAGTTGGATGGACGGCTCCGTGAGATTGCGGAGGAGGTAGGCCGGGCTACGCCAAGACCGACCGATGACCTTCTGGCGCGTATTCTCGCTGGTGCGGCCGATGTTACAGCCGAACAGCACCTTGAAAACGGCTTTCAAGCAGAGACCTCGAAGACGCGTTGGAGCTTTAATCTTTCATCCGCTTTTCCGATTTGGTCCGGCAGCGCGATCGCTGTCCTTGCCGTCGGCCTTATCGTCGGAATTGGTCTTGGCTATGGGTTTGGTGACACCGCAATCGCGTTCGAAGCGTTCTCGAGCAACACCTCCTTTGAAGGCTTCGATGATAGCTTTCTTGATTTTGGAGGACCCATTTGATGAGCGAGACGACGGCACCACGTACTTGTCCCCGATGGGTGAAGGTACTTTTGCTTTTCTCGCTCACGGTGAATGTCGTGGTCGCAGGTGTACTGATCGGCTCTCATATCCGGAGCAATGCTCTTCGCGACGGCTCTTGGCTCGTATCAATGATGCCGGAAGAGAAACGCCCCGCTGCAGAAGAGCGTATTGCGAAAGACAAACCAAGGATGTTGGTCCTCAGAAAGTCGCGAACACGCCTAAGCACTGTGATGATCGAGACGATGACGGCGGAGGAGTACTCCTCCGAACAGCTGTCCGCCACTTTAGAGGATCATCGTGCCTTGGCGAACCAACAACGTGTTCTTGTCCACGAGCAGCTTGTCGAGCTGTTCGGAACACTTGATCCCGCAGAACGCAAGCAAGCCGCTGAGAAGATGCAGGATATGTTCACAAGACGCTCCCTAAAACAACGCTGAAGGATGGGGGCTAATCAAGCACTCGCAATCTGCCTCCTTTAGGGCTAAGACAACGCGCCTAAGCCCCTGTGAGTGATTTTCATGACCCAGCCGTTGCCTCGAGATGCAGCCGAAGCGCTCGCTGCCAAAGTCCTAGGCTGGCTCGCTGAAGATGCGGATCGTATAGGGCGTTTCGCAGGTATGGCAGGCGCAGATCCGAGCGACTTTCGTAACCTCGCAGCCGAGCCAGAGTTCTTAGGCTTCGTAATCGACTTCATTTTAACGGATGAAACCCTCCTGATCGATTGCTGCACCGATCTTCGGGTCCCACCAGATCATCCGATGCGTGCGCGGGCAGCTTTGCCAGGCGGTGACTTGCCAAACTGGACGTGATCTGATGACCGACAAAGAAGCGATTATTCCTCGCGTAATGGAGCAGCTTGAAAGGTTGCCACTCGTTCCTGGTAAACCGCTATTGGCTGTCGATGCTGATGAGGTTCTTGTCAATCTTGCAGCTCACCTCAAACGTTTCCTCCGCGATCATGGCATTGATATGAGACTGACGGAGTACCGGCTAGATGGAACGATGTTCCCGGATGGCTCCGAACACCCTCTTTCCTTCGACGAAAGCCTTGGATGGCTTGATCGCTTTTTCGAGACAGAGGTTCTGCATCAAGAAGCTCTGCCAAAGGCTGCGGAAGTCCTAAAACGATTGTCCTCGGAGGTTCAGATCATGGTGCTAACAAACGTACCAAAACATGGTCGTGAAAAACGGGTAGAGAACCTTAAAGGACTGGCTATCCCCTACCCCTTGGTCGAGAATGAGGGCGGGAAAGGTCTTCCTCTAGCGTGGATGAAAGACAAGATCCAAGCGCCCGTTATTTTCATCGACGACTCCCCCAGCCAAATCAGAAGCGCGGCGAAACACGCGCCTGATGTGACCCGCATTCACTTTGCAGGTGCTGAACTGGTGGAGAGGATTATCCCAAAATGCGAAGAAGCTAACTACCGCCTGACCCATTGGCTCGACTGCGAGACTGTCATTCGGCAGGTACTTGACCTCAGCCACCCTTAAGGAGACCCAAATGAAAATCGCTGCCTTTCACCACGCGGGACGCGACCTGATCGGACGGGTCGACGATAAAAATGGAACTGTAACAGTCTTCGAAGAGCTCGATGGCAGTCATGGCATCACGCCGATCATAGGAACTGAAGCCCCTTCGACAGGCGAGATTTTAAACCTAGAGGAGGTTCGCCTGACAGCGCCTTTGCGTGGCGACGCTCAGAGGGTCTTCTGCGTAGGCAAGAACTACTATGATCATGTTCAGGAGACTGAAGCCCCAGAAGTTCGCGGCACGGTCGAGCCGCCAAAACTCCCAGTCCTGTTCTCCAAATGGCCGCAGGCGATCATTGGGCCAGAAGACGAAATCCGTTATGACCCAGAAGTATCGGTGAACATCGACTATGAGGTCGAGTTGGCCGTCATCATCGGTACTGGTGGGCGGAACATCCCTGCAAGCGATGCGATGGCTCATGTTTGGGGCTATACGATCTTGAACGATGTGACCGCACGGGATGTACAGAAACGTCATAATCAGTGGCTGCTCGGCAAGAGCCAAGACACTTTTTGTCCGATCGGACCATGGGCTGTGACGGCGGATGAAATTGACCTCGACGATTGCATTGTCACGACCCACGTCAATGGTGAGGAGCGCCAGAAGGCAAACACCAACCTTATGATCCATGATGTGCCGAGCATCATCGAGACCTGCTCACGCGGAATAACACTGCGCCCCGGAGACTTGATTGCGACGGGTACGCCTTCGGGAGTTGGCCTTGGATTTACGCCGCCAAAGTTTCTCTCAGAAGGCGATGTGGTCGAAGTTGCGATCCAGGGCATCGGCCAACTCCGAAACCCCGTCTTCAAGATCTAGATCGCCTTAACATCGTTCAATCCAGATACGCTGCTCAGAAGTCCTCGGCTCCCAAAACGGGTCATCATGTTCAGCCGTGCCCCGGAAACTGAGCTCGGGTCTGATCGCCTCTTGTTCTCAGAAGAATTATCCCGTCATTCTATCTCATGCCTTTACCACCCGGATTCCTGGACGATCTACGCGGACGGCTGACTCTGTCGGACGTGATTGGGCGTAAGGTGACCTGGGATCAGCGGAAGTCCCAGCCTGGCAAAGGAGACTTCTGGGCGCCCTGCCCCTTCCATCAAGAGAAGACTGCCTCTTTCCATGTGGATGACCGCAAGGGCTTTTACTATTGCTTCGGCTGCCATGCGAAAGGCGACATGGTTACGTTCGTCAGGGACATTGAAAACGTCTCCTTCATTGAAGCCGTCGAAGTGCTTGCACAAGAAGCCGGGGTCGAGATGCCAGCTCAGACCCACGACCCCAAAGCGGCGGAGAAACGTGATGCCCAAACGCGAATGATCGAAGTGATGGAGCAGGCCGTGAATCTCTTCGGGCTTGCCTTCCGCTCCGGTCAGGGTGATGGGGTGCGTGACTACACTCAACGTCGAGGTCTCAGTGCCGAAACGCTGAAGCGCTTTGAGATCGGCTTCGCGCCAAACTCTAGAACTCATCTCACGCAACACTTCAAAGAAAAAGGCGTGCTCGAGGACGCGATCGCGGCAGGCCTTGTGATCAAACCCGACGGTGGCGGAAATCCCTATGATCGTTTTCGCGGGCGGCTGATGTTTCCCATACGTGATGCCCGAGGACGGTGCATCGCGTTTGGCGGCCGTGCGCTCAGCGCGGATCAGCAGGCCAAGTATGTCAACTCACCTGAGACAGAGATCTTTCACAAAAGCCGTGTGCTCTTCCATCATGGGCCGGCAAGTGATGCGGCCCGCGGATCTGGTGAACTGATCGTGGCCGAAGGCTACATGGATGTGATCGCCCTCGCGCAGGCTGGTTTCGACTATTCGGTGGCGCCCCTTGGAACGGCCGTGACGGAAGAGCAGATAAAGATGATGTGGCGCATGGCGCCTGAGCCAATCATCTCCCTCGATGGCGACACGGCCGGATTGCGTGCAGCCAATCGTTTGATCGATATCGCTCTACCACTACTTGAACCCGGAAAATCGCTTCGCTTTTGTCTTTTGCCAGAAGGAAAGGACCCAGATGACCTGATCAAGTCAGGCGGATCAGAAGCAATGTCCGACGCTTTGGCCAAGTCGCTTCCACTGATCGAAATGCTATGGCGACGAGAGGCGGAAGCCGAACCCGTAGACACACCCGAGCGCAAAGCAGCTTTGGACTCTCGGCTCAGGCGCGCTTTGGGCCAAATACAAGACTCGAGCGTTCGATCGCACTATGGCGCGGAGATCAAAGAGCGACGGAACATGCTCTTCAGCCCAAAATCTTCGGGCCCCGGCAGGTCGGAAATACCTCGAACAGGTCGTCGCAGTTACCGTCCTCCAACAGGACCAAGTCCGAGCACGCGAAGCTCGGCGCTGGCAGCATCTGGTAAAGCCTCAGACCCTGGACAAATCCGCGAAGCTGCAATCCTTCTGATCGCTTTGGAAAATCTGCGCCACATCGCACCGCTTGAAGATCGATTTGAGCAACTCACGGTGACATCGCCATCGCATGAGACAATTCGCAATGAGCTGGTCTCGGCTCTCGTGTCTGAAACAGATCCGACCAAGTCTCTTGAAGAGAGGCTAGGCGAAAATGCCGTTGCTTTGCTATCGCGCGTCCCGCAGGCCCGCTCACATCCCTATGCGTCACCACGTGAAGATGGGGAGTTGGTGCGCGCGATCCTCCTCGAAGCAATTGAACGCCACCAAGCTATTGCCGACTTCGACCATGAGACGTCGGAAGCACGCCAGGATTTCAACGATGATGGCGGAGAAGACATCACGTGGCGGCTGCGCCAAGCCGGCCAACATCGCCATCACGCGGATCGAAAAGCACTGGAGGGCGAATCGAGCATTACAAGCTCATCTGATGTCAGTCCGCTGCAACAGATGTTGGATAACCAAACCTACAGACGGAAAAAGAAACCGCCTCCATCTTCGAATCAATGATTCGCGTCCTATGTTAGAGTACGACAGTTGCAGCGAATCGGTCTCACGAGACGGCCAAGCCACGGTTAACGGGCAGTAAGGCCATATCAGATATCGATCCGCGCTAAGAGCCAAGCAAGCGCCAAGATCAAAGGCGCTGCAAATTTTGAGGTTAAGTATGGCGCCGAAAGACGAAGATCAGGCAGAAGCTGAAACCGTCGAAAATCCAGGCCCAATGCTCGATATGAGTCAGGCCGACGTCAAAAAGATGATCGCCAAGGCGAAGGCCAAGGGTTTCATCACCTATGACGAATTGAACCGGGTCCTTCCATCTGATCAGTTCTCGTCTGAACAAATCGAAGATGTGATGAGCCTCCTCTCCGAGATGGGCGTGAACGTCGTTGAGGAGGATGAGGAGTCCGACGGCGAGGACAATGCGTCCAAGGAAGGCGCGGGCAAGGAGGTTGCAACCAAAACCTCGAGCTCTACAGAAGTAGATCGCACCGACGACCCAGTCCGAATGTATCTCCGCGAAATGGGCACGGTTGAACTTCTCAGCCGTGAAGGCGAAATCGCGATCGCCAAACGCATTGAGGCTGGTCGCGCCACAATGATCGGAGGGCTCTGCGAGAGTCCGCTTACTTTCCAAGCGATCACAATTTGGCGCCGCGAGCTGCTGGAGGAAGAGATTCTCCTCCGCGATGTCATCGACCTTGAAACAACTTTTGGCAAAACGACCGACACCGAGGACATGACCACGGTCACCCCGGGCGAAGCGGAAGAGGAAGAGACGGAAGAAACCGAGGAAAGCAAGGCTGAAGAGTCCACAGACTCTGAAGACACCAGCGACGAGAACGGTGAGAATGGCGAACCGGCCTCTCAGACCGATGCAGATGACGAAGAGGCGCAAGCCAACCTTTCTCTCGCTGCCATGGAGGCCGAGCTGAAGCCTGGCGTTCTGGAGAAGCTTGATCAGATCGCTGAGGACTATGAGAAGCTCCGTGCCATGCAAACCGAACGGCTGGAAGCAGCTCTGAACGAGACCAGCAAGTTCTCTGCGGGCCAAGAGCGCGACTATCAACGCCTGCGCAACGAGGTTGTCCGTCAGGTGAATGAACTGCACCTACACAACAATCGGATCGAAGCACTGATCGACCAGCTCTACGGGATCAACCGCCGTCTGATGACGGTGGAAGGCCAGATCGTAAAAATGGCCGACCACCATCGGGTGAACCGCAAAGAATTCATCCTCGAGTACCGCGGCTCCGAACTCGACCCGAACTGGATCGACCGTGTAGCGCAGCTTTCCGGCAAAGGCTGGGCGAAGATGGTGGAGACCGAGCGCGGCCGATTGGAGAGCCTGCGCGCCGAAGTGGGCGAGATCGGCCAGCATGTCGGTGTCGATATCCCGGAGTTCCGCCGGATCGTTCAGACCGTGCAAAAAGGTGAGAAAGAAGCTCGTATCGCGAAGAAAGAGATGGTCGAGGCGAACCTTCGCCTGGTGATCTCGATCGCGAAGAAGTACACGAACCGCGGCCTGCAGTTCCTGGATCTCATTCAGGAAGGCAATATCGGCCTAATGAAAGCGGTCGACAAGTTCGAGTATCGTCGGGGTTACAAGTTTTC
>JBCDAQ010000062.1:0-18682 GCA_039185285.1 Pseudomonadota bacterium
CAAAAGCGGCTGACAACATCCTGCTTGGCAACAGTTGGCGTTTCGTACTTTAGGATCGTGAGCTCTTCTAATGAGAAGACCGCTGAAATGTTGCGATATCGCTCCTGAAAGCTCAGAAACTGCATCTCGTCCAGCGGCAATGCAAATTTGCTGTGCTCCTGCACAAGGCTGGCCGTCCATCGAAGAGGGTCGCGCACAAACATGACCACTTGGAAACTGTCGCAGGCTTTCTCTAGACGTCGACGCAAGCTTCGGAGCGCCGTTATGCTGAACTTCGATGCATTCTCCGCACTAAAGATTACTGTTTTGCGATCGAGATCGAGTGCCTCAGCTAGCAAACGTTCGTACTCATTAACCACTTTCTCAGGTGTAACCCCTTGCGCAGATAGCGCTTGGCGGAAGTTATCATCCAGCCGAAACATGTACTCGAAAGCGAAGCTATGGTTCGGCCTATCCAGATCGGCATAGAAAACACTGCCATCGTCAAAGCCGTTAAATGCCTTCTGGATTGAGGTCGATCCAGTCTTTTCGACTCCGATATGAAGAATGCATTTCATGTTGAAAAGCCCAAGGAAATCAGTCTGTTCTTTAGTCTAATGCTTGCTTCGCCAGAGCCCCGGCGATCGCTGTGCTGCATGTTTCAGTAAGCTGCGACTGATTGTTTTGCAAACAAGCTCCAACAGCTTCTCTAGTTCTCGCAACCGAGCCACAGAACTGAGTGATTTCCGACCGACAAGCGGCCGCCACCCCACCCTTTCGCTTCTTCGCGGCAGCGGCGAAGGCAGAGCTACAACTCTCAGATAGCTTTGATTGGTTCTCACGCAGGCAAGCTCCGATAGCGCTCCGGGTTCGATCCACCGATGAACAGTACTCACCGACGTCTGCCCGGCAGGCATCGCGCACCTGAGCACCACCGAACTCAGTTGTCGCGACGAGCGCGAACAAGGTCAAATGTAACGTCAGTCGAACTCCCATATCTGGCTCCGCAATCTGTTTCGGGTCTATAGGCGAAAGGATTTCATGCTCATTTGAAGAGGCCTTCCGACGGTCGGATCATACGGCTCGATGGGAAAACTCGGTCCTCAACTACCGCCTGAGAGAGGCCTAAACGCTCGATCAAAACCGCTTTGAATAAGCTTTCGTAGTCAGTGGTCGGCAACACATCGCGGCCCTCGTATAGCGCGGCCCCGGTCAACCCGGGCCAATTGCCGCCGATGCGCCCGCCATTGACCTTTCCACCTAACAGCATTGCAAGGCCGCCAACCCCGTGATCGGTGCCTTGGCTGCCATTTTCTGCAGCAGTGCGCCCGAACTCCGAAACCACAACGATCGTTGTCTGAGCCCAAATTTCGTCCAAGCCGTTCGTCAACGCCATCAGCCCGGCTGCAAGCTCATCTAGCAAAGCGGCCAGTCGCCAGTTTTGGCCGAAATGCGTGTCCCACCCTTGCGACTCCATCACCGCAATCCGGGGGCCGTCTTCACGTGAAAGGATCTGGGATGCGGCCTTTGCAGCACGCTGAAACTCTTCGCCGCGGCGCGCTCTACCGCCCATTTCAACCATCGAAGCCGAGAAGCTTCCCCGCGCCTCCTCAAGCGTTCGGGCAAAGTCGGGATCATCTTCATACATAAACGCTAGACGTGTCAGGAAATCCTCGTCTGGTTTGGGCAACGGGCTCTCTGACCATGTTGCGATCTTAGCTTCGCCCTGCATCAGAAGTGGCAAGGTCGGGCCGAACGAAAGACCGAGACGTTGGTCCGAGTTCCCAAGCTTCGAGATCGCGCGATTCAACCAACCATCTCGCGCCCCATAGGGGATGCCACTGCCATTCTCCAAGAGGTTCTGACCATCAAAATGGGACCGGTCGCGATACCGGGTGGTAGCGGCCGGGATCAGCAACATCTCCCCGCGCTCGTATAGCTTGTGCAACGGAGCAAGCGAGGGATGAAGACCGAAGTACCCGTCGAGATCAACCACACTATCGTCCGCCCCTGTCCTTTCGAGAGCAAGTTTGGGCCTGAAGCGTCGATAGGCTGGATCCGCATACGGTGCGAGGGCATGCAACCCGTCTAAACCGCCACGCAGAATGAGAAAGACCAGCCGGTTCTCGGTCGCAGCCCGCGCAAAGGCAACACGTGGGATCGCGGAACAAAGCCCGGTTGCGCAAGAGATGCGGAGAAAGTCACGGCGATCCATCTCGGTCATCTCCTTTGAAACTCAGATGAGGCAAGGATCAGAGCCACAGCGGCATCGCCTGAAGGAGCTCGATCAACCATGAAACGCGTGTTGTCAGATGCGATCGGACCGATCAGACGATCCATCAATTCGCTTGGCGGTTGGTCTATAGCAAGACGTCCGGAGATCGCGCGCACCCATTCGATCCGACGCAGTAGGGCCTCTGGTGCCAGCCAATGATCTGCCATGTCGGGCCAACCCTGAGGGGAGGGCGCGTTGAAGGGTTCGTGCCCCATGGTCCGCAAAGGGAGGTGCAGCATCGCCCGATCTGGCTCGGCTGAGCCAAGCGCGCGCAATACGGAAATCACCAGCTCATAAGGGGTTTTCACCTTTGGCGCTGGGTCGGCCCAAACTTCTTCGAGATTGACCAATGCCTTTGAGACGGCAGCGAGATCGCCCCTTTCGTCCGCGAAGACTTTGGCTAGACGATCGATGGCCGATTTTGGTGGTGCGTCGGCAATAAAATGACGCGCTATTTTCGTAGCGATGTGGCGAGATGTGGCTGAATGCCCCGCAAGATCTTTGAGGATCGCCTTGGCTTCGTTCATCCCGTCCTCGCGGTAAGTCTTCCCAAGAACGGTCTTCGGCCCTGGCTCATGCATGGCCTGCCGGAACTCAAAAGCGCCGGACTTGATGGTTTTCTGCCGCTTGGGAACAGTCCCGGCGTGAGTCCATCCGGTAAGTGCACGAGCAAACTCGCGCACGTCATCCTGACCATATCCGCCGTTCACACCGAGGGTATGAAGTTCTAGAATCTCGCGAGCCAGGTTTTCGTTCAGTCCACGCCCAATCCTTCTGCCAGCTAACGAATTCGGCCCAACCGAGATGTTATTGTCCAGGTAGGCCAGCATCGAGGGATGCGAGGCAACTGCCGATAACATGTCCTCAAATCGACCGAAGATGTGCGGTCGGATTGCCTCGCGTTCGAAGGCAGGCAATGTCGGCCCCACGATTCCCTTAGTCCGAGAGACCGTGAAGTGATTGGACCAGAACAGCACCATCCGCTCTGCAAAAGGGCTGGGTGTTTGAACATGGTGCCGAGCGCGCGCAACTAGTTCGGTTACGAAGACTTCACGATACTTGCGCCGCACAGTTTTTCTAAGCTCTTGCGAACCAGATATACGCGCTTTGTGGATCTCTTTGTTGATCTCGCTTGCGCCTGGGAATTGAGCGAGCATTGGGGAAATTTCTTGCCTGGGCTGTATCTGATCTTGGATCCAGCCCCTCGGATCTCGATCGACGGCTCTGGCTTCCTCAGGCCCGACACCGAGGCCAAAGCGGTTCAACGCAATGAAGGTCGCGATGTTCTGCATTGTCGGCGCGATCCCATCAGCAATTGCTTATTGATGACCGACTATGCCTCCGCGGTATTGCTGGAGTTTGTCACGAATGTAACCGAATGTAACGAGAGGCCAGATTGAGACCTTCGACGACACGAAATCACAATTCTCTTTGAGAGGCCTAGGTTATCGCTGCTAGAAGCTGCCGAGAACGGAGGGAGGCAGACCCATCGACGAGGCCCCGCACATTCTGATCGTTGACGATCATCGTGATATTCGCGAGGCCTTGGCTAAGTATCTGCGAAAAAACGGTCTGCGCGCGAGCGTCGCTGCCAACAGCGTCGAGGCACGCGACGCAATCGACACGCATGCATTCGATCTTGTGGTCCTGGACATCATGATGCCCGGCGAGGACGGTCTTTCACTGTGCCGCGATCTGACTGTGCGAGATGCAATGCCAGTTGTGATGCTCACAGCGATGGCCGAAGAGACCGATCGGATCGTGGGCCTTGAGATCGGGGCCGATGATTACATTACCAAACCCTTCAATCCGCGTGAGCTTCTTGCACGCATTCGTGCCGTCCTTCGCCGAACTCACAGCATGCCAGCGATGAAGGACGTTGAGATCGGGACCAAGTACCGGTTCGACCGATGGTTCTTCGATGCGAACCGACGGGAACTGATCGATGAAAGCGAAGTGGTAACGCCCCTCTCTAACGGGGAGTTTGAGCTTCTCTTGGCACTGGTCCGCCATGCCGGGCGGGTACTGAGCAGAGATCAGCTTTTGGATCTCACGAGGGGCCGGGGAGCAAAGCTGTTTGACCGAGCAATCGACAATCAGATCCTCCGGTTAAGGAAAAAGATCGAAGCCGACCCCAAAAACCCGTCTCTCATCCAAACCGTTCGGGGTGGTGGATACCGGTTGGCGCGCCATGTAGAAGAGCTCTGATGCGCCTCCTGCCTCACACCATGGCGGGCCAGTTGATCCTGTTCTTGCTAAGTGCGCTGATCGTCACCCAGCTCGCCAGTTTCCTAGTCTTCACCTATGAGCGTCAAAAGGTCGTGCGCCAGGTTCGCAGCGAGGTTATCGCAACTCGGATGGCCACCGTTGTGAACTTGTTGAAGGATCTTCCAGCGGAGAACCGGGTCCGGGTCTTGCGTCGAGTCAGCTCGAAGCGAGTGGAGATCAAACTGACCTCAAGCCCACTCGTCCCCGCCGGTGCCGGATCGTCTGAAGACAAGCTTCTCGCCCAAAGGCTCGCTCTCCGCTTGGGCCGCAAGGCAAATGAAGTCCGGATGACTTCCCAAGATGACTTGGACAGTCGAAGCGACGAGGACGCCGTAAGTTGGCGCAATCGCCTCAGTGCCGGCCTCCCCAAGTCCCATCTCCGGCTCAGAACGTCCATTCTTCTGGCATCAGGGGAATGGCTCAATTCGGATGCGACTGTTCTGACGTCTGGGGCGGGTTGGATTCGGCCTGTACTGATCTCAATGGGTCTGATGGGCATCGCAATGATCATGATCGTTGTTGTTGTGATCCGTCGGCTGACCAGGCCATTGCGCCGACTATCAAATGCGGCCGAGAGTTTCGGCCGTGGGGAGAGTGTAGAAGCAATTCCTGAGACAGGACCGCAGGAAATTCGAAAGGCAACACAGACTTTCAACCGAATGTCGTCGCGCTTGTCTCGCTTTGTCCAAGATCGGATGCAGATCCTCGCAGCAATCAGTCATGATCTACGTACTCCTATTGCAAGCCTCCGCCTCCAGGCTGAGCTTGTTGAGGACGCGGCGACACGGGAGCGCATTGTCGAAACGCTTTCCGAGATGCAACGGATCACCGAAGCGACGCTGGATCTGGCAAGAGAGGACGCGGCGCGCGAAGATACGCGATCAGTGAATTTGGCTCGGTTGGTAGAAGCTGTTTGCGATGATCTGAGGGATTTAGGCAGTTCGATCGAGGTTGGCCCGCTTGCCGAGGTAATCTGCAGCTGCCGTGTGGTCGCGCTCCGACGGGCATTGCGCAACGTACTCGAAAACGCCGTGACCTATGGTGAAAGCGCGCTGGTCTCTTTGCGAGTAAGCGGCAGCAACGCGGTGATCACGGTCGAAGATCGAGGGCCCGGAATCTCTGACGATCAACTTGATCATGTCTTTGAACCGTTCATCCGTCGAGAACCCTCGCGGGCCGCGGAAACTGGCGGTGTCGGATTAGGCCTAGCCATCGCTCGATCCATCATGCGCGGACATGGCGGCGATATCATTCTTTCTAACCGTCAACCCAGCGGACTCAAGGCAGAGCTTCGGCTTCCTCTCGGCAGAGAAGATTAATCGCGTCTCACCACCGTGACGTTAGGGGACGCTAAGGGCAAACCACCTCAATCAAAGATGGTCCATCTTGCGAAACGCCGGAAGACAACGCCTGAGCAAACGTCTCCATGGTATCGGCTCGGACGCCTGGCACTCCGTGTCCTTTTGCTAGAGAGACCCAATCAAGCTCAGGGTTTTCAACGTCGAACATCGCCTGTGCATTTCGCCCGACACTCTCTACACCAACATTGATCAACTCGTTGCGTAGGATTTGGTAGCCGCGGTTAGCAAAAACGATAACGGTGACATCAAGCCCCTCGCGCGCCATCGTCCAGAGTGATTGTAAAGTGTACATCGCGGAGCCATCGCCCGTTAACGCAATGACCTTTCGGTCGGGGCATGCGATTGCCGCACCAGTTGCGCCCGGCAAGCAAAGACCAATCGCGCCTCCAGTCCCGCCGATAAAGTCATGAGGACGCGCGGTCGCTGTAGGCGGCAACACATGCTGCCCCGAGGTCACTGACTCGTTGCAAAGGATCGCGTTCTCAGGAAGCAGCGCGGCCAGAGCCAGCCCCACCTTTTCGAGTGTTAAAGCACCCGTCGGGATCTCGGGCAGTTCAAACGAGTATCTCCGAGGCTCCGTCCGCGCCGATACGCCGACAGCATCTGCGAGTGCTTGCAGCGTCCAAGAAACATCATCCATTGGCGCACAAAGACCGACAGTCACACAATCTGGTGGTTCGGGCAGGCTCGGCTTGCCCGGATAGGAAAAGAACGCAACCGGGCGCTCCGTACCCAAAAGAGTAAGGGATGAGATGTTGGTCATTTGCTCAATCTTGGGCGTGATTGGGTAGACGAGCTGTTCTAGCTTCGCCACGCCCGCTCCCTTGGAGATGCGCGGAATCAATGTATCGGCGATCAGACGGCAACCGGTACCAGCTGCGATCTGACCAGCCAATTCTCGATCCGTACCGAACAAGGCCGCACCACCGATCATCAAGGCCGCACCCTCGGCCTTCAGCCGTTGTGCAGCGGCCTCCACTCTCTCAATCGACGGGCGGTAAAGTGCCTTCGTCGGCAAAGCATGGACAACATCATCGCCAGCCGCCTCCCAGGCCGTGTTCGCCGGTAGGATCAACGTCGCCAGTTGGCCGTTCTGAGATCGCGCAGCCTGAACCGCAGCAGCACCGTCTGAGGCTACATTTCGCGCATCATCGGTTACATGCGTCCAATGACTGACCGCGTTGCTGATGCCCAAGATGTCTCCTTTCAACGGGCTCTCGTAGCGCAGGTGATGCGTCGCATGGTCACCGACAACATTCACCATGCCGGACCCCGCCTTTCGCGCGTTATGAAGATTTGCGAAGGCATTTCCAAAGCCAGGCGCAAGATGCAGGAGCGTTCCAGCGACATCCCGCTTCATGCGGTAGTAGCCGTCTGCCGCCCCTGTCGTTCCCCCCTCAAACAGGCACAAAACGCATCTCATATCTGGATGATCATCCAGGGCTGCAACGAAATGCATCTCGGACGTTCCGGGATTAGCAAAAACCGTGTTGATCCCATTCGCCAGGAGGGTCTTAACAAGTGCCGCTGCACCATTCATTGCATCTGGATCCTTATGTCCCGCACAACTCGCTAAGATGGCTTTAGGGGGTTCGGCTTCGGATTGCATGCAGATTTAGCGCAAGGCTTCTAGATCATACCGTTAAACTTCTTTGGACGAGATTGGCCGAGTTTCGTCCGAAACACCGGGTACGACTCCGTTAAGATGCCAAGGGAAGGTTCGGCCTCGTTCTCGAAACGACGCCAGCCTAGAACCGGAAAAACCTTAGATGGACGATAACATGACTGACGAGTTTGACGCGTCTATTGAGGCTGCAACCAACGCCCTGATCACCCATGACGATGTAGTGGAGATGATCAAAGGATATGGCGCGTCGATTGACGTTCACGGCCTTAGCTTAGACGAAGAGGGACGTTGCCTCCTCCCGAACGCGGAGGGTCGCGAGATCCTTTTGCTCTACGCACCCCCCTTCCCTGGCATCACGCTCTTCACTTCTATGGTTGATGCAGGGAAGGTCCCCGATGAGATTTTGATCGGCCTCCTTGTCTCGAATGCGTCTTGGACGAAGACAAGTGGAGGAACCTTTTCGATCGCGCAACCGGAAGGTACAGTTCTTTTCTCACGCCGGGTCGTGATTGTTGAACCCACCCCCAATGCGCTAACCCAAGCCCTTGCCGAGTTTGGTCTCCTGGCGGAGCGGTGGGAGACTGAGATCTACTTTCACCTCGATGCAATCGGCGAGAAGCGCCCCGACCCGACGCCAGCAACGCCGATGACCGCAGTCTAGAGGAATGAAGCATGGCAAATCCCGACTACATTGACGCGATGACAGAAGGGCTGGGCGACCTGCTTGGCATCGAGGGTCTTCGTTTAAATGCCGAGGGTCGCGCGGGTCTCAATGTTGGTCCGCTCGAAGTCGACCTGCATCTGGATCCAGAGGCGCCTGAGATCTTTTGGATCTCCACCGTGCTCGGTGAGATGACCGATCGCAAAGCGACGCCCAGGTTCCTTCTTGAGGTCAACTTCCTCTCTTGGCTCCATGATACGATGACAATCTCACTTCTCGAGAACCAGAATGGTAACGCAGACGGCGATGGTTATCAGGCGGTCGGATTCACAGCGATCCCCACTCCGATGCTGACAATTGAGGTCCTAAGCCTCACATTTGAAAAGTTCTGTCAGGCGGCAGTTGCGATCCACTCGCGTCTGGAAGCCGAAGACTACAGCCCACTCGATGAAACGCTTTATGAGACGAGACCCAAGCTACCGGTTGGCGCGGTCGTCCAAGTCTGAACAAAGACCCCGAAAAAGAGGTGCCCAGCGATGGCAGATGTAACAAATAACGCGAACTCTGTTATCGGCGGGGGCTACACTGCCATCGATGATAATCAGAGCGCTCCCACCAACGACAAAAACGTTAATGCACCGCGCCTCTCGATCACCGACCACAACGGAAACTCGATGAATGTTTCCAAGCAAGACGAGTCCTCACAAAAAGCAAAAAACCAGCTGAATTTTAAAGACAAGCTCGGCGCTTTCAAAGAAAACGCATCCAAGTTCATCCTTGGTGACGGCGTCAAACACGATAGCAGTGCCATCTTCAACGACTCGGATGATTACGGCGACGACGAGGCCGTTTCCAAGCACGACGCCCCCCCCAAAGAAGAAAACCCGTACTTTGAGTCGGAAGAGTATTTAAAGAAGCGCCACATTCTGTCTGACGGCCTCAATTATGGCGTCCACAAACTACAAAACGCGACTTACACAGTCGTCCCGGCGAACCAAATGGAAATCAGCACGGGTCAGGATCCTGAAGTAGAAATCACTAAGGCCCAGGCGCCTGAGCAGCCAGAACCTAAAACGCCTAACGACAATTCAAGCGATGTGAAACATAGGCTCAGAAGCGCCAAGGATAACCTCAGCGATGCCGCGGACAAGACAGTTAAATTCTTCCGTGGTGACGGTGTCACTCGCGATAGCAAAAACATCTTCAACGACTCGGATGATTACGGCGACGACGAAGTTCCACCGAAACGTCAGCTGTCCAAGGAAGAAAGCACCGAGTCCGAACGGCTCGAGATTGGAAAAGAGGTCCGAGCCGAGCGGAGCACTTGGGACAAGATAAGACTTCATGGCGCTGGCATCTTAGGGGGAATTGCTGGCTTTGTTGTTGGTGCGGCAATCGGACTGCTCGCAGGAGGTGTGGGCACCATTCCTGGAGCGATCGCAGGCGCGGTGGCAGGTGTTGCCCTTGGCGCAAGTGTCGGCAAACTGACTGACGCCGGGCTTTCAGCAGCGATGGCAAAGACCTTCCCAGAGCCTGCCCGCGCTCATCTTGAAGCGGCTATCGACAAGCTGGACCAGGCTGGGATCAAGTACACCCCATTCGAGGTTGAGATTTTCAAGAGCATTGGCGACGACAACTGGCGCCATACGCTCGATGTTCCTCCTAAAGGTGGAGGGGTAACCCATGACCAGCGACAAACCATCCGGATGGCTCTGGTACATCAGATAGCCAAGGCCGAGGACTCCAAAGAAGCGCTAAAGCTCAAAAAGACATTGATTGAATGCGCAAACAACCACGATTGCGCAGGCTTCCGCGAAACGCTTGCCTCGATCGACCCTAGACTCGTTGGCGTTGCTGGAATGACCGAGGTGCAGGACATCTCAAAAGTAGAAGCCGCCGCTCCGAGTCTTCTAGAGACAGGTCTCGATGAAGTTCTCGAGAAGACAGAGGGGCAGCCCGACAAGCTCGATCTGATCTTCTACGGAAAGAATGATGCGGTGAAGCCAAATGGCATCGAAACGATCAAGTGGTTCGTTGACCGGGACAAAGGGGACGCGTTGAGGAGTACCGACCGCCATATTAGAGAGCGTGTAGAGCAATCGCTCGAGCACATAGACGAAGACGAACGCACGAATGTGGCAGCGGAACTCGTCGCGACCGCGAAGGCCAATATGGGCCAGAGCGACAACCTGATCACCACGCGAGGTACTGTTGTCGAGCTCAATAGGTTGATCAAGGAACGCCTCGCGCAAGACGCAGAGAAGATCGTTGCAAAGAAATGCCACGATCTGTCGAACAAGCTTGCAACTATCGAGCAGAAACTCAACGAAGCAGCTGATCGAGCCGAATTCCTTCAGGAGCGCATCGAGCGAAACGACCCAGATCAGGTGCGCCTAATCACGGCCCAAAGACATTTCGAAGAGTATCACGCTGACGGTGGCCAAACATTCCAAGAACTCGCGGATAAGCAATGGAAAGAGCTTTACGCGGATGGTCCTTCTCTCGACGATACCGAGAACAAGAAAGTGGTGGACAGTTTTAAGGAGGGAAAGAAGGCGGAGTTAAGAGCCCAGCAGGCAAACGCAAAAGACGCCATAGAGATCGAGTCGCTGGTGGACAGAATTCGGAATCTAGAAGCAGAAATGAAAGAAGAACGGGCAAAGTATGAAGAGGCGACAAACGACTTGGCGAATCTGAGGAAGGAGTAAGCGCCGATGCTTCTGGGAAAGATCGTCGTCGCCAAACTGTGCCGAGACCTGCAGATCCCTCAGGCCGAGAAGTCGAGAGT
Source organism: Pseudomonadota bacterium (assembly GCA_039185285.1). Taxonomy (GTDB): domain Bacteria; phylum Pseudomonadota; class Alphaproteobacteria; order Rhodobacterales; family Rhodobacteraceae; genus Thermohalobaculum. The sequence goes on from JBCDAQ010000062.1 coordinate 10,960, forward strand.
GAGATCTGAACCTCCTCAACTGACGTTTTAGGCTTTGCGCCCCCGATTTCCTCTTTCCTAGACCAAACAGATGCGCTAAACGCCCATTCGCGCGCGGTCCTGATCGCCCGCTGTCAGGTAGCTACGGAAACAACACCGCTCGCACTTGGCAATAGATGGCTATTCCGGCGTAGCTCAGTGGTAGAGCATCGGACTGTTAATCCGCTGGTCGTAGGTTCGAATCCTACCGCCGGAGCCAAGAATACTTAGGTTTTAACCTTTGATGGAATGAACCTTTCCTCATCGGATGTTCGGCTTGAGTCACCAACTTTTCGAAAGATGAGCACTCTGCACGCGAGATCTCGTGAAGATCATGCTGATTGCAAAACACTGGGCTCGGGGACATCTTAGATCGGCTCTTGGACGGCTAGAGACTGGATGGAATCAGCATTTGCCCACCAGCATTCGAAACCGTCGTCCACTGAGACCCTGAGGTTTCGGTCCCAAAGAAGTGTGGGTCAATACGGCTGAGCGCAGATACCATCTCGGCCAGCGAACAAGCACGCGACACGGTGATGGAAAAAAGGCATGCAATCGCCCCTAGTCCAAATGGGACTTAGCCGCATCCGCTCTCCCTGAAAGCGGATAATGGGCAGACATCACCGATCGCTCGAGCCCTGGGAAGTGATCTCAAGCCAACTAAGTAATGAACTAGACCGCCATCCGCACAAGATGATTGTCCCAAACGAAGTCCGTTTTCCGCAGTTCGCGACGACTTTGAATCGAATGGTCCAAGATTTGACCACTCCCAGATGTAACGGCAAAGCCTGCGGACGAAGCAGCGATTCCGCAGGCATCGTTTAACTGGTGCAACTCGCCCAAGTCAGCACCACCACTTCTCCAAAGCGCATAACGGTTCGCTCTCGGAAACGTCACGCCAACCATCTGGCCATTCTCTGAAACTGCGATGCTTCCCGCATAACCTTGGAGCGACCCTGCATCAGAGGGGAGGTGAATTAGCCGCAAATCCGTGCCCAAGCGGTGTATGCCTTGAAGCATCGGGGCTGCACCTAACGATCCTTGCCATTGGCAAGCAAACGCGACGAGACCATCTTTGGACACCGCCAAGTGGCGGATCGAGCTTAGTCGATACTCCTCTCGAAGCTCGGCTTGCTCCAGCACCGATCCGTCGCCGCTAAGATAGGTGAGGTTAGAGCGCATGGTCGGCAGGTTCAGTTTCTCGCGACCGGTTTCCGGATGGGTATCGATCCCTCCATTGGCAACAACCAGAGTGTCCGTGCCGGGAAGCCTGCGGATGTCATGGGGACCAACGCCACCCGAAGAAAGTTCACCGACCCGCTGGTAACCCCGCCTTGCATCCCAGATCCCGATACGGCCTTCTCCGAGCTGATAGGCGTTTTCGGTGGTGAAGAGGAGGCTGCCATCCCGTGAAAAGACGCCATGGCCGTAGAAGTGTCGATCCTTCGGGCTCGCCAAGACCGCAATTGTTTCTCCTCTCGCGCAGTCAAGCACGATCGCGAACGTGCCCGGGCGCCGCGCGAAGGTGACGGCTTCTGGGCGGACGGGATGCGCGCAGGCCGCATGGCCGCGCCCGGGAAGCGGCAAGACAAAAAGTTCTCGACCAGCTTCATCGAGGCCAACCAGATGAAAGCTACCATCTCGTCGTTTCGCAGCGGACAGGAAGCTTGGTGATCGCGCATCTGCCCAAGTGAGGCTCGGCGCAAACCCGGCAGCCAGCAGACTGCCCAAGAACTGTCGCCGGCTGGCCATCTTAGTCCCCATCCAACGCGTTGAAGCCTTGCGCCACCTGCAAAGCAGGACCGAGTTCGCCGCCGATGATCGCGCGGACCTCATTTATCGACTGCTGGAAGATCTCGACCTTGATGCGATCGCTCGGCGTCGAGACCATCGCAAAAATCGGATCCAGATCGCGGGCTTGCACCTCGATCAGCTCAACAGCCTGAGCAAGTGCAACGTCGATGTTGGGATGCTCTTCCGCGAGAATCTTGGCCAGGTTGCCGTTGGCCTTGACGGAGAGAACAGCATTCCGGAGGGAACGTTCTGAAAGCCGCGCCTCGGCTCGCTTCGGCCGAGGTCGGTCGAAAGTGCCCAACGGGCGTCCCAGCCGCAGTTCGGCAGTGAACTGCAAGCCACCAGTCAAGGCCTTGAACAACTCCTTCACGGCTTCACGCGGTGTCGCGTAGGTCGCATTGCCGGGACCTGCGGCGATCAATAGGGGAGCGTAGTTGGTGTTCCAGTCGTCCTCGATAAGCGCACTTGTCAAAGCAATGTCTCGCGCAATCGCAACCGTCAATTGGCATCTGTACTCGTCAGTGCCCGTCGCCTGAATGGCCGGATCGTAGAGCATTCTTTCCATCGCATAGAAGCCACGGGCGGCGACGGATAGTGTGGCGAAGTCCTGCGCTGACAAAATAATGGGGTCTTCAACTTGGATGAGTTGACGCAGTGCTTTTGATGTCTTGCTGCGCGGGTCCGGCCAGAACGCAAGCGCAAAGCCGCGACTGTCGACCTCTGTAGGGCCGAAACGGAGATGGCTTACGCCAAGCCAAGCATCGAAAGCAGCGCCGTAGGTTTTTCGAAGACTGATTGAGTCCGGCTTGCAATCTGCTGCTGCCGCTGATGCGAGCTCGCTTGTTCTCTCGGTAAGCATCGCAAAGCCCGGCAGAACGTGGCGGCTGAGTGCCTGATCAACGAGCCGGACTGGATCTGCAGCTGCCGGGAGCGCGAGCGAAAGAGTAACTATGGTTGCAAGCAGGAAGCGCATCACAAGCTCTCCAGAAAGCGGATCAAGGCGTCACGATCAACTTTAGGCATCGAGACCACGGCATCCCGTTGCGCTTCCGCCTCACCGCCATGCCAAAGAACGGCTTCAAGCAAATTGCGGGCGCGACCATCATGCAGGAAGTAGGTGTGACCGTTAACAGTTTCCGTCAGGCCAATTCCCCATAGCGGAGGAGTACGCCATTCGCGGCCTGTGGCGCGTGCTTCAGGTCGATTGTCGGCGAGGCCTTCGCCCATATCGTGCAGCAGCATGTCCGTATAAGGCCAGATCAGCTGGAAGCTCTGCTCATCCCTTCCAGTCAGACGATGGGTGACGAACTTCGGTGTGTGGCAGGCGATGCATCCGGTCTCGTAGAAGACCTGTTTGCCGCGGAGGACCTGCGGATCGCCGACATCTCGACGCGCGGGAACGGCTAGATTGCGGCTGTAGAATGTGACGAGTTCGAGCCCCTCGTTGCTGACCTCAAAACCGTCTTCCGCCTCGTGAGCGCCATCCCGTGCGGCCAAACAGCGGGTCTGTGCAGCGGTGCATTCTCCAGCACCCGCCGGAAAGAGCGGATTTGAGATGCCGATATCTCCGGCAAAAGCACCCGCCGATTGATGACGCACGGTTGGCGTACCGGCCTTCAGACCGAACCTGCCCAGCATTGGCTGCTCGTACTCCAACGACCAGACTATGTTGGGTCGACCAGAGATACCGTCGCCATCCGCATCGTCCGGATCAGCGAGCGCGAGGATATCTCTTGCAGGGATCGCTTCGAGCAATCCAAGCCCGATCATCTGGGGAGCGATGCGCGGCGAAAGCATGGCCTCTGGGTGCAAGGGTCCGTAACCAAGATCCAGCGCTCGATATGTTGGTTTGCGAAGCGAAGCGGTCTCACCATCCGACAGGGAAACTTCAATCTCCTCGTACTTGACGTCGAAGCGATACTCGGCATTGTGCCCCGGCAAGGCAAAGTCTTGCAGCTGCTCACCGTAGGTTGGTTCAGGTCGGGCAGCGATGTAATCCTCAATCTCTGCGATCCCGTCTTCCGGACCGCCGGGGATCGAGACCCGGAGGAACATCGAGATCGCCGTATCGTCCGGCCCCTCTGGCGGATGGCCGCGACCGTCCTTTAGATGGCAGCGCTGACAGGACCGGGCGTTATAGAGCGGCCCCAGACCGTCTGAGGCGCGGGTCGACGAAGGTGCAGAGACCCAGACCTTGCGGAAGAGACCATTGCCAACCTTGAAGTTCAGTTCGCCTTCAAAAGAGATGTTGCCAGAGGCTTGCGAGAAAGCATCGCGCATGTTGCGCGCCCGAACTGTGGCTGCGCCTGCTGGGAGGCCTTCGAACCTCTCCGGTGCCGAGAAGTCGGACGTTGGCGCCACGACAGCCTCAATCCGGGCAGTCTCGCTTCCAGTGCGTGGCAAAACCGGCAAATGAACGTCATCCTCGATGTCGCTGAATGCGGTCAGGGCAAGAACCGGCAAAGAGGCGGCAGCTAGTGCAGCCGTGATCGGCAATGCGATCAGTCTCAATGTTTTGCCAAAAAGCAGACGCCATGATCCACGATCAAAGGATGCTTTCGCGCCTTTCCTCAACATCGCTTTCGTATCCCTGTGTCGCAGCGCGCAGATTGCGCAGTTCCATGGGGAGGCCGGTTTCAGCCGACTCATAGGCTGCGGCGACAAAAAGCTGTGCACAGCCGCCGCAGACCGGTCTTTTCCCAAGGGCACGGTAGACCTTACCGGCTGTGATAACCACGTGCGGATCCGCCGCAAGCATCCATTCGACAGCTCGCGAGATGTCGGTGGAGGAGATTTGCGTGCAGGAGCAGATGATCATCACAGGCCTTCGATCACTGGAAAACGGCCGACGGATTGTCCAGACTGTCAGAGCCCTCGAAAGCGATCTGATCAAGATCCAGGGCAGACACGACCCGCTCGATTGACCGGGTCTGATCAATCAGCGCATTAACGCCGCCCATGACCAAAGCCTCGCCCGCGTCATTCCCACGCTCGAGCATCTGGTCGTATTTAAAGCCCGCCTCAGCGGCAGTCTTTATCGCTCCGAGCGCCAGGACCGTTGCGTCAAGCTTTGTCCGCATTTCCGTGTCCAGATCTGGGTCCGACGCCTTTACCAGTTCTGATAGCGATGCGCCCGAAACAACACGTGCATCCACCCGGGTATAGCTGCCGAGATAGACGTTCCGGATGCCCAGCCCGTCATAGAAGTGGTCATTGTGGGTATTGTCGGCGAAGCAGCTATGCTCCTCTTCTGGGTCGTTGAGCATTAGGCCGAGACGCATGCGCTCTCCCGCCTGCTCGCCATAGGAAAGCGAGCCCATGCCGGTGAGGATCGCAACCACCCCGGCAGCAGGATCATCGGTAAGTGTTTTGCGGCCTTCTCCACCTTCGGCGAACTGCGCGGTGATCCACTCGAGATCCGTCACTAGCAAATCAGTTGCTGCTTTCAGGTAGTCCGCACGGCGATCACAGTTGCCGCCGGTGCAAGCATCGCCTTTCGCGTAATCGGTCCAGGGACGGTTACCCGCGCCAACCCCATGGCCATTCAAATCCTGGCCCCAGAGGAGAAACTCGATGGCGTGATAGCCGGTCGCGACGTTCGCCTCGATCCCATCGGCTTCGTGCAGAACACTCTCAAGCAGGTCCGGCGTGATGTTGGTCGCGTCGATCTCTTTGCCTGACAGGGTGAACTTAGCATTGGCGACAACGTTGAGCGCCGCGAATTCGTTCTCCTCGGTCGGGCCGCCATAAGAGGCATCAACATAGTCAATCAGCCCTTCGTCCAACGGCCAGGCGTTCACTTTGCCTTCCCAGTCATCGACGATTGCATTGCCAAAGCGGAAAACCTCGGTCTGCTGATATGGCACTCGAGAGGCTAGCCAGGCGTCTTTCGCGGCCTGCAGAGCCTCGGCCGATGGCGAAGCGATCAGCGCGTTCACTGCCGATTGCAGAGTCTGAGCGGTGACAAGGCTATCAGCATAGCCTGCCTCTGCAATGTCAGCGTAGTTCGCAACAACGGCAGCTTTGTCAGCCGCATGAGCCGGTAAGGCCAGTGCGGTAGCAAAGGCTGCCATGGCCAATTTGGTCGGTTTCATCGTGTCATCCTCTTAGTGTAGGCGATTGGAAAGGGGTTTTTCGTGATGCAAAGGTCCGACCTGCGGTCCGTCGCATTGCGTCTTCATAAGGGTTAGTGATTTCGCGAAGCGTTCGGCGATCCGGACGGCTGAGAGGGTGCGCTGGCCATCGACCATCAGCGCGGCAAACAAGAGCGCCTCATGTTCAGTGCCATCCGCTGCCGCCCCGATAAGATTGGCCAGAACCGCTTCGTCAGCGCCCAGGAGTTTGCAGTGCACTGGATGGCGCATCAGCGGCCTGCGCCGCCGTTCTGCAATGAGGGCACAAAGCTCCTCTAGACTGCTCAACGCCTGACGACCTTCATGCGGACCGATGGTGGAGGCGAAATCATTCCAGACCTCCTCCTGATGAGCCGGCCCGGCGCACCAGAGGCGGAAATACTGAACAGCCGCTGCTTCAAGGAATGGCAGCTCGTAGAGATAACCAACAGGTGCTGCTCCGCGCGGAGGTTGCGCTGCACTCATTTCGTCAACAGAAGTTTGCCCTGCCGCGTGAGCCGCAGGGTATAGGTCTGATCGTCGAGTTGGATCATCGCCACACTGCCCCCCTGGAGCAAATCCTGGGCGAGGTAAGTCGGTCTCTGCGCTTCGCTTTCGATCGGCGCGCGAGACCCAGATGGAGAAGGTTCGCACTTCATCGTGAGATCTCGTGGTGCTCAACCCCGACGGTCCAGAATCCACGGGTCCGAACGCTCCGGAACAACGGCGTTCCCAGCCGGGCGTCGTCCTTCTTCCTCTTCTGCATGTTCGGTTCATTGCATCCGCTCGGATCGCCCATGACACGCTCCTAACAACCTGAAGGAAAACCTGAAGGCTCGGGCTATTTCGCAAGGAGAGCGCGAAGTGGCTGGAGCTCTGAAGCCTGAGTGATTCACTCAGACTTGTCAATCCGATAAGATTACTCAGATATCTTGTCGCCCAGATTTGGATTGGTCGACACAAAAGAACGCATGCCCGCTGCCCCAAGCGCCGGTTGGGAGATCGCTTGGCCGATATGGGTCTGCTGCCAGTGCTGAAGCGTAGTCAGCGTCTAGCAGCAACTAACCATGATCTTCTCTGACGTCAGCGCGAATGGGACAATCCACGGCAAGCTAATGTGAGAGGCGTTCTGGCGCATCTTAACCTCCATCGAATGGAGACCAGCCAGAACCCCAGAAGCCAGCGCCACGGCGAGAACCTGGTCAAAGCCATTCGAAGACGCGAGAGCAACCAGATCAACCGGCTCGATACAATTGAGACAGCGCGCGACATCATAGCGATACGCAGGGGCGTCATCTTTGCCCCAGACGAGCCGATCAACCGGCTGAACCGACCTTACTCAGGAGGGCATCCAGATGGAGCCATTTATCGCAGAATTCGCGCCGATCACTGAAACCGTGCACGACAAAACAGTCGACGACATCTATGGAGTTGGCCACACCAACGAAGCTGCAGAAGAAACACACGAATACAAGATGGTCGTCATGGGTGGCGGCGGTGTCGGGGACACGTTTGAGTTTCGCGACAGCCTTTATGATCACCCGGACGATATCGATCTTTTCCCGGCAGGTCTTGCAAAAAGCGCTGATCGCTCTTTCGATGAGCTTGCGAACCAGGCCGTTCTCGACCCTCTGCCGGACGCCTCATTCTCCGATGATCTTTTCGCCACGAGCTCTTTTGATAACACCGCGGATCTTATCCTTGGCTAAAGGGGCTTTGCCTGATCTGCGGCGGATGTTCCTCATCCGCCGCTATGCTTTTGCCTGTAATCCGCGCTGATCACAGCCGGTGAGCCTCAC
>JBCDAQ010000063.1:0-18670 GCA_039185285.1 Pseudomonadota bacterium
CGTTAAAGAGCGCGTTCAGGAAAACCTTCTTCTTGCCGATCAGGTCGGTTAGCCAAGCTGGCCAGAGTGCAAAAATCATCCAAAGCAGAACGGCTGCTGCAATCACGATGATCGCGGTCCAGATCGGATGACGGCGGGCGAAAGCGCTCATCAACTTTGAGTTCCTCGAATTCGGTCAAGCGAGGCTAAATCGGCGCGGTGATACGGACGTATCTTAGCGTCTGATCGAGTGCCCTCGGATCGGCAAAAGCTCACATCGTCGGTCAGACGAAATGGGCTACCCGGCGATAGTCGGTCGGCGGGATTCCCACGTTCGATGTGAAAAAACGCGTAAAACTTGCTTGGCTAGAGAACCCCAGGTTTAAGCCGATCTCCGTCACCGAAGTCGAAGAGGTCATCAAATCTTCGATCGCGTGCTCGGCTCTGAGCGTATTGAGATATAGGTTTGGTGTGATCCCGGTTTGCATTTTGAAAAGCTTGAAAAAGTGCGGTCTGGAAAGGCCGACCTCCCGTGCGAGATCATCTATTCCGGTATCCTCTGTATAATTCTCCTGCATAACCCGGAGCGACCGGCGGACACGGAAGTCGTTGAACCTTTGCTGAATGTTCCGAAGGCATGATCGTTCGTTAATGCCTTGCCAGGACTGGTCAAAACAGGCGCGCGTCGTCTCAAAAAGAAATCCATCGAACCGATCAGAAGGCTGATCATCGAGCAAGACAGAGGTGAGGCGCCCAACCCACATCTCAACTGTTGGGGTCATTGCCACGCTGGGCGTACCGAAGTTCAAAGCAAACTCGGCAGAGCGCGAGTTCTCTAGGAACCACATCGGTTTGATGTAGAGCGTTAGAAGATAGCAATCTTCATTCTCATTCACCGGTGTGAAACTATGAGGTTCCCACGGACTAACCGCGACCCCCTGATTTTCGTCCAGCAACAGATCGACTTCGCCGACCCGGATCCGAGCTTTGCTACCACCAAGATAAAAGATCAAATGGCCTTCGCGATGCGCGTGCGTAATCAGTGGCTTGTTTAATTCGTAGAGCGTCGCGCGCCCAAACGAGCCATGATGAACCGAGATTGCTCTCGCCATCAGCATATCCTCCCTTTCGGTGGGCTGCTTTAGCCGGAGCACTGCAACCTCTGTTCCGAATTTTGAGGCCGATTCGGATGCTTTGGCAACCAAATTGGTGTTTATATGAGACTATAGGTTACGTTGTGGGCCCTTGAAGCTTGATCAGCCGTGGGCGGTTTTTCGAACGGGCAGCTGTCCGAAGGCTGTCTCGAGCATCCCGAGAATAGCGCTTTGGTCGAGGTGGATCGGTGCGTTTGCGATCGCACGGTCGTTCGCAGCGAGAGCTGCCGCGCGTTCAAGGCTGTTTCCCGACACGCCAAGTTCGCGAAGGCTCTGCGCTAAGGGTAGCTTGGAGACAATGTTTGCCAGGCCGCTGCTCAACGCTTCGCCTTTTGGCAGGCAAAGACTTCGGTGGACGTCGGCAGTCCTGATGCCATCCACGTTCTCATATGCACGGGCGATCTGAGGGATTAAAACACCGCCCAAGGCACTTGGATCAATTGGAAAAGCAGATACGGCGGCGACTGCGTTGCAAATAGCATGCACTGCGCGGGGGCCGTTATGCAGCGACAGGGAGCTGTTTAAGCCACTCGCCATCATCTCACGTCGAGCGCCAAGGTCGTCGTGATGAACGACACGATCGACATTTTTGACGACGCGCCTCAGAGCATCAAGCGCCAAGCCTTCGGCAGGGGGATTGTAACCCGGCGAAAGATATCCGTCGACGCTGCGGGCCAGTATACCTGCGGCCGCGCAAGCGCTTTGTTCGGGTGATGCGCCGAGTGTTAGGGTAGGGTCGCATATAGCGACTGTCGGGATCAGGTGCCGCGACGAGAGAAGGACCTGGCCACCTTTGTCGAGCTTTACTCTAGTATAGTCCGTAATCGCTGAAGCAAAGCCTAGGATGCTCGGGATCGAGTAAAGGTCTGGGAGCAGATTTGAGATCCGTTGTGCACCACCTTCTTCCGCGGAGAGTGCCTCTATTGGTTCATCATAGGCAATTGCGATCCGAGCAACTTTCGCAAGATCCATTGCTCGGTTCGAGCCATAGGCGATCAGCAGGTCGCATTTCGCATCTTTGTAGAGCTGGGCGATCGCATGCGCTGCTGTCTCGCTCGCGCGGTGCGGGACCGCAGAAAAGCACTCGGCTCGGGCCCGTATCGGAAAGCTCGATAAAAACCGGTCCGACATATCGCCACTTAGATGCGGCTCCTCGGCAACGATCAAAGGTCGTTTCTTGCCGTTTAGCTCCATTTCAGAACGAAGAGCCTCCTCGAGGACGCCATCGGCGAAATGAACACGGGTTCGATAAGTGATGAGGGTCATCGCTGCCTGCTCTCAAGAGGATCGCGACAGATCGTGAATTTGGTCCGGGCGTTGCCGCCCGGACCGGGAGAAAACTGGGTTCAGTAGGTTTTCTTGCAAACTGGGTTCTCTCGGCTTGGCAAGCCGATTGATGCGAACTTCTCTTCCGAGATTCCCAAGTTCTGAGGCACGGCGGGATCAAGTGATATGAACTTGTTCACCAGGTTCCCGTCTTCGTTCTCAATGACCTCGGAGATGAAGGTTGCTGCAACTGCCTGGCGGTTGCCATCAAGTGAGACTTTGCCAACTGGGCTGTCGAGCTCGAGGTTAGCCAAACACTGGCGGAATGCTGCGTGCCCATCTGAAAGATCTGCATTGACCTCGTTCAAGCATGTGAGGGTTGCCGACATGTTGTTGTAGTAAAGCGTCGACAAAAGGGACGGCGCTGGGAAACGCTCCTCGGGTGGGAAGCTGTCTTGGTAGAGTTTCACGTAGTCCTTCCAGGTCGGATCGTCCCAGGTATCAGCTTGTGGTCCAGCCGATGGTGTGCCGATAAGGGCGCGTTTGGCGTCGCCTTTTGAGTTCAGAACCGTGCCATCCACCATGATCGACCCACCGATCAGGTTCGCATCCCCGCCAGCTTGCTGATACTGGTTGAGGAAGTTTACAGCGTCCCCGCCGCCAAGACCGAGATAGATGGCATCGACGTCATCTGGGAGCGCTGCGATGATCGATCCGAAATCCTTGGTTCCCAGAGGAACCCAGAAACGCTCAGTAATCTCTCCGCCCGCTTGACAGAAATCGAGCGCGAAGCCGAAGACTTGGGTGTAGATGAACGAGTAGTCCTCGCCGATGGTCGCGACCGTCTCATAGCCCTTCACATCATGGACATACTTGCCAAGGCCCCAAGACCACTGAGCGCCGTCGGAGTTGAAGCGGAAGAAGTTGTCCGACGGATTAACGTATGTGGTCTCCTGCGCGCCGGATGAGCCGTTGATGAAGGTGGTCTGAGGCTGCGTTTTGGAGTAGTCGCGGATAGCGATCCCCTCCGAGCCAGAGAGTGGGCCAACGACGACGTCCAGGCCGTCTTGTTCCACCAGTTTCCGCGCTGCGCGTACCGCGCTGTCCGGAGAGGCATCCGTCGACTGGATGACCAGCTCGATGTCTCTGCCAGCGACCTTGCCGCCGAATGCGGCGAGCGCGGTTTTGACACCGCGAACACCATCTTCGCCGAGGACGGTATAGGTGCCTTCAAGCGTGGCCATCACACCGATTTTAATCGGCTCATCCGCCTGAGCGGCCTGCACGCCGGTCAAAAGGGCGACGGCCGAGACGGCGCCGAGAAACTTCATTTTCATTGAGACCTCCCAGAATATCTTTGTATTCGGCGCCGGAAGAGGCAGCGCCTTGTGTCCGATATACTGTCGTGGAAGCATCTCTTCGCGATCTCGGGATATCTATCCGATATATCTTTGAGTCTGCATTTTAGCGTTTTTGATGGCGGTAGGCTCTGAAGCTACGCCCAGAGGAGCACCTTCCGCATAACCTCTCGGGGTACTTGAGCGGGACGGGAATAGGGATCTAGGATGATTTGCCAATACGAGGTTCGTCTCCGGCGATCACCCGGCGGATGTTTGCAGCATGGCGCACCCAGACGAGCAGAGCGATCAAGATCATGACCAATACGGCTTCCCAACGATCTAAAATGGCAAGCCAGATAGGCGCGCTGAGACTAGACGCGAGAGCTGCCACTGAAGAGATGCGAAAGATCCCCGCAACGATGAGCCACGTCAGACACGCGAGTAGTCCTGCCGGCCAAAACAAACCGAGGAGAACGCCGAGAAAAGTGGCGACACCCTTGCCGCCGCGAAACCCGAGCCAGATTGGAAAGCAGTGACCGATCAGAGCGCCGAGCCCAGCTGCCTGTGCGGCCAGATCGCCCCAACCAAGAAAGAAGAGCACAGCGAGCAGCCCCTTTGACGCGTCCAGCAGTAAGGTAATTGCTGCCGCTGCTTTGTTTCCCGTGCGAAGAACGTTGGTTGCTCCGATGTTTCCAGATCCGATGTTGCGTGGGTCGGGCAGAGAAAACAGCCTTGCTACGGCGAGACCCATCGGAATCGATCCGGCTAGGTAGCCACATGCCAGTGCTCCGGGCAGCCAAGGCAGGGCGCGCTCAATACCCATGATCTCATGAAGCATTTCAGCCTCCGAAGACCCGTTTTCCATTAACCCAGGTGCCTAGCACTTTGCCTTGCATCCGTTGTCGGTCAAATGGGGTGTTTTTGGATTTCGAACTCAACTTCTCGCGATCTAAAACAAAGGGTGCTTCGGGATCGAAAAGCAGCAGGTCCGCCGGGGCGCCGGGAACCAAGCGACCGCTGTCTAACCCTAGGCGTTGGGACGGTCTTAGCGAGGCGCATTCGAAAAGACGCAAGAGGCTTATCTGGTCCGCATGGACCAGACGCAGACACGCGGGAAGGAAGGTTTCAAGCCCAACGGCGCCGCTGGCCGCTTCCTCAAAGGGTAGGCGCTTTGCTTCCTCGTCCTGGGGGTTGTGAGAAGAGCAGATAACATCGATCTCGCCCACCCTAACGGCTTCGATCATCGCAATCCTATCGCTTTCGCTTCGAAGTGGTGGCGTGATTTTGAAGAAGGTTTGATACTCGGCGATATCAAGCTCATTCAACGTCAAATGATGGATCGATGTTGCAGCCGTTACATCCAAATCTTCCGACCGCGCGCGCGAGAGAGGTGCTAAGGCGCCTGCCGTGGAGAGCTGAGCTGCATGATAGCGACAACCTGTATTGGCGACCAAGGCAAGATCGCGCTGCAGAGCGATTTGCTCGGCGACTGCAGGAGCCGCAGGTAGGCCCAGGCGCGATGCCATCTCCCCAGAAGTTGCACAGGCGCCGTTAGAAAGACTGGGGTCCTGCGTTGCCGGAGCGATCAGCGCATCAAGGCCTTTCGCATACGCCATGCAGGCGCGTAAAACCTTCGCAGAGGGGATAACATGATCGCCATCGCTGAGCCCTAAAGCACCTGCGTCGAGCAGAAACTGCTGCTCGCTCATTTGCTTGCCCTCTAGCCCCTTTGTGAGAGCACCCATGACATGGATCTTAATCTCCGCGGCCTCGCGTGCTCGGTTTAAGGCAAACTGAACAAGGGCTGGATCATCTAGGCAGGGGGTCGTGTCCGGTTGAGCAACAAAAGTTGTAACGCCACCTGCTGCTGCTGCCGCTCCCGCTGTTCTGAAGCTCTCGCGATGTCGAGCGCCGGGTTCGCCGACAAAAACGCGCATATCGACGAGGCCGGGAGCGAGAACTTTTCCATCGCAGTCCAAACCCGCTACATCTGGCGAGGGACCTTTGATGACATCGTCGATCTGGCCATTCGCAATCCGCAGGGCGCCTGGGCCATCGTAACCAGTCATCGGGTCGATCAGACGGGCGTTCAGGAGATGGGAAATCACTCTGCCTTCTCCAAGTTATGAGCCAGTAGATCTAGCATCGCCATGCGAACTGCAACTCCCATTTCGACCTGCTCTGGAATGACGGATCGCTTTGAATCGTCGGCAACTTCAGCGTCGATCTCGACCCCTCGGTTCATTGGGCCAGGATGCATAACGATGGCGTCAGGCTTCGCCAATGCCAGCTTTTCCCGGGTAAGCCCATAGCGATGGTAGTATTCGCGTGTGGAAGGTATCGCAGCGCCGGTTAAACGCTCATTCTGGATTCGGAGCATCATAACCACATCGCAGTCCGCGAGACCCTCTTCCATATTGGTGAAGACCTCGACGCCGAACCGATCGATTCCGCTGGGAAGTAGAGTTGGCGGAGCAATAACGCGAACCCGATTCTCCATTTTGAGCAGCGCGAGGATGTTTGACCTTGCAACGCGGGAGTTCGCGATATCACCGCAAATTGCAATCGTGAGCCGATGCAGCCGCCCTTTGCGACGACGGATTGTCAAGGCGTCAAGCAACGCTTGGGTTGGATGCTCATGCCTGCCATCGCCCGCGTTCAGAACTGCGCAGTTAACCTTCTGGGCAAGCAAGTCTACAGCGCCCGAGTTTTGATGTCTTACAACCAGCAGATCTGGGTGCATTGCGTTCAAAGTCACGGCTGTGTCTATCAGCGTCTCACCCTTGTTCATTGAACTTGCCAGCACGTTCATGTTCATCACGTCGGCGCCGAGACGTTTTCCCGCGATCTCAAAGCTCGCCATCGTTCGGGTCGAACTTTCAAAGAAGAGATTGATCTGCGTGCGTCCGCTCAATCGATCAACATGCTTCGCTCCCTGACGATTTAAGTCGACGTATCTGTCTGACAGGTCGAGAATCTGAGTGATGTCTTGTGGAGAGAGCGGTGCAATGCCAAGCAGGTGGCGGTGGGCGAACATGCGCGAACCTCATTCAGTCCGCGCAGCTATATCGCCGGAGGACTCGGGCGGCAAGCCTATCGCGTTCGCTTCTTCAACCCCGATTTAATGCCGATCGGCAGCATGACGCGAGCCACTAGAAGATAAACAAGGCCAACTATCATTGCGATAAGAGCCAGGGTTGTTGGATCTAGAGTAAACAGGAACTCAAACCCCGTCGCGTGAGAAGGGTCCAATGAAACGATGATACCGACGATCGCCGCGAACATCGCGCCGCTGACGACGAAACTTGTGAGCATCAGTTTGAACGACAAGCCCCAAAGTGCTCCCGACGTTGGCATCTGGGAAAGGTGCTCGCCAAGCTTTCCGCCCGCACCGACGACCGCCGCGAGGAAAATGACAATACCAATGCTGCTCGGAGGATCGATCTCGGTGTAGGCTTCCAACAGCATTCCAATGACGATCGTGACAATGATCAATGCGATGTAATAGAGCGTGAAACTGAAAAGTGTCCTTTTCGTCAGCGACATGGCCGCCTCCAATCTTTAGTGTCACCGATCTTGATCGGCCTATGAGCAGGTTCAAGTTTTCGTTTTGGTAACCTTGGATTTCACGACGGGCGGCAATAACTTTAGGAAAACGCTGTAGAAGTGCAAATGACCCTACCGACTCCTGTTCTCCTCTACGACCAACCACGCGCGCCCAACCCGATGCGATTGAACCTCTTTTTGGCAGAGAAGAGCGTTTCGATCCCACGAAAACTGGTCGATTTGATGGCGAATGAGCACAAGAGCCAAGAGTATCTAGACAAGGTTGGCCAAGCAATTTGTCCGGCGTTGGAACTCTCCGACGGCAGCGTGCTGACTGAGACGGTTGTCATCGCTCGATACGTCGAAGCGCTCCACCCTGAACCGAATATGTTTGGAACGAGCCCACAGGAGATGGCAGAGATCGAGATGTGGCAGAGGCGGGTTGAGTTTGGTCTTTGGGCTGCTGCTGGGCAGTGTTTTCGTCATACAAACCCGCACCTGGCGGTCCTGGAAGATCAAGTGCCAGAGTGGGGGGAAATCAATCGAAGCCGGATCGAGGGGCACTTGCGAATGCTTGATGATCGGCTAGCGGGGCGAGACTATCTCGCAGCTGATCGAATGACGATCGCAGATGTAACAGCCTTTGTTGCGATGGGTTTCACCCGGATCATTAAGTATAAGATCCCCGAGGGTCTGGACAATCTATCGGCATGGCGCGACAGGATCGCAGCGCGGCCATCCTCAGCGGTTTTAGGGAGATAAGCATGGCAAACCCGTTTCTGGAGCACTGGGATACCCCGTTTGAAGTGCCGCCGTTCGGTAAGATCAAGATCGAGCACTACCGACCGGCGTTCGATGCTGCAATTGCGTCTCACAAGGAGGAGATCTTTGAGATTGCCGGAGATCCAACGCCGGCAAACTTCATCAATACGATCGAAGCTATGGAGCGAGCCGGAGAAACGTTGGACAAGATCTGTGCCGTATTTTTCAACCTAAGCTCAAGCCACACCAACGAAGACTTGCAAACGATTGAGCGCGAGATCGCGCCTCTTCTTTCACGCCACTCCTCGTCTGTGATGTTGAATCAAGATTTAGCAGCCCGGGTTTTTGCTGTGCCAAAAGACGGGCTCGATACCGAACGGGCACGTGTTTTGAAGCTCTACATCGAAAGCTTTGAGCGGGCAGGGGCAAGGTTGAATGAGAAAAACCGCCAGCGGATCGCTGATATCCAAGCGCGTCTGTCGGAACTGGGGACTCAGTTCTCTCAAAACGTCCTTAAGGATGAAGCCGATTGGTCTATGACCTTGGGGGAAAACGACCTGGACGGTTTACCTGCGTTCTTGGTTGCACAAGCAAAATCAGAGGCGGAGACCCGCGATGCTGAGGGTTACGTGATCACACTCAGCCGGTCGTCCGTCGAGCCATTTCTTGTTTTCTCAGATCGTCGCGATCTGCGTGAGATCGCCTGGAAGGCTTGGATTGCGCGTGGGGAGGAGACCAACTGGCCACTGATTGAGGAGACGATCACGCTCAGAGTCGAACGCGCGAAGTTACTGGGTTTCCAGGATTTTGCCTCGTTCAAATTAGACAATCAGATGGCAAAGAACCCAAACAATGTACGGGAGCTTCTTATGGCTGTTTGGGAGCCTGCTCTCGCGCGCGCTCAGGAAGAGGCCGAAGCGCTGCAGACATTGGCCTCTGAAGAGGGTGCGAACATCCAAATAGAAGGATGGGATTGGCGTCACTATGCCGAGAAGTTGAGGAAGAAGACCTATGATCTCGATGAGGCTGAAACGAAGCCTTATCTGACCCTGGATGCGATGATATTGGCGGCGTTCTCAGTCGCGGGGCGTCTGTTTGGCCTTGAATTTCAAGAGGTTGAAGGACTTACTTTGCATCACCCTGATGCGCGCGCCTGGGAAGTGACTAAGAATGGCGATCACGTCGCTCTGTTTATCGGAGATTACTTCGCTCGACCGTCAAAACGGTCCGGAGCATGGATGTCGGCCTATCGCGGGCAGGAGAAGCTAAAGCAGCCAGAGCGACCAATCATCCTGAATACCTGCAATTTTGCAAAGGGTTCGCCGACGCTGTTGACCTTCGATGACGCTCGCACCCTTTTTCACGAGTTCGGTCATGCGCTCCACGGAATGCTCTCGGATGTGACTTATCCACGTATTTCAGGGACCAATGTCGCGCGAGACTTTGTCGAGTTGCCGAGTCAGCTTTATGAGCATTGGCTTAGCGTGCCAGAGGTTTTGGCCGAATTCGCCCGACACTACGAGACGGGAGAAGCGATGCCGATGGCCTTGATTGAGAAGATCAAAGCGGCAGACACTTTTAATCAAGGCTTCGCGACGGTTGAGTACACGGGATCAGCTCTAGTTGATCTTGAAATGCACACTTTGTCTGACGGGGATGCGTTCGACGGGCGTGCCTTCGAACAGGCCACGTTGGAAAAGATCAAGATGCCTCGGGCCATCCCGATGCGCCATCGAACACCTCACTTCCAGCACGTTTTCTCTGGGGATGGGTATTCTGCTGGATATTACTCCTACATGTGGTCCGAAGTGATGGATGCCGATGCGTTCAAAGCGTTTGAGGAGGCAGGAGATCCGTTCGATCCGGCAACTGCCGAGCGTTTGGCCAAGCATGTCTATTCAGCAGGTGGCCGGGAAGAACCTGACAAAGCTTACATCGGTTTTCGCGGCAACTTGCCGGAGATCGATGCCCTCCTAGAGGGCCGCGGCTTGGCTTGAAGGCCGGGGGGGATCCAGCGGCACGCCTCCGGCGCACCGACTGCCCGCCCACCCGGCCATATGCACTGCGGCTCTCAACTCTTGTCAACTACGAGGCTGGCTAAAGCGGCCGAAGCAAGACGTGCTTCGGGTGGATCGGCCCGACTTGTAACTATAATGGGAATTCTTCCGCCCATAACCACGCCCGCGGCACAAGCGCTCATGAAGTAAACCATCATTTTGAACAGCGCGTTGCCCACCTCGATACTTGGTACAATGACCCCTTGAGATCGTCCTGCTACCGGATGGTTCGACAGTCCCTTTATCTCGGCGGCCGCCGGCGAAACAGCGTTATCGAATGCCAGCGGACCGGCGATCTGAGCTGGCAGAGCCGCTTTTCTTGCCCATTCGGTTAGCTCTGCTGCGATCAGGCTGGATGGCATTTGAGGAAGTGTTTCTTCGGTGGCTGAGAGAACAGCGAGGCGAGGATCCGCGATCCCAATTCTGTCGGCCAAAGTCACCATATTTTCGGCTATCGCTTGCAGCGTTTTCATGTCGGGTGCAACGTTCAGCGCCGCGTCAGAGATAAGAAAAGGATCATCCTTGTCGGGCAACGTCATGTGGAAGATGTGGCTGAGGCGCTTGCCGATACGAATGCCGGCTTCCTTGCGCAAAAGTGCGCCCATCAGAGCATCCGTGTGAACCTGGCCTTTCATAACGATTTTCACCGCCAGGTCGGCCGCCGCGAGAGCTGCGGCATCGGCAAGAGCGCTGTCACCCGTCGCATCAATCTGCTGGAAGGGTTTGATGTCCCAGTTCGCAGCCTCGGCGAGTTCGGAAAGCTTGGTGGAATTTCCGATGAGGACGGGCTCGATCAGACCAACACGTGTTGCTTGATAAGCGCTTTCCAAGGCAACCGGATGATCTGCGCCGACGATTAAAGTTACGGCCCTGGGCGCTTTACTCGCCATCTGCATCAATCGTTTTGGAGCTCTGATCGGAACCGTTGACAGCATTATTGCGCTCCTTGGGATCTAGTACTTGCATGTCGATGCATCGGAACGCCAGCGCAGCTCAAGTCTGCCGAGTACAGCAGACTATGGGGATTCTCCAATTTGACCTTGCGATCAACTTGCATCCCGATCTTCTCGGCGACTCTACGAGAGGCGGTATTCTCACGGTGTATCTCGGCGATGACGCGACCAAGCCCAACTGTCTCAAATCCGTATGAGAGGAGATTTGCAGCAGCTTCCGGGGCGAAGCCTTGCCCGCGAGCTTGTGTCGTCATTCGCCAGCCGATTTCCACATCCGGCCCTCTCGCATCTTCTGGGATCAGCAAGACCCAGCCAAGAAACTCCTGAGGTCGAGACTTTCTTGCAATCACCCAGTATCCCAATCCGTCTGGGTAGGGACCGTCGATCCGAGCGCGAATGAAGGCCTCATGCGTTTCGCGGGCCTCCCAAGGTCCCTCAATCCATCGGGTTGTGCCTGGTTCAAGGTCCATTGCGAGGCTCGCCTCAAAATCCTCACGACCCCGCGGACGCAAAAGCAATCGCGGAGTTCTGATCACCGGGAGCATGAGGATCCCCTAAGGCCAACGCCGCGGTCCAGCCGGATGGCTTCGGACCGCGGGAATGTCTTGCGCCGCATTGCGGCGCTCCTTTTAGCTGAATGTCAGTCGAGGAACTGATCCAGCGTCACACGCAGTTTATCGACGATTTCGTCGAGATGCCCCTTCTCCGCAACAAATGGCGGGGCGACAATCGCTGTATCCCCGGTAAACTTCACATGGCATCCGTTCCAGAACAGAGCTTTTTGCATCTCCTGGCCTCTGAGACCGGGCTTGCCAGGTGCCGCATGGACCTCTAGGCCAGACATCATTCCGATCGTACGGATGTCTTTAACAAGTTCATGGTCACGCAGACTGATCATTGCGTCCTTGAAGTACGGAGCCATCTCGGCAGCGCGTTGAAACAGACCTTCGTCTTCGTAGATCTTCTGCGCCGCGATTCCTGCCGCACAAGCTGCTGGATGGGCAGAGTACGTATAGCCGTGGAAGAACTCGATCGCGTTGTCTGGGGCTGCATCGGTGACCGTCTCGTAAATCTCATCTTTTACAGCAACCGCTCCCATGGGGATGCAGCCATTGGTCAGCGCTTTAGCCATGGTGCAGATGTCTGCTTCAACTCCGAAATGTTGCTGAGCAAATGGTGATCCAAGGCGTCCGAAGCCGGTGATCACCTCATCCATAACCAGCAAGATTCCGTGCTGATCGCAAATTTGACGCAAACGCTCCAGGTATCCCTTTGGCGGGACGAGCGTGCCGGTGGAGCCTGCAACCGGTTCGACGAAAACAGCGGCGATTGTAGATCCACCATAGGTCTGGCAGTGTCTCTCGAGGTCGTTCGCCAGCTCGATGCCATCGTGTTCCGGGAGACCGTCATGGAAAAGGTCCTTGCCGGTCCATGTGTGACGGATCGTGACGATGTTTGGCAGGGTTACTGGGAAAGTCTCGCGGTTCTTCACCATGCCAGCAAGGCTTACACCGCCCATGTTCACGCCGTGGTAGGCGCGCTCTCGGCTTACAAAGCGCAACCGCTGGCTTTCGCCGCGGGCGCGATGATACGCCATGATGATTTTAAGCGCGGTATCGATGCTCTCAGAGCCAGAATTCACGAAGAAGATGTGGTTCATCTCATCCGGCAGGAGCTTGGTGACCATGCGCGCCAATTCAAATGAACCCGGATGGCCGAGCTGGAAAGGAGCAGTGTAGGAGTTTGTCTTCAACTGCTTGTATACGGCCTCCGCGATCTCGGGGCGTGAGTGGCCGGCGGGAGAGCAGAAAAGTGCCGAGGATCCATCGATAACCGACCCACCTTTGTGATCGGTGTAGTACATGCCTGAGCCTTCGACGAGGAGACGTGGGTTCTCCTTGAAATCGCGGTTGCCGGTGAACGGCATCCAGTGCTCTTCGAGCGAGTTGGGACGGCCGATCGTGGCGGCGCCGGTCTCCATGTCATGCATAACGCGACTCCTATGATTGATGGTTTTTGAGACTATGCTGCATGCTAGGCTCGCGGATAGGTCCAGAAGACGTTCTTGCACGGGGCCACAAGCTTTATGTTAGGATGACGGGCCGGGTTCTTTCGAGGTCTTCCAGGCCAGCACCGGTAAATTGGCTGAGCGCATGCGATATTTATTCATTATCTTTACCGCGCGACAGCATCGACAGCTTCCGTTAGCAAAGCGCTTTCTTAACCGAGTGAAACAGGTCTAACCTTTGCTTTGTTGCACCGCAGAATTCTTAGACTTGCAATCAAGGATATCTGGACCAATAGTGGGGCCAGTTTTTCGAAGTTGTCTGGGCCAGAATGCGCGACGCGCTTTATCATCTCGAACGATCCCGTCCTGCGACGCTCCAAGCACAGATCCGCGAAGTGCTTATGCAAGCGATTGCGTCTGGACGCTTGAAGCCGGGTGAAACCGTACCTTCGACTCGGGCGATGGCACGCCAACTGAGTGTGTCAAGGAATACGGTTACCCTCGCCTATCAAGCCCTAGTCGCGGAAGGATTTCTTTCGGCCCGAGAGCGATCTGGGTTTTACGTCGACGAGATGGCGATTGATGGGTTGGCCCCTCAGCCCGAAGTGGGCGCAGTCGCTACCGGTGCAATCGATTGGGCGCCCAGGATCGTAAAGCGAATTGGCGGCCAACGGTTCATACAACGACCTGACGACTGGCAATCTGTCCCGTATCCATTCATCTATGGGCAAGTAGATCGCGAGATCTTCCCCATCGCTGAATGGCGCGACTGCGTTCGCCAGGCCATGGGCAAGCGATGGCTGGATGCTTGGACCCAAGACCAATACGGCGAAGATGACCCTCTTCTACTGGAACAGATCGCCGAGCGGATCCTACCCCGGCGCGGAATAGAGGCCGCTCCTGAAAGTATTCTGATCACGCTAGGCGCGCAGAATGCGCTTTATCTAATCGCTGCTCTCATGGTGGATAAGCAAACCACATGCTTGATCGAAGATCCCGGTTATCCAGATCTGAGGAATATGTTGGAGCTACGATCGGGCAATGTTGTAACCGCGCCGGTCGATGACCAGGGTATGGTCCTGGGCGCTCATCCGGCCGATATCGTCTTTTGCACCCCGTCGCATCACTATCCGTCCACAGTGACCATGAGCCTTGCGCGTCGAAAAGCGTTGCTCGAGGACGCGAGCGCCGATGATATGGTCATCGTTGAGGACGATTATGAGTTCGAGACGAACTATCGGGGCACACCGCAACCTGCGCTGAAATCTCTCGATGTCGAGGGGCGCGTTCTTTACGTTGGCTCGCTCTCCAAAAGCTTGATGCCGGGTCTCCGGTTGGGGTTCATCGTTGCAGACCCTGCGTTGATCGAACGCCTCAGGACGCTTCGCCGACTAATGCTTCGCCATCCTCCCGGTAACAATCAGCGGGCGGCAGCACTTTTTATGGCGAACGGGCATTATGATGTACTCGTACGTCGGATCCATCGGGTATATCGTGCCCGGTGGGAGGCGATGAATGCTAGCCTAGAGCAGCACTTGCCCGGCTGGTCCCAAGCGCCGGGCTTTGGTGGCTCGTCTTTCTGGCTTACAGGGCCCGAGAGCCTTAATAGCGAGCGTCTCGCGTCGCATGCACTAGAACGTGGGGTCTTGATTGAGCCGGGTGATCCATTCTTTGCGATGCCAAACATGGGCGCGCGATGCTTCCGGCTCGGCTTCTCCTCGATACCTGTCGAGCGGATCCCAAGCGGGGTTGAGACTTTGGCAGAGATTGCTGATTTAGCGTCCAACTAGAGGACCGCACAATTGATCCGTGTGACAGAAGAGATCTCGATCGCTGAGTGGGAACTCAGCGAGAGTTTTGCGCGATCTTCGGGGCCAGGGGGGCAAAACGTCAATAAAGTGGAGACGGCCGTGGTCTTGCGGTTTGAAGCAGCAAGGTCCCCAAACTTGCCCGGTGACGTGAAGGCCAGGTTAAAACGTATGGCTGGGCGGCGATGGACGGCTGATGGTGCGATTGTTTTGCAAGCGGATCGCCATCGAAGCCAGGCGCGAAACCGGGAGGACGCGCTTGAGCGACTTGTTGCACTGATTGCCACCGCAGCAGTACGCCCTAAGCGACGGATCGCGACAAAGCCCACTTTAGGCGCCAAGCGGCGAAGGCTGGCGTCCAAGAAACAACGTGGTGAAATCAAGCGCTTGCGCGGCAGCCCAGGCGAGGCCGACTAGGAGTGACGTAAGACGAGCGTCCGCTCACGAATTCAGAAACGCTAAGGCCGAAAACCTTGAACCTGGCCACATGGAATCTGCGCGGCGTTCAGTCCTGGAGCTAGCGTTAGTGCGGCGGCAGCGACCCCGCTTCCCGCGATGGGTGCTTCCATCGATACCAAGGTAGCTTCGATCGTCGCCAACGTTCCCAAAACCATTGGCGGGTTCAAATGACCCATATGGCCGATCCGGAATGTCGTCCCTTCATCATCGCCTAATCCAATACCGAGGGTCAAACCGGCTTGTTTCTCGCAGATCGCGCGCAGGCGAACTGCGTCGATCCCACCGGTTCGGACGGAAGTCGTGGAGTTTGAGCGGTTCGAGGGCTTGGCGACATAGAATTGAAGCCCATTTGGGGTGGACCATGCATCAATCGCTGAGCGAACTGTATCGGCGAAGACCTGATGGCGAGCCCAGATGTTCTCCAAGCCTTCCTCATGGATCATGTCGATTGCTTCGCGCATCGCGTAGATGTGTTGGATCGGTGGCGTGCCGCAGTAGCGCAGGTAGTGAGCCCCCTCTTTCATCCGAGCGGTCCAGTCCCAATAGGCTGTTCTAAGGTCGGCCGTCTCGTGCGCGGCAAGTGCCTTTGGCGACGCCCAGATCAGACCGAGACCTGGCGGGACCATCAAACCCTTTTGACTGCCACCGACAGTGATGTCGGCGCCCCAGTCATCCATCCGGTACTCCATGCACCCAAGAGACGCGATGCAGTCCACCATGTAGAGGGCAGGGTGATCAGCAGCGTCGATTGCGTCATGCAGTGCTTTGATATCGTTCCAAACACCAGACGCAGTGTCGACTTGCACAACAAGGATGGCCTTAATTTCGTGGTTGCTGTCCTCGCGTAGTCTCGCCTCAAGCGCGTCAGGATCCACGGGTTCACCGGGGCCCGCACTTTCCAACACTTCAGCTTCTATGCCAAGCAAGCGCCCCATCTCTCCCCATCCAAGAGCAAATCGGCCAGATTCCAGCACGAGAACCTTGTCGCCGCGGGAAAGCGTGTTTGTAAGAGCCATTTCCCAAGCGCCGTGTCCATTCGTGATCGCCATGAATGCTTTGCCCCTGGTCAAGGCAATCCCGGGGAGATCCTCAAGAACTGTCTCCGAGGTTTCAACCAAAGCACCCTCGTAGATATTTGGCATTGCGCGGTTCATCGCGCTGAGCACGCGGTCGGGAACCACAGAAGGGCCTGGTATTGATACGAGATGGCGGCCATGGGCGAGCGACATAAGCGGGATCCTTTCTTCGAGGCGCTGAAGATACCGCAGTGCAAAACTTGGGCAAGAGCGCAACCGTGACCTGCGGCATCACGGACGCTTATGACTACTCGCGCCTGAGTAGGACGTCTGTGATCAGCGTGCCCCAGCCTGACGGCTCAAAGCCCGCCATAACCTTATCCCGATCATAGTGGTTCTGGACCCACTCCAGCAGGGGGATCTCACCATTCGTATCCTGCAAGTAAGTCTCAAAGAATGCATCCAGGACACCAGTCTTTCCCTGTTTGATGTGCCCGTAGCGCGATGAAAGCTGCTTGATTGCTTTGCGTACGGGCGTCTCTTCTTGCAAGATCAGGTACATCGCGGACATGAAGCCCGCCCGGTCGGCTCCGGACTTGCAATGGAAAAGCACAGGATACTCGAGCCCGTCGAGAAACGCTTTCAGGTCCTCTATCTCCTCAGGGGTTGGAAGCGATCGTGACCTCAACACAAAACGGTCGTAGTTCATACCGGCGGCTGCGATTGCCTCCTTTTCAAGCGGAAGAGAGCCGAAGGTTTGCCCTCCTCGAAGGCTGACGATTGTTCGGATTCCATCCGCTGCCATTGCACGAATCTGATGCGGGGCGGGCTGCGCGGCTCGCCAGGCGCGAGGCGTTATTTTGTGACGGTTTAGGTACACCAGCCGAATAAATGCATGGTCCACAAACAGCGCATTGATCCAGGCTATCAGACGATCGCCAACACCGCGCAACGGCCTCTCCCAGCGGTTGAGGCGCTTCAAACGCACCTTCATGCGCTCACTATGGGATGTTTCAGCCATGGGTGGCGCGCTCTAACAGAGCTGATCGGCGAGGGCAAGCGTCCCAAAGACAGCTTTCGAGAAGAACAATTTGTGTTGACCTGTAACAAGATCATGACAGGCTTTTCGATAACCCTGCGGAAAGGAAGTGAATGAGGACGTTTCAGAGAACTTCCAGAGATTCGTTCGTGTACATTGGCTGCATCCTGTTTTGGTTGAGCTTAATATCTCCCAACGCTTTCGCCAGCGAGTTCAGCGAGGGGAAGGTGCCCAAAGGAGCTACATGGTTAGCTTCTGGTGCTGGCAATTGGCACTCAGGCTGCAATCACTATCAAAATCGTGCTCGATTTCTACCGCGAAAGGGTAACATCGCCTTTGTTACACTTTTGGCCGAGGCTTGTTCTGCGGCTGAATTCTCGCTCGAGAATGGCAAAGAGCCCGAAAGGCTGGCCGCTGAGTGGTTCCTGTCTAAGGTCGTTCTCCTGCGCGACACTCTTGTCGAGATGAATATGGAGCGGGTGTACGGCAAAACTAAAAACCCCTGGGCTCGGCCTGTGACTGCCGATGGAAAAAACATCGAAGCACATGCCGTGCAGTTAAGACGTGTCAACGAGTGGGGTGAGTATCTGATTGCGCATCGAATGGGCGTGTTTTCCGCCTACGATGCGTGGCGGCTGTCAGGCGCAGGCTTTTCAATGGCCTTTGTAAAGTGATCTTCAAGTTCGCCCCTTGATAGGGTGAGCTGAGCGCAGGTCATGGGTGTATGCCTGTACTGAAAAGCGCGGGCGATCAATCTTAAAGTTGTATGGATTCTGAAGGTTACAGAGCTGTTCTGTAACTTTTTATACATTCCGTAACAGTTTTATGTCATATTGGTGACATAGGCGGGGCTGAATGAGTCCGCAGAAAGGTAGGTGTGCATGTCAGGTCCAAAGCTGGGCCCAATGCCTTACAGGCGATTTTTGTTACTCCCACTACTCTTGTCCCTAGTGACGGGGCTTCCAGCTGTTGCGGGAGAGTTTGCGATGGATCAATTGACGCAAGATCATCGCGCAGACCTAAGAGCTGGTTGCAATCACTATGAGAACAGAGCTCGATTCCTCTCACGCGAAGGTAACATCGAGTTCGTGACCCTAATGGCAGAGGCGTGTGGTGCTGCGGAGAACTCCCTGGGAAGCTTGAGGACTGAAGAGCGCCAAGCTGCGCATCTTTTCTTGCACCGCGTACTTCAGCTCAAGGATACGATTATCGATATGAATATGCGCCGCGTTTATGGCGAGACCGACAATCCTTTTGCCAAACCCCAAGACGCCGAAGGCGAC
>JBCDAQ010000064.1:0-18455 GCA_039185285.1 Pseudomonadota bacterium
CGGCACTCTGTTCTGGAAGCAAGGTGATGATGGGCGACCGGGATACAACAACCGGCCTGGTTGCAAGATCTACCACCAAAAATGGCTGGATGCTCTTCCGATACTACCTGCGACTGTCACGCATTCAGCCAAGGGCACCATGTCAGAAGGTGTCGATATCTGGCTCGACAGCCCGAAGGTGAATGCCAAAGAGCCTGCTACGCTTCGCCACTATCGCAGATGGGCTGAGCGTTTCCGGTCTGAGTTCGGATCGGCGCCTTATGCGGTCTTTGACGACAAGCGGATCCGCCGCGAGGTTATCTCCTGGCTTGATCAGTGGTCCCACGCACCCCGCCAGCGCGACTACGGCAAGCAGGTGGCGCATATGATCGTGAAGTACCTATCCGACCAGGGCCTTTGCCAGAACCACTTGATGAAGATCGAGAACCTATACTCTTCCAACCGCGCTGAGATCGTTTGGACGCCGGACTTGGTTGATGAGTGGAAGAAGGGCCAGCCTGAGCACATGGTGCGGGTCATGGACTTCATGACGCTGTTCGGGCCAAGGCCGCAGGATGCGATCATCGCAAACCGTGGGCACATCATCGAGGCAGAGGGGCAGCGGTTCCTAGCGATCCGCACTCAGAAACGAAAACGTGTCGCAACCCTGAGGATCGCAGGGCGCCTGGCAGAGTTTGTCGACAGTCTGCCGACCAGCCAGTTTCTGTTCATCACCGATAAAGAGGGGAAGGGGTGGGGCTCAGTCGAGCGGTTGTCTCGCGCGTTCACTGCGGTCAGCAGAGAGAAGGCAATTGAGAAGCACACGCTCTACGACACGAGGGGAACTGCAGCTACCAGCCTGATCATGGACGGCAACTCGGTTGAGGACGTCGCGCTGCACATGGGGTGGTCGCTTAAGCACGCATATGAGGTGATCGAGAACTATGTCGCGATGGTGCCAGAAGTCGCAGTGCATCGGCAAATTGCACGCTTGAAAGCAGCGGGGCAAATGAGATAGATGAGCAATCCGTTTCGAGGATTTTGCGAACACCTTGGCGTTTTGTGCGAACACTCGCCTGAAAAAATCTCGCAAGTCTTTGAAATCATTGGATGCCCGGGTGGCGGAATTGGTAGACGCAGGGGATTCAAAATCCCCCGGCCTTTGGTCTTGTCGGTTCGAGTCCGACCTCGGGTACCATAAACATGATAGCTTGCTGGAAGATTGCGAGACGGCGACACGCCGCCGTCTCTGTTTTTACACGCTGTTAGCCGTCGGCGTTGTTTCCCAGCGCGTCAAGGATTGTGCCGAGATTGTGCTGGAACATCGCCAGATAGCTGGTTGCAGGTCCGCCGCGTTCGGACAATGCGTCTGAGTAGATACGGCCGCCGATGGCGATACCGGTCTCATCTGAGATCTGCTGAACCAGGGCGGGGCTGGTGATGTTCTCAACAAAGAGCGCGCCTGCGCCATCTGCTTTCAGCTGGGCGATTAGGTTTGCAACATCCTTGGCTGAAGGCTCGGCTTCGGTATCGATACCGACGGGGGCGAGAAACGTGAGCCCGTAGGCATCTGCAAGATAGCCAAACGCGTCATGGGCGGTGACAACTGTGCGCCGATCCGCCGGCAATTTTGCGAGTTTCGCCCGCGCATCAGCGTCCAGTGCTTTTAGCTTTGCAGTGTAAGCCTCTGCGTTGGCAGCGATTTCATCTGCGTGGTCAGGCATTTCCTTCGACATCACCTTTGCGATGTTCTGGACGTAGATGTAGCCATTAGGCAGGGAGTTCCAGGCATGGGGGTCGGTCTCACCCTCAACTTCGAGCGGTGTGATCCCCTCAGTCGCTATATGAACGGAGGCTTCTGTATCGGATTCTGAGATCAGCGTGTCTGACCAGGTCTCAAAACCCAAGCCATTAACAAAGATCACATCTGCCTCAGCAACGGCGCGCGCATCTGCGACCGAAGGCTCGTAGATATGGGCATCCGCATCCGGACCCACGATTGTTGTGACAGTGGCGAGATCGCCCATCACTTCTTCGACCATGTCGCCGAGGATCGAGAAGCTGGCGACGATCTTCATCTCGTCGGCCTGTGCCGATATCGGCAAGGCTGCAATTGCGAATGCAGCCGACGTGAAGGCTGCGCGCAGAGTGGTGGATAGGCTCATCAGGGTCTCCATTCAGTTGAGCTTTTGATTGGTTTGGGAAGGTCGGGTAAAGCGTTATCGGCAGTCGATCTTCGCATGCTTCTGCCGAAGCCGAGAGGGGCGAAGAGGACGGAAATAAAGAAGATGACACCCGCCACCAGCACAATTGCAGGGCCTGATGGGGTATCTGGGAAGACATAGGAAAGGGTGAGGCCGATCCAGCAGCTTGCCAACGCGAAGAGGAAACCAAGCACGAGCTGGATGGTGATGGTTCCCGACCAATACCGCGCCGAGGTTGCCGGTAAGATCATAAGCCCAACCGCCATCAGCGTTCCCAATGTTTTGAATGCTGCTAACAGGTTAAGAACCAGAAGCAGCATGAACCCTTGCTCGACCAGCCAAGGGCGACGCGCTTGCGCTTCGAAAAAGACCGGATCGCAGGTGCTCACGATTAAAGGGCGCAGCAAGACGGCAAAGCTGAGCAGCGTCACGGTCGCGACACCAACAACCAGAAGCATCGTGGCATCGTCGATGCCGAGAATTGATCCGAAAAGGAAGCTCTTGAGCGGGACTGCCGAACCCGCGGCCGAGAGAATGAAGATACCGGCGGCAAGAGCGATCAGATAGAGAGAGGCGAGACTCGCATCGCTGCGCAAGATTGTCTTTCGCGAAAGAAGTGCCGTTAGGACGGCGACACCAATCCCTGCGATCAAGCCGCCGATCAGGAGGGACAGTACCGATAGCCCTGCCACAACGAATCCGATCACGATCCCCGGCGTAATGGCATGCGCCATTGCTTCTCCCGCGAGAGATAGGCGTCGTAAGACCAAGAAAGCACCGACCGGCGCGACGGAGACGGCCAACACGGTTGTCACGACAAAGGCGCGCCGCATGAAAGCGAAGCCCATCATCTCTTGGAGGAAATCAAGCATCGGCGGCTTGCGCATTTGCGGGTGGCATGGATGCCCGGAACATCCATTCTGCCTGGCTTTTGGAGAGATAGCCTTGGGCGACTAGCCGATCAGGCGTCAAAACCGTCTCGACGCTGCCGTATGTTCCCATCCCGCCACCCAGCAGGAGGGCATGAGAGCAATGATCGAGAACCGAGGAGAGATCATGCACGACAAGAACAACCGCACGTCCCTCCTGCCGCCATCTTTCAACGATCGTGAGTAGGTGCGCCTCGGTTTTTTGATCAACGGCGGCAAAAGGCTCGTCGAGAAGAATAAGTGGGGCGTCCTGGAGGATCACACGCGCAAACAGAGCGCGTTGAAGCTGGCCGCCAGAGAGGGTGTGCAAAGGCTGGTCGGCGATCGATAGAACGCCAGCCTCGTCGAGGGCAGCTGCTACACGAGAGCGGCCAGACCGATCAAGGCCGGACCAAAAGCCAAAGCCACACCAAGCGCCCATAGCAGCGAGATCGCGTACCCGGATTGGGAACCGACGATCGAACTCGGTCATTTGGGCGAGATAGCCAATCTCGCGCGGTCGGCCCGCTGGCCAGGAAAGTTTGCCCGCCTGGGGTGGGTGCAGCCCGAGGAGCATCTTCACGAAAGTGCTTTTGCCCGCACCGTTTGCGCCCAGTATGGCAAGCGCCTGTCCAGCTTCGATGTCAAACGAGAGACCACGGGCCAGCGTTAGCCCAGGATAGCCGATCGCGAGATGGCTGACATTCAGTATCTTTGCCATCAGATAACGGCAATCACCGCGATCCAGAGAAGTGCCGAACTGGCCAGCGCACCTACAGCCAGAGTTGCACCGCTTAGCTCGGTCAAGCAGCGGGTTCCGGACGCGTCCGATGCGCCCGAAGTGACTGCGGAATTCCCTGGTGTTGGATCAGCAATAGGGATCTGGTCTGCGGAAGAAACATGGTCCGAATGCATCGCCATCTCCTCTTGAGCGGGCTTGCATAGGAACGGTAACTGTTTCGGCGCTGGCCGTGCAAATCATCGAAACCTCCGTTCCGGGACACCCCGCCCGGGTTAGAACTTGGTCACGATGGCAGGTCTCCTGACTCGCGGGTCGAAGCTATCCCGAACCTTCCCGAGCACATCGCTCAGTGGTTGCTTTCGGGGTCGCTCGCCGCTCACAGTTGCGGGGGCAGTCACGGATTAGGCGCCTGATAGCTACACCTCACCGTATTCCCTTTTCAGCCCTTTCCGTCTGGTGGAAAGAGCACCATCAAGATGACCTATCGCAGTTGGTAGCGAGTTTGTCCAGCGCGGAGGTGATGATTCTTTGCTCGAACAAACGGGTGCTTTGCCAGCGCCCTGCAGGGTTAGTGGTGGCTCGATCGGCAGGCGCGTCGACTCTCGCGCATTGTGTTGGTTTGAGGGGCTGAGAGCTGCTTAGGTATCGGCCAACCAGCCCTTAATGAGATCGTATTTGTTCTCGTGGGCGCCGTCCCATAAGCTCGTTTCAGTCTGAAGCTGCAAAAGGCCGTCACGATGTCCGTTGAGAAAATCGATACGTTGGTCGTTGGCGGTGGACAGGCTGGTCTGGCGATGAGCTATCACCTGCGCGCGCGGAACGTCCCTCATTTGGTGCTGGAGCGCGAACGGATCGCAGAGCGTTGGCGCACTGAGCGCTGGGACTCGCTGGTCGCAAATGGGCCCGCATGGCACGATCGGTTCTCGGTCAAGACTTTTGCAGATACGGATCCCGATGGTTTCGCCAACAAGGAAAGCATGATCCGCTACTTTGAGGAGTTTGCAGCCGAGATTGAGGCGCCGATGCGCTGTGGTGTTGACGTGACGCGCGTAACGCGCCTGACGTCGGGGCCGGGTTTTTCCGTTGAGACGTCCGATGGTCAGATCGAAGCCCGCAACATTGTGGCCGCTACCGGTCCATTCCAGACGCCAGTAATCCCGCCTGTCGTACCAGAACTGCCAGGTACTCGGCAAATGCACTCGGCGGTTTATCGGAACCCTCGACAGTTGCCTGAAGGCGCGGTCTTAGTGGTCGGGGCTGGCTCATCAGGGGCGCAAATCGCGGATGAGTTGCTGCGCGCTGGCCGCGAGGTCTATCTCTCGGTGGGGCCGCATGACCGACCGCCGCGGCGTTATCGGGGTAAGGATTTTTGCTGGTGGTTAGGAGTGCTGGGCAAGTGGGAAATGCTGGCGCCGCCGGAAGGTAAAGCCCATGTGACGATTTCGGTCAGTGGCGCAAATGGTGGGGCTACGGTTGATTTTCGCGATCTGGCGGCGCGTGGGATGCATCTTTGCGGCATGACGGCGGAATACTTAGATGGCGTGCTCAGTTTTTCACCTGATCTCGCCGATAACATTACGGCCGGCGATGAGGACTATCTCTCACTGTTGCGTGAGGCGGATAGCTATGTCGAGACACATGAGTTGGACTTGCCGCTGGAACCCGAGGCGCATGAGATCGGACCTTTGCCCGCATCGGCGACCGAACCGCAATTGCGTCTCGACCTCGACGCGGCTGGCGTCTCAACAATCATCTGGGCGACCGGGTACACGCAGAACTTTGACTGGTTGCAGGTAGATGCCTTTGATGCGAATGGAAAGCCTGCGCATCAGCGCGGCGTATCCACCGAACCCGGCGTCTATTTTCTTGGGCTGCCTTGGCTCTCGATGCGGGGCTCATCTTTCATCTGGGGTGTTTTTGTGGATGCGGAGAACTTGGCGCTTCATATTTCATCACGCCCGCAGACTGTCGCTGCGTAAAATTATCAATTTAGAGCAACGGTTTCAGGCAGGCCGTTTGCCTGCAACCAGTCGGTCATATGTGCGCAGAATGCAGTTACGATCCGAGAAGGGTGGTTGGCTTGTTTTGTCGCCAGGCCCAAAACAACTGGTCTTAGTGGCTCTGCCACCGGGCGTATCGCGAGCACCTCACCATCGGGTGCTTTCAGCGTTTTCGTGCCTGTGTTCACCAAGCTGAAGCCAAAGCCATTGGCGACCAGGCTTCGGGCGACCGCAATGTCGGTGGTGCGCTCGGCTATTGTCGGGCGCAGGCCTAGCTCGGTGAAAAGGGATAGAAAATACTCTCGACTGAGCGGCACATCGTACAGGATCATGGGTTCGGTCTCGAGCTCACCTAATGAGACCGCACTACTCTCAGCCATCGGATGGTCAGGAGGCAGCATAATGCAAGGTGGGAGTACAATCAGCTCGGCGAAGGCGATATCATTGGGTATTTCCAAGTCGTAAGTGATGGCCACATCAATCTCTGCTGTGCCCAGCATGCGCAGTAAGTCGACCTGATTGCCTTCGCGAAGAGTCACTTGTGCTTCTGGGTAGGCCCTTTCAAAGGAGCGTCTTGCTTGAGCGCTTACCAATGGGGCCAGGGTGCTGAGCGCTCCGATCGAGATAGGGCCACGTACTCGGTCGCTAATGTCGTTGGCCAGATCGTTCAATCCAGCCGCATCTGCCAAAATGCGTTTGGCCTCATTATGAACCCGCCGACCGCCGGGCGTCAGTGCGAGGCCCTGAGCATGATGGCGGACGAATAACTGGATGCCAAACTCCGCTTCCAACTGGCTGATGGCGGCGGAAATCGAGGGTGAGGAGACGTTCAGGCGTTGTGCGGCCAGAGCAATCGTACCGGCCTCGCCGACGGCGACCAAATACTCGAGTTGCCTAAATGTGAAGCGCAGCGGCATGAACTTGAATTGCCCGGACCCTCGTTGGAATCAAGGGTTGAGGTTCAGAGTGCGAGTTTGTTTCTCTGATCCAGCCAGATCAAGAAGTCTCGAACAGTCCCTTCGTAATCGTCCCCTGCGAGGGGGCCGCCAATCGCATGCATCGACTTTAGGGCGGGCTGCATCGCCTCGAGTTTCTCACGATCCTCGCGATTGACTTCGTCCCAAAGTGCGATCCGCTGTTGGATCGTCGCCTCATCAAGGTCCTCGCCATAGACCGACATCGTCCAGCGAACTTCAACCGAACCCACGTTAAGCGGGCGGATCGACAGCGAGACAAGGAGTGAGGCCGCAACGCTGCTCACCTGACAGGGAAAGAGTGCGTAAAGGGTCGAGCGGTGGCGTGCCGCGGGATCTAGCTCAGGTGCGCCATGGCCTCGTGATGCGATACTCTGAGGATAGTTCGCGAAGTAGCTGGTATAGCCCGGACCTGAAGGGCCTTTCTTGCTCAACCCGGTTGGCGTGTAGCCGTGGAGTGTTTCGGGATGGACGACGGATAGGTGATACCCTTCCATAAAGTTTTCAACGAGGCACTTCCAATTCGTTTTCCAAACCTCACAGGCGGAGTGGACGATCCTGTAGTCTTCGGGTTGATAGGGTTTAATGACAGCCTCTAGTCCCGCCATCTCAGCATCTATGTCTGGCGGGGTGTCGTCCAGGCAGACATAAATGAAACCCATGCGGACAACACAGGCAAAGGCACCGAGTTTGCAAGACTTTGGATCGAAGCCCGCATTCTTCATCCGAGCGGCCCGCATCAGGGCACCATCGGTTCCATAGGTCCACGCATGGTAGGAGCAAACAAAGCGGCTGGTTGTGCCCGAGCCGTGAGCAATCGGCATGCCGCGATGGCGGCACACATTCGAAAGTGCGCGGACCTCATCCCCGTCGCGGACGATGATCAAGGGCTCTCCCAAGAGTGTCAGGGTCAAATAGTCGCCGGGGTTGGGTAACTCGTCAGCCCTGCCAACCGAGTGCCAGGCCCGGCGAAGCAGTGTTTGGCATTCATACTCAAAAAAGGCCTCATCGACATAGAAACGGCCAGGCAGGCTAACGGGCGCGTCGGATGGGGCCGCGGCACATTCCGCCATCTCCTTGATCATACGGGTAACGGTTGAAGGTGCTGTAAGGTTAGCCATTTCGTTCATCGTCACGTTCCCCGATGTTCTGAATACCTAATCTGGGATCACAGCCGTTGCGTCGATCTCGACCAACCATTCCGGTCGCGCCAGTGCTTGAACAACCAGCCCGGTCGAGACCGGGTGGACGCCTTTGATGTACTCGCCCATCGTTGTGTAAACCGCTTCGCGATGGCGAACATCGGTGATGTAGACAACGACCTTGACCAAATGCTCCATGCTCCCGCCAGCTTCTTCGATCAGTTGGCGGATGTTTTGCATCACTTTATGGGTTTGCTCGATCGGATCGTGGCTCTCGATGTTTTTGGCGTCATCGAGGTTCTGCGGGCATTGCCCTCGCAGCCAGACCGTTTTGCCGCCATGGGTAATCACCGCCTGTGCAAGATCATTGTCCAGGTTCTGTTCTGGGTAGGTGTCGCGGGTATTGAAGGTCCGAAGACGTGTATGGGCCATGGAGAGCTTTCGGGCGTTACTGTGCTACGGCTGCCTGAATGCAACCGTTTATGTATTGGGCAAAGTCGTAGTTCGGACGCTCGAGATGGGAGAGGTGACCAGGCCTTGCCGCCCGAGACTTCAGCCCGCGATAGACTTTCTCGGTACAGCCGCGGTCTTCCGCATTCACGTCATCCAAAAGCGTTTTAAGTTGGTCAAAATGCGCTTGCGCATCAGGGTCGTTCACGTAGTCCGGCGACATGCCGCCGCCAAAGCCAATTCGAACTCTGCCGACCCCCTCGGGATGCAGAGTCAAATACCAAAAATAGCCGGGCGTCAGTGTGATTAGCAGGCTAGGATAAATCGCCAGCAAGTACGTCATCCGACGCTGATCACCCTCTAGCCGCGTGTTGTTTGGATGCGCGAGTGCGATCTGCAGCGAATCGTCCTTTAGAATTGTATGGTAGTTGAAAGCGGGCTCCCCAGGTGGGCACACCATTTCTTCTAACTTTGAAAGACCACCAATTGTCCCCGCGTGACAAACGGGCAGATGGTAGCTTTCCATGAAGTTCTCAGCGAGGACCTTCCAGTTCGTATCCCAGAGGTGGGTTTCGAAGAATGTCTCCGTATAGGAGGCCATATCGTAGTCGCCGATCAGGCGTTCGACGCTGGCGAGTTGGTCTGCGACCTTGGGCGCATCCGGATTGAGGGTTACGAAGACCCAACCGAGCCATTCCTCGCAGGGGAACTGCGGCAGGCAGTAGTCTCCTTTGCTGAAACCATCATTCAGCGTCATCGCAGGGGCGCCGCGCAGCTGGCCGTTAAGACTATACGTCCAAGCGTGGTAGGGGCAAACGATGCTCCGCGCCGTTCCTCGCCCTTCTAGAAGCGTAGACATCCGGTGCAAGCAGACATTGGACATCGCTCTGAGACCGCCCTGTTGGTCGCGGAGTACAATTATCGGCTGTTCTGCCAAGTCGACCGTTACGTAGTCGCCTGGATTTGCGAGTGCAGACGCCCGCCCGACACAGAACCAATCTTTGGAGAAGATCGCCTCCAACTCACGGGTGAGAAATGCCTCAGATGTGTAGACCGATGGCGGCATCGCGCGGGCTGCTTCGAAAGGCATTGCGACATTCTCATAGAGTTCGTCGACACTGTCTTTCATTGGATCGCTCCTCGGTCGGCTGGCTAGCTGATTAAAACATAGATCCGTTTGATCTTTTGCTTTTTTGGTAGGCAATAAAGAATGAAATCTCAAATGCCCGGTTTGTCACTGGCTAATAAGAAGGGCAATAGAAGGGGTGATTGGCTCAGCATTCGTCCTTTAATTCTTCTGAATCGAACCAAACGAAATTTTCTTTCGCGTTTTCGAAAGGAGGCGTTAGAAGGCGTCGACAGAATCTTTGGGAGAAGGCCGATGGCGCGCAACATTCTTATCCTGGGGGCCTCGTACGGCTCTTTGCTGGGCACCAAATTGCTCATGGCGGGTCACAACGTGACTTTGGTTTGCCGGCGCAAAACGGCCGATCTGATCAACCGGGATGGGACGGAGGTCCGCATTAAGCTGCGTGATGAGGCGATGCACCGCGCGATTTTCTCGCGTGATCTGCCGGGAGCAGTAGATGCTGCAACGCCAGAGGATGTGGATCTCGATCGCTACGACATGGTCTGCCTTGCGATGCAGGAGCCGCAATACACCAATCACACCATCCGGGTCCTGATGATCAAGATCGCCGAGGCTGGCCTGCCCTGCTTGTCGATCATGAATATGCCGCCGCTCCCATATCTTCAGCGGATTCCGGCATTGGCGTCGATGGATCTAGAAGAGGCTTTTACCACCGCCCAGGTTTGGGAGAGGTTTGAGCCCGGCCTGGTATCGCTCTGCTCGCCGGACCCCCAAGCTTTTCGGCCACCCGAAGAGGCTGCGAATGTCCTACATGTCGGTCTGCCGACCAATTTCAAAGCGGCAACCTTTGCGGATGAGGCTCATAACACGATGCTACGCGAGTTGGATGCGGATATCGCGGCTGTGACACTCGACGGTAAGGATGTGCCCGTTAAACTCAGGGTATATGACTCGTTGTTTGTGCCTCTGGCGAAGTGGTCAATGCTGCTCACCGGAAACTATCGGTGTATCACGATGCATGAGCCACAACCGATCCGCGATGCGGTCCATGGGGACTTGGCGCTCTCAGCTTCTATCTACGCCCATGTTGACGCGATCGCTCAAAACCTTGGTGCCGATCCTGCGGACCAAGTTCCGTTCGAGAAGTATGCCAAGGCGGCGGAGAGCCTGTTGAAACCGTCATCGGCCGCGCGTGCCGTCGCAGCGGGTGCGCCGTTTATCGAACGTGTTGATCTTTTGGTTAAGCTGATTTCGCATCAACTCCACATGCCACATGCAGAAATCGATCGAACAGTTGAAACGGTCGATCACAAGCTGGATGAGACAATCGTTCTCGGTTAATCGAGGCACCGTTGGCGTTCAAACAGTCGATGGGCATTGGAGATGGACAATTGCCCAGCCCGTCGCCTAGAAGGCGTCGTTGCATATTGATGCGGTTCTGGGGGATTTTGACGTGACGACACCAGCTGATGACCAGGTGATTATCCGCCGGTCCGTGGACATATATGTATCACTCGCAGTGGTAACTTTGATCGGTTATCTGGCGCTTGATCTAATTTCGCCTTTTGTCTCGATCTTGCTGTGGTCGGTCATTCTGAGCGTTGGAATTTTCCCGGTCTATCAAAAGCTGACCGAATGGATGGGGGGGCGCACGGGCTGGGCGGGCACGGCGATCGCTCTCATATTTCTATTTCTACTGCTCGGTCCAACGTTCCTAATTGTCCAATCGATTATCGACTCGGTCGGGACGATCTCTGACAAGATCACCAGTGATGATCTCTCCGTTCCGGCTCCAGACGCGTCTGTTCAGGATTGGCCGCTCATCGGCAAACAAGTCTACGGAGTTTGGAGCGAGGCGCACCAGAACCTCGAGAAAGTGCTGACCGATTTCGCGCCCCAACTAAAATCGATAGCTGGATCGGCAATTGGGCTAGGTACCTCGTTACTTTCTGGCGTTCTGGAGTTTGCCTTGTCGGTGATTTTTGCCGCTGTTTTCCTGGTGTACTCAGGGCCGCTTCAGCAAGGCACAAACATCATCGCGAACCGAGTTGCAAAATCCCGCGGTGGCGAGTTCGTTTCGATGGCTGGCGCGACGATCCGCAACGTCTCGAGGGGCGTGATTGGCATTGCGATCATTCAAGGTGGGGCCGCATCAATTGGATACTTCGTGGCTGGCTTCCCCCTTGCAGGCATCCTCTCGGCGATTGTGATCGCGTCGACGATTGTTCAGGTGCCTTCCCTCGTGATCATTCCCAGCATCATCTACGCCTGGAGTGAGATGAGCACCACGGGTGCTTTGCTCTTCACTGCCTGGATGGTGCCGGTCATGTTATCGGATAATGTTCTCAAGCCGGTCCTGATGGCGCGCGGTCTTACCACACCAATGATCGTGATTTTTATGGGCGTGATTGGGGGTACTTTATCCTCGGGTCTTCTGGGGCTCTTCATCGGCCCAGTCATCCTAGCCGTCTTCTATGAGATGGTGTTGATCTGGATCCGCAGCATGGATGAGCCCGCATCAGAGGACGTGACCCCATCCAGTTCGGACAACTAGCTAAAGCACTGTCATGACCGGACCGATGCAACTAATCGATCGCTGGCGATTTGGCCTGCTGCTCATCTTGTTGATTGGGTTGTTCCTTCTTCAGCCATTCTTGGATCGTAGCGATATTGGCCAGACAGTTGGCCTCATTGCGGCCGGAGCCATATTGATCGGCGCGTTCCGGATCTCCTTGCCTGGGGATCAGATCAGCACGATTGGGACTTATCTGACCGCTGCCTGGTTGGTGATCGTTCTGGTGAAAGACTACATCGGCAGTTGGGATGGCGAGACTGCCATTCTCGCCGTCGTCGCAACCATTGGCCTAGTCGGTCTAAACGGCTGGTGCACTCTCAAAGCGCTCTTTAGCAAGCAAATCACGGGGATTGATACGCTCTACGGCGCGATCTTTGGCTACTTCCTGATCGCGCTTATGTGGTCCCAGCTTTACGTCGCGATCGAGCTTTGGTCGCCGGGCTCCTTCAGCTTTCCAGAGGGTGGTACAAGACAGAGCGAGCTGCTCTATTTTAGCCTCGTGACCATGACGACGTTAGGTTACGGCGACATCTTGCCGATTGGTTCTTTCCCGCGTTTGGTCGCAGGGATCCAAGCTGCTTTCGGAACCCTCTATATCGCCATCCTGATTGGTCGGATCGTGAACGAGATCAAAGAATAGCGTCGACCCTCTTCCTTTTCTGGATTTGCTTGAACCATCGTTTCGCCGGTGGAATGAAAATCGAGATCGCTGCCAGGGCATAAAGTGCCGCTGTCACAATTTGAGTCACGCGCTGAAGATAGGCGACGTCACTGCCTTGTGTTAGTGGGGAGAAGACCAATCCAAACAAGAGTGCAAAGGCAACATAGCCGGGAAAGAGCACTTGGGCGTGACCTTTCGCAGACTCCAATCGCCGTGACATGAAGAGTGAACATGCCAGGATCACTGTGACAAAAACCAAAAATTCGTCGCGCGCATAAACGAGCGTGATGGCAAAGGCCGCCAGCAAACCTCCGATCAAGTTCCCAATCGCGTAATTGATCCCGTAGCGCGTCGAATCCGCCAGGCCAGGCTGACGGAGCATGGTGGCGACCGTGATTAGAACAACCATCGCCGCCACGCCAGAGCTGGTCATATAGAGATGCAGAGGAAGAATAATCGCGGTCGCGAGAATGGCGCGCAGGCTCGCAACCTCGACGGAGTGCCACTGAGGAACTTGGGCTGCCATTGCCGGACCGCGATGGGGGAACACAGTGTGCACGAAGAATACGAGCAGTATGCCAACGATGACCGAGGTCAGAAGCTCCCAAACCAGCAGGATCGCGACACCCGTGGAGGCGGCGGAAAGTGCTGTGACGACAATAACCATCGTCAAAGCCATTGCGCCTAGCGGAGCAGTCTTTGGTCGAACTGCGAGAAAGAAGCTCCATAGATAAAGCAGACCCACACCAATCGCGTAGAGGATCCAGTAGTCCACCGTTGCAACCGCGACAGCATAGGCGAGCAGGGAGGCACCTGCCATCACTCCGATCAGCGCCACAACCACTTTGGCTTTTGGTGCCGGGCCCGGCATCGCCAAGAGCTGCAGCGCAATCACGGCCGCAAGAGGCGGCAAGATCACACCGCGAGCAACTTCGAGAGTAAGGCCGATCGTGACCGCTGCGGCCAGCCTAAGCCCATAGTTCTGTCTCGCCTGAAAAAGTGCCTCAGGAGACATAGGTTAGAATCGAAATCAATCGGATCCGGAACCAGGCAATCGCCCGGAGGATGAAATTGGGTTCAGAGTAGATCACCACCACAGCCTTGGACCCGTATCGCGCGCCTTTCAAAACCTGACCTTCGTCGAAAACCAATTGGACGGGGAAGCGTTCGGGGTCGGTCAGCCAGCCTGTCTCCTGTCCAGACTTGGGTAACCCGGTTGCAGGATCGACGCTGCCGCTTGCGATACCCCAGCCGCTGCTTTGCACGGTGGCTTTGAAAATCCGACCGGGCAACGTGTCGAGAACAACCTCGGCCTTGTGACCGCCTTGGATCACACTCATTGAGTTTTCACGGTAAGAGGCGAGCAGCCAAACATCCTCAACGCTTATGAAGGTCATTGCGGACTGACCGGCAACGACCGTCTGGCCCGATGCGAGCTGGAGATTGGTCACGACCCCATTGCTGGGGGCGGATACCACCGTGCGGGAGAGATCGAACTGCGCTTTTTGCAGTGATGCTGTGGCCTGTTGGATCTGAGGATTGTTCTGACCTTCGGGGCCGAGCTCTTCTTTGGCTCGTTGTAAATCAGCCTCGGCGCTTTCAACGGCGGCGCGACCCTCTTGGATCGCGGCAATGGCTTCGTCCTCGCGGGCTTTGGCGTAGATGCCGCGTTGCACGAGGTCGAGGATCCGGTTGCTCTGAGCTTTGATGTTTGCCTCCGCCGCGCGGGCTTCATCGACCTTGGCTTGCGCGACCGAGACCGAGGCGGTGGAGGCGCCGATGCTTTGTCCTGCGAGCTCCAAAGCAGCGTTGGCATTGTCGACTGCGATTTGGAATGGGGTCGGGTCGATCTCGAACAGAAGTTCGCCTTCCTTCACGATCGCATTGTCAGCTACCCCGATCCTCTGGACCTGACCATTGATCTCAGGGGCCATCCGGAGAATGAAGGCCTGGACCCGAGCATCACTTGTGAACGGTGTCATCCGATCCGCGATCACGAAATAGATGAACACTACGACTGCCGCTGAGATCCCGATCCAAGTGATTTTGCGCAAGGCGCCGAGATCCTTGTCAGCGCCTTTCGAGTCCGAAGTCGCTTCGTCTTGGGTAGAATCCGTCATAAGCAAGCGTCCCTAAGCGTTTCCCCTGAAGGGCTTATAGGGGCGGGTGCTCCACCTTGGCAATTACTTGTAGATCAACTTGGTCTCAGCCGCTTCCTGAGCTTCGACGCCTGTAATGGTCAGGGTCTCGAGATTCTTTTTCGTGAACAGAAGACGAGAAAGCGGGTTGATCAGATTGCTCTCAATCCGATTTCCGATGCCACGACCACCATCGAGGAGTTCGAAAGTACAAGCCGCCTCCAAGTCGTCTTTGGCGCCGGGGGTTAGGATGACGTCGACGCCATGCTCCTCACGAACCGCATTCAGGACGCGCATCACGACCGCGTCGAAGATAACACCGGAGGAACGCGTGTTAATAAACTGAAAAGGAACGATATTCTGCCCAAGACGGTTCATCAGCTCCGGCCGCTTCAGATTGTAGCGAAAGTGATCTGCGACTGCACGAGTGAGCTTCTCCTCGAGAACGGCATCCGTATCCGACGGCAAGACGTTCTGACCAGAGTTTGCGGATTTATCTCCACCAACCACACCGACATTGGAGGTAAAGATAATCAGAGCCTCCGAAAAATAGCCCGTCTCCCCGCGGCTATCCGAGAGCCGCCCGTCATCGAGGATTTGCAGGAACATATCCAAGATCCTTGGATGTCCTTTCTCAATCTCATCAAACAGGAAGACGCCAAAGGGTCGGGCGCGGACGGCATTGACCAGTTCGCCACCATTCTCATGGCCGGGCGCACCCGCTGGCGGACCGATGAGGCGGCCGATCGCTTCTTCATTCATGAATTCGGACATGTCGAAACGGTTCATCGCGGTCTCGTCGCCGAACATGACTTCTGCGACCGATTTCGCGAGTTCGGTTTTGCCGACACCGGATGGTCCTACGAAGAAGAGGATGCCACGTGGGCGGGAACCGCGGTTGGTGGTCTGTGCACCCGAGAGGCCCATGATTGACCGCACCAAAATGTCGTAGGTTCGTTCGATTGCGCGTGGCTGACCTTTCACCCGGCGTTCGAGAACTTCTTTTGAGTCTGTCACCCGCTGACGCATGACTGGCGAGGTCCAGGGATTCCTATTGGTGCCCAGGATGTAGTGGCGTTGAGCCTCCGCCAAATCCGCCAGACCAATTTGCTCGGCCCGCGCAAGGTCGACAATGGACAACATGTCCATCAGCATCATGCCCTCACATCCAACCGCGAATTGTTCGACAAACTTGCTCTGTTTGTCGAATGAGAGCCCGTCATAGTCGCTCAGCCCGCTCGCGAGGAAAGTCATGAAACTGATGCGGTCGCTCAGGTCTGGATTGCCAATGCTCATATCCCGCAGTCCAGGGTTTCGTGTCGTCAGCCATTCCGGCATGTCACCGACCCGGTCCAGAACCCACATCACGGGATTGCGCGGTGGGCACTGCCAGTCTTGATCTGGACGGGCAAGGGCAGGGGCGCGGGAAAGCTTGTCGAGCGCCACATACAACTTATCGAGCTCATCTCCCGCTTGGCGCAGCATCATAGAGCCATAGTCGAACATAAGAGCCATCGGGACTCGCGCCTCAGTAGCGACTTTGGTCGCGAGAGCGGCAATCTCTCTCGGTGTGCTGACGACACGGCCGAGCTCAAAGCCAAGGTCATCGAGAACTTCTTTAAACCGCTGATCGCATTCGTCGTGGATGCGAAGCCCGTCTACTGGATCATGGATCAATAACAGTGTGCATCCAGAAGCTTCGAGAACATTCCAAACAGCCGATTCGAAAGGTGCGAACTCAATCTCGGTGCCCCGGTTCAGCGGATACACATCGCGAACATTGCCTGTGAGGATGAACTGAGACCGGATTGATAAACCGGTTGCCAGTTCAGAAAACCAAGCAGGGGCAGCGAAGTCCAAAAACGCCGAAGCGTCTTGCTGTTGATCGTCCAAAACTCGCTCCATCACTTCTTTGGAGTGCGCTCGGACCCACCCAGCACGTCACCCCATAAGCATTTCATTCTTAGACAGTTACGCGGAAAACTTGGCAAAGATAAGACAGGTTAATGCCGCGCGGATTAACATCTCGTGGATGTGAGTCCGCAACAAGACATTCTCAAAACGGGTATCCGTGATTGCGCCTCGGGCCGTTCTATGGAACAATTTTACCCTGACAGCATCAAAAGCCAACGATGCGCGTCTATATTTCCGGGGGGATATATGTCGAACATAGCCGGCAAAGCCTATGCCATGAATGTGCTCACGCCGAGCAAACCCCGGTTGACCTGGGTCAATCGGCTGATTTTCATGGTCAGTCGCGGTCGTCCTGGTCAGTTGAAGGGGCTTTTGGGCCTCTCGTTGATCCATTTCGCGCGTTGGTTATTTGTCAAACCAGATGACTGGCCGCTTTTTGATGAAGAGCTGATCAAGAAGCGAGAGAGCGGCGAACTTGATCCGATCGAGTTCGACTACATGATCTTCTGCTCGAACTTCAACGGCACTTGGGACCAGTATATCGACGCGTTCTCTGACGGCATCCCGAACGGTTTGAACCTGTTCTGGTGGTCAGCAACGAAATACCCGCAATCAATCCCGGTGACGCAGTTCAAGCGCTACATCACCCACAATCAGATGGATACGCAGTACTACTACAACGCGACCCCTGGCGGGGCGCAACGTGATGTGAAGTGTGGCCTGCGCGTTAGGGCAGCGATCCTGGAGCTGGAAGAGGCCTATAAGACCCAGTCCCCTGAGGAAT
The DNA here is from genome assembly GCA_039185285.1 of Pseudomonadota bacterium. Lineage (GTDB taxonomy): Bacteria > Pseudomonadota > Alphaproteobacteria > Rhodobacterales > Rhodobacteraceae > Thermohalobaculum. The sequence continues at coordinate 17,562 of JBCDAQ010000064.1, forward strand.
TTGCCAAGTCCTACAGAGCCGCTCTCGGCAAGGTGCAGAACTATCTGGGCGATCCGGGCTACGGCCCCGTGGCAAGCCTGGATACGGAGCACGCCGACATCAATCGCGTTCATCGTCTGGAACACGCGAAGTAAGACCCGACAGAAGGAGATTTCCGATGCCGAACTTCGATGCCGGGCACTATTTCTTAACCACCCTCACGCCGGTCCGGCCTGGCGCGGATGAGAACGGGGTGAGCCACGTCCAAGCGATCCGTGTTCTTCTATCGAACCTGCCAACGGCCCTGCAAAGCCCCGCGACCGAGAGCTATGCCCAGTCCATCAAGGACGGTGTCGTCGACAGAAAGGATGCGGTTGAGGCGAATAGCCCGTTTGCTAAGTCCCTGAGGACCCATTTGTGCCGTTATGTCGTGATCGACGATACGATCTATAATGGCCGACTGGGCGCAGATCCAATTTTGGTTGGTGCTGGCAAAGCACCCGATCCACTGTCGCCGCAGCATGTCGACCATCTGCCGTGCCCTTATCTTTTCTTCTCGGCTGATATCGATGCGATTTTGGATGCAGGTGATCCTCTGCAAAGCGATCTGACTCCGGATGAGCAGAACGAGGTTCGTGACAGCTATTGCCGTGAACTGTGGGAGATTGCGGGCGACACGCTGAGCGAGATTTACAGCCATTGCCAAGGCTTTGAAAACGTTGAGGATGCAGACGGTTTCGCGGCCTATATCGCCCGCTGTCAGATAGAAACCTGGATGCCTTTCAACGATTACTACATCGACTACGCGACTGAGTTGAAAGACCTCAAGAAATTGGATCTGAAGAAGATCGGGTATATTGTTGGTATTCCTGTAGTTTTGACGATTCTGTCCCTCGCGTTAGGACTTCTTGACAG
>JBCDAQ010000065.1:0-18111 GCA_039185285.1 Pseudomonadota bacterium
CAATCTCGCGGGTCTGCTCCAGGATATGGGCCGGTTTGAGGAGGCGGAACCGCTCTACCGCCAAGCGCTCGAGACTACCAAGGAGGCGCTTGGGGAGGGGCATCCGGCCTATGCCACCCGCCTCAACAACCTTGGCGATCTGCTCCGGGCTATGGGCCGGTTTGAGGAGGTGGAGCCGCTCTACCGCCAAGCGCTCGAAATTGCCAAGGCAACGCTTGGGGAGGGGCATCCGGACTATGCCACCCACCTCAGCAATCTCGCGGGTCTGCTCCAGGATATGGGCCGGTTTGAGGAGGCGGAGCCGCTCTACGCCCAAGCGCTCGAGATTGACAAGGCAACGATTGGGGAGGGGCATCCGTCCTATGCCACCCGCCTCAACAATCTCGCGGGTCTGCTCCAGGATTTGGGCTGGTTTGAGGAGGCGGCGCCGCTCTACGATGAGGCAATCGCGATCTTCCAAGAGCAGTTGGGGCCGGACCATCCGAACACCAAGACCACCATCCAAAACCGCGAGATCTTCCACACCAAATGGGCGGCGGCACGGGGGGAGTGAGCTTAGCTTCCTTCGAGCCGGTCGCGTCTTTGCCGATCAGCCTCTCACCTCACGGATGCACAGCCCGTTCTTTCGCTGACGCCGGAAGCGGCGTATGACGGCGGAAAACTGATCGGGAGATTGCCACCCATGCCCTTGCCGCCTTTGCCATTGCCGCCGCAGATCACCTCCCGGCAGGTCCCGACTGTGACGGGTCTCGACATGCATGTGCTCGAGGCAGGCGATGGCCAAGCGCCGCTGCTCCTGCTCCTCCACGGCTTCCCCGAGCTTGCGTTTAGCTGGCGCGCTGTCATCCCGGCCCTGGCTGAGGCGGGGTACTATGTCATCGCGCCCGATCTCAGGGGCTATGGCCGCACCACGGGTTGGGACGCGGCCTATGACGGGGATCTGCGCCAGTTCGCCATGCCGAACATTGTGCGGGATCTGCTGGGCCTCCTGCAGGCGCTCGGCCGGGAGCAGGCCCATGCGGTGATCGGCCATGACTTCGGCTCCCCGCTTGCTGCGTGGTCCGCGCTGCTGCGCCCGGACGTCTTTCAGCGGACGGTTCTGATGAGCGCGCCGTTTGGCGGCCCGCCTCAGCTCGCAGCACCCGATCCGAACCCTGATCCGGGCCTGCGCTCCCTCGCAGCCCCGCGTAAGCACTACCAGTGGTACTACACGACGCCCGAGGCGAATGCCGAGATGCTGGCGCCGCCGCAGGGGCTCCCTGCCTTCCTCCGCGCCTATTTCCATATGAAGAGCGCCGACTGGCCCGAAAACCGGCCCGAGCCGCTCAGCGCTTGGGCAGCGGAAGAACTCGCGCGCCTGCCCGACTACTACGTGATGCAGGCCGCGGATGACATGCCCGCAGCCGTCGCCCCTCACATGCCGTCGGAGGTCCAGATCGCCGATTGCGCCTGGCTGCCGGACGACCACCTTGCCGTTTTTGCTGCCGAATACACCCGAACGGGCTTTCAGGGCGGGCTGAACTGGTACCGCACCGCCGTCACGCCCAGCTATATCCGCGACCTCGCCGTCCATGCGGGCCAACGGATCGAGGTGCCGCTCACCTTCCTCGCAGGTGCCGCCGACTGGGGCTATCGACAATCCCCCGGCGCGCTTGAGGCGATGGAGAGCGCCGCCACCTCGGACTATCGCGGCACCCACCTGATCCCCGGCGCCGGGCATTGGGTCCAGCAGGAGCAGCCCGAGGCGGTCACCGCGCATATCCTGCGCTTCCTCGAGGAAACCGCCTAGCCACTGCCACCCAGCAGCCACTGGATGTAATCGGTCGGGTAGGGGGCCATGATCTTGTCCAACAGCGCCAGGCTCTCGGCATTCAACACGCCTTCCCACTGCCCGGACGTGCCCTTGTTGAAGAACCGAGCGTTGTCCGCCCACATGTTGAAGTTCACGTCTGGGGCCATCTGATCGGCCTGTCTCTTCATCGAGGCAAAACCCGCCGCCCTGACCAGGCTGGGCCAACGATCCTCCGGCACCTCGATCTCGAGGAACCGCGCCAGCCTGCGCATCTCCCCCTCCAGATCCGCCTTCATGTCGGCGTAATGCATCAGATGCATGTTCGGCTGGTCCCGATGCTGCCAATAGCTGTAGCCATGGCGAAAGATCGACCAGTAAGGCGCGCCATCGCTCTCCCAGTCGAAACTTCCTTGCGTCAGCCAATGATGGAATAGGGCATTGGGCTCCTCCGGCAGCTCCGTGCGGCTGCCCCCAGCCGCTTTCCTCTCCCGGACAAAGATCGCATCCGCATCTGGATTGCTGTTGGTCATCTGGTTCATCATCGACATAAAGACATCGCGGGGATCGCGCTGCACGACGACGTAACGCGCCTCCGGTAGCCAGGGTAATCCGTCCAGCGCCGTGTGGGTTTTAATGAATCGCCGATGGGTCTGGGCCGCATAGATGCCCTGAATGACCTCAGCCTCCGCCGCCCGCAGCTCCAGCCAAGGCGACATCTCCGCCAGCGGTTTCGGCAGCTCCGGTGTCTGAAAGATCAGCAGCGCACAGATCATCTGAGTCCAGGTGGTCCCGGCCTTGTAGGGGGTGCAGATCAGAATATCACCGGGCCGATGGTCAAACCCCTCCCACCGCGCGGTGTCCCAGACGCGGTGCTGGTAGTGGCGCAGCGGCAGGTCGGAGAGGGCGAATTGGTCCATGAAGTCCTCGCGGAAACCTTCGCGCAGCCTACGGCGTTTTGATCGAAACGCTAGTGCCTGGTGGACACCGCCGGGCAGCGCCCGACCCTTCCCACGGCAGGGCGCATGGCGATACCGCCTGCAGCGAACGCGCGATCGACGCTTTTGAGCACAGCGCTCAGAAAACATGCCCCGAACGGCCTCCCAGGGTCAGGCGCTACCCTCCACCCCCAGATCGCCCGACTTCCGCGTTTATCCGCAAAAATCTCAAAGCGTGGATCTTTTGTCCGCCTTTTTCCGGGATCTGTTAACCATCTCCGCGAAGCGATCTTTTTCTGGCAAAGTCGCGGGTTTTCTCAGGGCGCGGGGCAGGGTAAACGGTCCCCATCAGCGAGGAGAGCCCCATGCCCTACACCCAATTCGACCGATCTATCAAAATCGCGCCCTCGATCCTCAGCGCGGATTTCGCCGATCTGGGGGCCGAATGCCGGGCGATTGAGGCGGAGGGCTGTGACTGGGTCCATGTGGACGTGATGGACGGGCATTTCGTGCCGAATATCACCATTGGCCCGAATGTCTGCGCCGCCATTCGCCCGCATATTCAAGGGGTTATGGACGTCCACCTGATGATCTCACCGGCGGATCCCTATCTCGAGGCCTTCGCCAAGGCGGGGGCTGACATCATCACCATCCATCAGGAAGCAGGTCCCCATCTTGACCGCTCGATCCAGTACATCAAGTCTCTGGGCGCCAAGGCGGGCGTTGCTCTGAACCCGTCAACGCCGCCTGAGACGCTCGAGTATGTGCTTGATTCCATTGATCTAATCTGTGTGATGACGGTCAATCCGGGCTTCGGCGGGCAAAGCTTCCTGGAAAGCCAGTTGCCGAAAATCGCGACGCTGCGTGAGATGATCGGCAAGCGTGAGATCCATATAGAACTCGATGGTGGGGTCGTGCCTGGAAACGCCGGGAATTGCGCCGCGATGGGCGCTGATGTGTTGGTCGCAGGCTCGGGCGTCTTCAAGGGAGGCTCGGTTGCCGAGCCCTCCGTTTATGGTAGCAATATCAAAGCGATACGGGAGGCAGCGGAGGCTGCCACCTAACGCACGATCCGGCTGTATTTGGCACCTTCAAGGCTCGCGCCGACCAGAATCCCATCCTCGCCAAAGACAAAGCCGATCACCGGTTGGTTCAACACGCTGCTGTTGGTCCCGATATTCACACCCTTGTCCGGGAAGGTGGCCTCGGCATCCGCACCAACCTCCCAACCATCCTTACGACGGAAAGTACCAAGCGCCCCGTCGGTGAGGAAAAACAACGCGTGAGACGTCTCCTGCAGCCCTGCTTGAAAGCCAACTGACGCCGCCGCGACAGAGTAGTATTCCTCTGTCTTATCATAGGCATGAGTGGTGTCATTCAGCCTCAGCGCCCCTTCGCCATAAGATCCGCCAACGATAAAACCACCCTTCACGACATCTGGCATGATCAAGATGCCCTTGGCCTTCGTGGCGAGCTCCTCACTGCCCGGATACTGCTTGTAAAGCTGCGCGAGGGCGAGGTTCACCCGCGCATCGATCACTGCCGCGTCGGTTGCGTTGGCGGGCAAGGCGGTCGCGGCGCAAAGCGCTGCGGTGGCACCCAAAAAATGGCGACGGTCAAGGCTCATCTTGCGTACTCCTCTTGGTAGCGCACGAAATATGGGTGTTTGGCGCGTGCGCGGCAACTCCTCTCTGGCAGGATTTCACAGAGTTGATACTTTCCACGTAACCAGCCAGAGGACCCGTCGCATGCGCATTTCCGAAGTAGAACCCTCCCTCAATGTTCTAGGTGAGAAGCTCGCCCCCTGTTCCACCGACCCAATGACAGGTTTTTTTCGCAACGGGTGCTGCGATACATCGGCCCAAGACCACGGTAGTCATACCGTTTGCGCTGTAATGACCGCTGAGTTTCTGGCTTTCTCAAAATCCGCTGGCAATGATCTCTCGACCCCTCGGCTTGAGTTTGGCTTCGCCGGGTTGAAGCCCGGCGATCAGTGGTGTCTCTGTGCAGCCCGATTTCTTCAAGCATATCAGGCGGGTATGGCGCCTCGGGTTAGCCTGATGGCGACCCATAAGCGGGCATTGGACATCGTGCCGCTGGATGCGCTCAGAGAACAAGCGTTGGAGCGGAACTGACCGCCATGCGTGGGGGCATGTAGACATTTTTAAGACCGCCCTGCGGTCTTGATGGCATAAGACGACGGGTGTACTGGCTTGTTTTGAAGCAACCCTTTCCCGTCTGCGCCGCGTTGATACAGACCGGTTTACGTTGCTCTGCACAATCAAATCAGCACCGGGCCTTCACGAATCACTAGGGATCGGGTGTTATAGAGGCCTTGGGCGAGTACTCGGTGAGTCGTGAGCGGCCCAGGCTCTGTGACCTTCTTCTGCGTTTTGGATGACAACCGGCTTTGTCGGCGAAATGATCGTTTAGAACCGCGGGGAGCTATGCGGCACTGGATTGACAGAACGACTGAAACACAATCGCGCAACACGCGTGGCAAGGTGACTGACCCGAATTTTAGCGCGATCGTTCCTTTGAAGGGCCGTGTGGAGCTCAAGCGGGCTGCCCTTTTGGATCAGCTGCGTGCACAGCTCGGCGAAGATGGGCCTGAGGTGACGGTTGATCCGCTGGAGGCGGATATTGAAACCCGCCGACCCTGGTTAAGCTTTGGCGCAAAACAGCCCGAGGCGTTCCTTTTCTCGATCGACTCAATTCGCATGTTGGTGACGTTGGAGCACAGCAAATTCTCCGACGCGGGCGGGATCCACAGCTTCATCAACCCAAACATCTGGGACAGTGGCATCGCCGAGGCGGAGGAGCATTCGAGTTTCATTACGATTCTCGAGCTCTCAGACGCCCCTTACCCGCATCCGGACGAGGTTTTTGACCGCGCCGTCGCGGTGACGATGACGGCAGCCGCCGTCGCAAGGACCATGCCAGCGACCTGTGTCATGTGGCAGCCTGCACAAAATGCCCTGCCGGTTGCTTTGTTCGAGAACTGCGTCGAGGATCTGCAGTCGGACGTGGCGCCACTCTTGCTTTGGACGCGGTGGAACCTGCTTCCTCCGAAGGATGACGAATCGGGACTACACTCGGGATTGGCAACGCGCGGTCTCACGACTTTAATTGGCCGGGAAATCATTGCGCCGCCGTCGCGAATCCAAACCGGTGTGATGATGGAGAACGTGTTCCGTCTGGCGAGCCGTATGATCAATTGGCGCTCGAAGCCCTGTGATGGCGCGATCATCGGCAAAGAAGCGCCTACGCGGCTGAAAATGCGCCGCAAATCTCTTTATTCGAACCGGCCCTACTTCGAACTTGTTCCCATGGAGTGACGTGATCCCCTGAAACCGCTTGCGTAAGGGCGAGCGGTTATTCAGGGTTGAACTCATGCCTTCAGAGAACGTCAGAAACGCTCGGATCATCGGTGGCGGCATCGCAGGCTTGGCAACCGCGATTGCCTTGGCTCGGCGCAATTGGCACGTGGTGGTCGAAGAGCAAGCCCCCGCCTTCACCGAAGTTGGTGCGGGTATTCAGATCAGCCCAAACGGCGTCAAGGCGCTTATGGCGTTGGATCTGTTCGATAAAATCGCCGAGCTGGCCTTTAGGCCAGAGGCCGCGGTGATGCGCGATGGCGTCTCGGGCTTCGAGGTCTTGCGCGTTCCCTTGGGTGAGGCTGCAGTAGATCGCTGGGGCGCGCCTTATCTGCATCTCCACCGCGCCGACTTGATGAAATGTCTTGCTGAGACAGCCAAAGGGTACGGCATCGATCTGCGCAACGGTATCAAGATTGAGCCTGGGACGTTCGAAACCGGGGAGGGCTCGCCGCTTACCATCATTGCTGCAGGAGCGCGGAGCGGCTTTGCAGGTCGCAAGCCAGAGTTCACTGGACATGTTGCGTGGCGAGCACTGGTTCCCGCCGACCGTCTCCCCAGCGATTTGATCGCGCCAGAAGCAACCGTTTGGGCCGGGTCTGGCCGCCATGTTGTGACCTACTATCTGCGTGACCGAGATCTTGTGAACATCGTCGCCGTTCAAGAACGGGAAGAATGGGCGCGCGAAAGTTGGTCCGAGCCGGGTGATCCAGATGAAATGCGGGCGGCGTTCTCCGGCTGGCATCCAACGGTGGAAACGCTGTTGGGTGGGGTGGAGAAGTGTTTCCTTTGGGGCCTCTATGATCGCCCGGTCATGCTGGTTCTGCATCCCAATAACACCGTCATGATCGGCGATGCGGCGCATCATACCCTGCCGTTCTTAGCCCAGGGGGCGACGATGGCGCTGGAGGATGCGGTGAGCTTGGCGCAGTGCTTGGAGGGGCGTGAAGTGCCCGTAGCCCTTGCACGCTACACCGCGCTGAGACGCGACCGCCTGGTGCGTGTCTATGAAACGTCGCGGCGCAATGCGCGGCTCTTCCATCTTAGCGATCCGATGCAACGAACGATCTCACGAGGGCCGATGGTTTTAGCCTCACGCTTGATGCCTGGATTAGCGGCAGCACAGTTGGATTGGCTCTACGGATTTGACGTGATGGAGGCTCCATGAAGACCACGCCTTTTTGGCACGAAGCAGCTCCACCGGAAGCCTCCAGTGAAGCGCAAGCGCCAGCGGAGGTTGAGGTTGCCATCGTCGGCTCAGGTTTCACTGGATTGAATGCGGCGAAGACCCTGACCGAAGCCGGGCGCAGCGTTGTGGTGTTCGAGAAAGGCCCACCAGGGGCAGGGGCCTCGACCCGAAATGGTGGCATGATCGGCTGGGGCCATCGCGGCAGTATGCGAAAATTCGCCCGCAAGTACGGTGCAGAGCAAGCCAAGGCGATGATGGCCGAGGCGCGGATCTCTCTCGACTACACAGTGGGTCTGATTGAGAGTTTAAAGGGTGATGCGAAGTATGCTCAGACGGGGCGGTTCCTTGGCGCGGGCTCGCCCAAGCATTTCGATGATCTTGCCAATTGGGCGCGAAACGAGGCGAGCGCGCTTGGCATGGAGTTTGAGATTGTCTCGAAGGCGGAGCAGGGGGCCTATATCGGCACCGACCTCTACCATGGTGGGGTTTTCTTTCCTCAACACGGTGCGCTCCACCCCGCGCTGTTTCACAAAGCACTGCTGGAGGCGACGCGAGAGATCGGCGCCCCGGTGATCGACCACTGCCCGATCGAAGAAGTCACAGGAGGGCCGGACGATTGGGTTTTACGCCACGCTCAAGGTGAGACGCGAGCGAAAGAGCTGATCTATGCCGGAAACGGCTATACCGGCGGCGGCGGAGGCCCGTTCCGGCCGATGGCGCGCCGCTTGATGCCGATCCCGTCCTACATCATCGCGACCGAACGACTGGGCGAGAACTGGATGGCGAGCCTGTTTCCCAAGGGTTGCAACATCGTGGAAACTAGATCTCAGCATTCCTATTTCCGGCCCGACCCTTGGGGTGAGCGCATTCTCTATGGTGGGCGGGCGTCGCTCACCGTGATGGATGAGCAGCTGTCCTCGCGCCGCTTGCGCGATATCATGTTGAGCGTCTTCCCGGATTTGGGCGATGTGGCGCTGACGCATTCCTGGAGAGGTTTTGTCGCCTTTACCTTCGACGGCGCACCCCATGTGGGCCAAGCGGAGGGGGTTTGGTACGCCTGTGGCTACAACGGATCTGGCGTTGCAATGGCACCCTATCTGGGCTGGCGGCTGGCGCAGAAGATCCTGGGCACCGACCAAGGTACGACAGGCTTTGACCCAGTCCCATTCAAGCAGCCGCCGCTTTATTCAGGCAATCCATGGTTCCTGCGTGTCGTCGAGGCTTGGATGCGGGTGAAGGATCAGATGGAAGGGGTCAAACGGGTCCGGCGGCACTGATCTCCCGCGCGCTCCCATGAGAGTGAGGTGCTGGGTAAAGAGCGCCCCGGCAAGCCCACCCGCCCGCGCGCGGGAGCTCAGTGCCAGATCGCTGCGTTTTAGCTGCTGCGAATGAACTGCACTTGGGTGATCAGGCCATCATGGACTTCGTAGAGGGCGACAACATCCACCGGGGCGCCTGGAATGCCTTCGATTGTTTCGCGGTCAATGGCGAAGGCGCCGATATCGCAATGAGCGTGGACCCGGCAGCTAAGCATCTCGTTGGAGAACCGCGCAGCGTAGAAGGCACGGATGGCAGCAATCCCCTCGGCCATGACAGTACCGGAAGGAAGATCCAAGAGCCGGGCATCGTCGTGAAACAAGGCGCAGAAACCATCGAGATCTCGAGCATTGTAGAGTTCTAGCTGCAAGTCGGCGGTTTCGCGTGGGCTTCGCATCTGGGGTCCTTCTTAACGCTCATCTGCGATTAAAAGCCGCGCCTGACCAACCCAGTCATCCCGCGTTATGCGGCCTTTGAATCTCAGTTTCTTATCAATCTCGGCGATGTCGTCATCGCTCCAGGCTGCGATTTCAGCCAGACTGGAGATGCCCAGCTCGTTCAATTGAGCGGCGAGCTTTCTGCCGATCCCTTTTATCTTCGTCAGATCATCCGGTTCTGAGGCTTCGAGGTCGATTTGCGGCACAGTCTCGACCACGCCGGCCGCTGTGACCGGCATTTCCGCGATCTCGTTTGCTGCTGCTGGCGGTGGCGTGGAGGTTTCGAGCTCAGAAACAGGGTCGGTCGGGATTGTCCGCTCGCTCTCATCCGGCGTCCCTGATGGGGGTTGAGGCGGCAGGGGCTCGGGCGTTGGAGATGGTAATGGACGCCCTTCATAGGCGCGTAGATCTTGCTGGGCTTGGTCGAGCCGAGCCTCAAGTGTGATCCGCGCCTTCGTGCTGATATCCAACTCCGTTCTCAGCTGTCCAAGCTCGCCCGCTGCACCCGCGGCATCGGCTTTTCGTTCGGCGTCTCTCACCCCTGCTTGATACGCGCGTTTGATCTTCTCAGCCCGTCCCCATCCCCAGATCGCCCAGCCGAGGGCAGCGCCGAGTATCAAGGCGATCCCGTAATAGGTGAGCATTTGACCGTGCAAATAGAGATCACCAGTCCCGATAAAGAGAAGAGGTGGGGTGATGCTGGCCATTTGCTCGTCCTCCGCGCCCGATCCGCCGGCAAGCGGCTCAGGTGTTGCGCTACTCGGTGAAGTGAAAATCGATACGTCGGTTCTGGGCGCGTCCTTCTTCAGTATCGTTGCTCGTGAGAGGGTTAACCTCGCCAAAGCCCTTCGCGGTCATCGCGTCGGCAACGACGCCGCGCGCCGCCAGAGCCTCGAGCACTGCTTTGGCGCGGCGCTCTGACAGCGACTGGTTTTGAATTTCGGTGCCCACATTGTCTGTATGCCCTGCGATCTCCAACCGAAGCCTGGCTTCATTGGCGCAGCGAAGGGCAACAGAGGCAAGACGATTGATAAGTGAGCGTGCTTTCGCGTCAATCCGGGTGGAACCCGTCACAAAAGTGATCTTCTCAGCGCTCAGGGCTGCGCGGGCTTGGCTGTCGCAGGTGTCAGGGGTCGCATCGAACTGTAGCTCGGGTAACCAGAACCCGCCCCGATAGCGTTCGCTCTCTACTGAGATCAAATTTATTCTGCGGTCGCCTTCTACTGCGGCCAGTTCTGTACCTTTGACGTCAGCTTTCCAGCCATCGGGGAGCAGACGATCCATCCAGACTTGCACATCTTTTCGCAGGTATCCTGGGGCAAGTGCGCCATCGGAGGTCATCTCTTCAGGTGAAAGCTGGATTTCACCTGACTGATAAGCAACCGCGAGGCGTCCAATAGCGCCGAGCGCTCGGCGCCATGGGGCTGGATCGCCATCTCCGCTAGCAGTCAACCCGTCGGATCCCTGATCGGCCCCGGTCAGAGCGAGCGCATCCAGCGGATCGATCCCGGTGGGGAGGACCCCGGTCAGCGCGAGCCCGGCGGAGCGTGAGAGGGTCAGTGCGGGCAGGGGTGGCGCCTCCTCAATCGCAAGTTCTGCCTTCCATCCTTCAGGCAGGGCGGCGTTCAAGGCGGCGCGCGTGTCTTGAGCCTGAAACTCCCGTTTCACAGTACCTTGCAAATTCAGACGCCCTTCGCTGACGGCGACCCTTGCTTCGCGCAAACGAGGGCTGATGATTGCGAGCGCGTCGATCAAGCTCTCCCAGTTCTGAGCATCTCCTGCCGCATCGCTGAGGACGGCTTCGGTGTCGATCTCGGGAAGGACCGTGGGCAAGAGGGAGAGGTCGAAGTTCCGGGGCAAGCGCCCCTTGGCTTCTGCTTGGCCATTCAGGGGAAGATCGAGGATCAGGCTTGGCGCGGGATCCGGCGAAAGCACCGTAACCTCGATCAGCCAGGATGGATCGAATGTTGCCTCCAACCGGGTCAGGTCTTCGAAGCTGGATACGGTGCCCGAGAGTGCCACGCGCTGATCCTCGACCTCGAGCCGACCTTCTTTCATCAGGGACAATGAGCCAAGCCCATTTTCCACCAATGCCGGCCAGCCGGGGCTTGGCATTCCGGTTGCCAGTTCGATCGAACCCTCGGCTCCCTTGCCGCCCAGAACGCCCGCTCTTTCAGCCAATCTCGCCTCGATGTTCTGATCAGGTGCATGGCCTTCCCAGCGAAAGATGCCTTCGCCTTTCTCAGCCACAAAGCGATAGGGTTGTGCGACGGGTAGCTTGATGTTGATCTCTGTCTGCCAGTTCCCGAAGCTGTCTAGGCTGAGAGCGGCTATGGCCGCATCCCGTGCGGAAACTCCTTGGGACAAACCGCTGAGAACTGCGTTGCGATCGGAAAGGCGGATCGCACCGTCCTCAAGGACCATCATGGCGGCTAGTCCGGCTTCGACCATACCAACCCATTGATCGTCGGCGACGCCCGAGGCGAGAGAGACCGAAATCTCGATCCCAGAATTCCCGGCCAAGCTCTCTGCCCGCTCACGGATCGACCTCTCGGCAGCGCGGCTTGGAACAACCCCTGTGATTGCGATACGGCCGGTCGGGCTCTGCCATGCGCGAAGCGTATAGGGGCGTACGACCTCGAGAACGCGCAGATGATCTGCGATGGCGACCTGGCCATTGACCCGGTCAACCGCAGCGATCAAGCGCTCTCGCTCGGCCGGACTGTCTGCAATTCCCGTGAGGGTGATGTGCCGGCCATCCGTTTCGACCCGAACATCGTGTTTCGCGATGCCTTGGACCGCCGCGTCGGCACGTGCATCAATATCCGCCTGCATCCTTGGGGCAAGTTCAGTCAGTGCTGACCATCCGGCGAAGCCCGCTGCTGCAATTATTACGACGATCAAGATCGCCCGCATCCCTGTCCCCGCTCGTTCTCTTTTCAGTCGGTCGCGCAGCCAAGCCCCCTTGCGCGCAAATCGACCATGAACCTCTGTTCACAGATATTCAACATTCTGAGCCATCTGTCACCCAGCGCTGAGAAATTGCTTTTCCCCACCGTGGGGTGGTCTAAGTTGCCAAGGGTTAGTTCACGAGGTCCAGATGCGCCGTTTTCTCCTAGCTCTCTGCATTGCTGCTGCGGCCAGCCCTGTCTTCGGGCAGGTGTCGCTAGAGGCATGCGCTAATCCAAACTTGGAGGCTGGCGACACGATCCGCTTTTGCCAGCAGGCACTACAAGATCGGGATTTGCGACCAAACAATCGGGCCCGAGTGCTTACCAATCTCGGCGTCGGGTTGGCTGAGATGGGGCGTCATTCCGAAGCGATCGTGAACTTTGGCCTCGCCAGCACAACCGATCCAAAACTCATTGCGGCCTATACCTATCGTGCGCGCAGCAATGAGGCGCTGGGCAATATCCAAGATGCCTTGGACGATTTTGCCGCGGCGCTTGAAGCTGCGCCCCAAGATCCCGAGGTATGGGCCGCGCGTGGCGCGATGCTTATGCGCCAACGTCGCCTGCCGGAGGCGGAGCAAGACTTGACCCGCGCGTTGGAGCTTGACCGCGACAACCTCTCGGCACGCTACAACCGTGGCCTGGCTCGACTATCGCTGGGCGATGCCGCCGCCGCCGAGGAGGACCTAGATTGGTTACTCTCTGTTCGCGGCGATGATGTTGGCGCCTTGGTCAATCGAGGCCAAGCGCGGGCGCTACAAGAGAAAACCACAGCGCTTGAAGATTTTGACCGTGCGATCACGATTGCGCCTGACTGGGGGCCTGCCTACTACACGCGCGGGCGCTATCACGATTGGGCAGGCCGAAAAGCCGACGCGGACGCAGATTATCTGCGAGCCTTCGAGCTTGGCGTCTCAAATCCGTTCCTGATTGAGAGGGTGCGGCAAATCTCAGGCAACTGAGACACCGGCGCCTCTGGTTCTGGGGGCGCGGCTGCGCTACTCAGCGGCGGGAAGGAGCTCCGGATGACTGACACCCCTTTGCGCTTAGTGATCTTTGACGTTGATGGAACCTTAGTCGACAGCCAAGTTTTCATTGTCGAGGCGATGCATCTTGCCTGCCGAAAGGCCGATGTTGGTCTTCTCGCGAAAGAAGAGATCCTTAGCATTGTCGGCCTTTCGTTGCCCGAGGCGATGGCGGTTCTCTTTCCCCAGCACGCGCTGAGTTTTCAAACCCGGATGGTTGAACTCTATAAACAGAGCTTTCTGGAACGTCGGCAGAGCACGGGGGGAGAGGCGGCAGCCCCCCTTTATCCCGGTGCGTTGGAAACACTTCGTACCTTGGATAGCCAAGGCTACCTCCTCTCTATCGCGACGGGAAAAGCGCGGCGGGGGCTCGATCATATGCTCGATTCCCACGGCCTTCGGACTTTGTTCCTCGGCACGCAGACAGCAGATGATGCGCCCTCTAAGCCAAGTCCGCAGATGGTGTTGAATTGTATGGCGGCGACAGGGGCCCTACCGGGCGAGACCGTGGTGGTGGGCGATACAGAGTTTGATCTTCAGATGGCCCGAGCAGCCGGATGCCACGCGATCGGCGTCACTTGGGGTTATCATCCGATCGAACGTTTGATCCGTGCCGCGCCCCGCCAGATGATTGATGACTTCGCCGATCTGATCCCAGCAATTGAGGCTATCTGGGAGACGGCATGAAGGTTTTCTGGACCGAAGCTGCCGCTGTCCCAGCGCCCAAAGGGTTCGCCATTCATCTCGATGGCCGCCCGCTCCGCACGCCGTCGAAAGCAGCTTTGGTTGTACCGACCGAACTACTGGCCGAAGCAATTGCTGTCGAGTGGCAGGCGCAAAGTGGTAACGTCAATCCGACAACGATGCCGCTGACGCGGGCGGCAAACACGGTTATCGACCGCATCTCTTTGCACCGAGATGCCGTGGTGGCGGAGATAGCACAGTATGGTGAGACCGATCTGCTCTGCTATCGCGCCCCCAATCCAGATCGACTGATTGCTCGTCAAGCGCAAGCGTGGGACCCGCTACTCGCCTGGGCGGCGGACGACTTGGGCGTGAACTTGCAGGTGACCAGTGGCTTGATGCATTGTTTGCAACCCCAAGACAGCCTCGATGCGCTTCGCAATACCGTGGCACAGCACACGGTGTGGCAGCTGTCAGGGCTTCATGATTTGGTGACGCTGTCGGGCTCTCTGATCATCGGTCTGGCGGTAAGCAAACACCATCTGAGTGCTGAAATGGCGTGGCCGATCAGTCGAATAGACGAGGCATGGAACATCGAAGAATGGGGTGAGGACGCAGAAGCTGCGGCTCTGGCTGATCGCAAGCGTGCAGATTTTTTGAATGCTGAGCATCTGCTCTCTTTGCTAAGCCCAAGTTCTGGCGCTTAAGCTTCCTTGGCCGGAGGAGCAGATCCGTGAAACTGAATCTCGTGGAGATGCGCATAAAGCCCGTTAGCGCCGATCAGTTCGTTATGCGTCCCGAATTCGGCCAGCTTCCCTTTCTCGATCACCAGGATCTTTGAGGCGTTCCGAATGGTCGAGAGCCGGTGCGCAATAACAATAGTCGTGCGCCCTTTCATCAGTGTCGCAAGTGCGTTCTGCACCTTTTGCTCGGACACGCTGTCCAGGGCCGAAGTTGCCTCATCCAGCAAAATGATCGGGCAGTCAGCGAGCATCGCACGCGCAATCGAGATGCGCTGGCGCTGGCCGCCAGAAAGCTTGCCGCCTCCCTCGCCGACGGTCGTGTCGTAGCCTTGGGGCTGCTCCATGATGAAATCATGGGCAAAGGCTTGCCGGGCCGCTTCTTCAACTTCGGCATCCGTCGCATCCGGGCGTCCCATCCGAATATTGTCGCGCAGTGGCATGTCAAAGAGGAAGGCATCCTGAGTGACATAGCAGACAGTCCCACGCAGCGATCCTGCCGAGACCATGGAGATATCCGTTCCATCCACCAGTATCCGACCAGAATCCGGCTCTCTGAGGCGGGTAATCAGGGACAGAATCGTCGATTTTCCACCGCCCGAAGGTCCAACGAGCGCGCTGACCTGGTTGGCCTCAAAGGTCAGTGACAACCCGTCCAGAGCCGCATCGCGCCCCTGTTTGTTGTAAGAGAACCGAACATCATCAAAGACGATCTCGCCCGATTTCAGTTTCAGATCGGGGCCTGTATTCGCCTCGCTTTTAGCCTCGAGCATGTCCAAAAGCTCGTAGACCAAGCCCGCACCGATCATGTTTTGCTGGAAGGTGACATTGAAGCGTGCCAGCCGACGCGCCGGCTCATAGGCCAGCAGAAGCGCCGTGATGAAAGAGAAGAACGCACCCGGTTCAGCGCCACCATCGATGACCCGCAGGCCACCATAAATGATCGCTGCGGCAACGGCTAAACCGCCCAGAACCTCCATCATAGGTACTGTGATCGCCCCGATCCGGTTCATGTTGTTGATCAAGCGTTCGACGGCCGACACAGAGTCACCGAAGTCAGACCGCATCTGATCTTCGAGCCGGTATATCTTGACCGTCCGAATTCCAAGGGTGGTTTCCTTGACGACGTTGATCAGTTTGCCGATTGAGAAGAACTCGCTCTTCGCCACTTCTTTGACCTTACGCATCAAGTAAACCACGCCAATTACAGCCGGAGGGGCAATGAACAACGCGATAATCGACATGTAGGGGTCTTGGATGACCATCACGACGACGAGACTGATCAACGAGAAAACATCCCTCCCGATCGACAGAACGAGAGTGTTGATCGCCTCCCGAGCACCGTTCACGCTAACTTGGAAGCGTGCGATCAGATTGCCCAACTGCTGCCCGTCGAAGAACGCCATATCCTGCTTCAGGATTGCGTTGAACATTCGGCGTTGGAGCCTGGCGACAATGGCGTTGCCTGCTTTCGCCAAAATGATGGAGTTAAAGTAGGCAGCAAAGCCTTTCGCGGTGAAAATCAGCGCAACAACACCAGCAATAACGAAAGTCTGCCCCCTCTGGCGCTCGACAAAAATCTCATTGATGACGTCTTCCATCATATAAGCCGTGGCCCCGGTCGCAGCCGCGACAACGAAGAGGAGCAGGAAGGCGATGGTATAGCGGTGCCAGTGGCGCACCGCGTTCTCACGCATAAGGCGCACCAAGAGCTCAATGGTGTTTCGATTGACGAGTTCAGTCACAGTGGTCAGTTATCCAGCGGTTCATAGGGCCGAGCTATGCCCTCCTACAGCCCGGCACAACAGACCGCGACTAAATTCGTATGGGAGGTCAGTAGAAGGCGGTTTTTTAGGGCCTTGATGGAGATCTATTTCCGATCTGAGCCTCGCGCGATGTTGCATAGCTCGCCACGCTGTCCAATCGGCTATGGGTCAGCTCCTCATAAGCATCATCCAAGGAGGAGGCCGTATGTTTGATCGTAAAGTTGTTCTGAAACCGCTCGCGCCCTTCTTCGGCAAGGCGGTCGCAACGGTGCGGGTCTGTCATGAGGGCGCGCAAACCGGTTTCAATCTCATCGGATGATCCGTGTAAGAGCGGGACACACGCATCGCCCACCACTTCGCGAAGGCCTCCGACACGGGTCGTGACCAATGCAGCGCCCCCCGCCATCCCTTCTAGGGCGACACGGCCAAAAGCTTCTTCACGGGAATTTACGACCGCGATCCGCGAACTGCATACTGCAGACACGACTTCTCGATGTGAAAGAGCTCCGGTTCGCTGCAGCCTCTCGACGCCCTTTACAGCTGTGTCAAACGCTTGGTTTGTCTCTTCCTCATCCGACATCGATCCAATGATTTTGGCGTTCCATTCGG
The DNA here is from genome assembly GCA_039185285.1 of Pseudomonadota bacterium. GTDB lineage: Bacteria > Pseudomonadota > Alphaproteobacteria > Rhodobacterales > Rhodobacteraceae > Thermohalobaculum. The sequence goes on from JBCDAQ010000065.1 coordinate 16,823, forward strand.
GAAAGTCGGGTAGGACGCGGGCCAGCGCATCAGCTATTTCAACCATTCCCTTGCGGCTCTCGATACGACCGACAGCGATGATTTGGTTGAGCTTCTCAGCCTCTTCAGCCCATTCCTGCGTCGGCAGGCCATTAAGTGCGACAAACTTTGCTGCCCTGCACTTGGGATAATCGAGCGCGAAACGGTCGAGTCCAGCTTGGCTGACAAAGGTAATTCCGGCTAGTTTGTTGAGCTCGCGATACCGTCGAAAACGCCGAAACCCGCTGGTGGTCGTCACAAAGTTATGCTTGTGCAACATCACTGGGTAGTTCGGAAACTTTGAGGCAAGAGCACTCGCCGTTGGTAGATGCTGTTGGACGACAATCAAATCCGGATCGAGAGCGCGAACGATACCAGCGATCTCGCGAATCCGGGTTATCTTCGACGCTTTTCGATAGGTTTTGAGCTTGAAGCCTGGAAAGGGTTGCGCGACCTCTTCGCAGATGACCGTCGTTGTCTCGTGGAACCTGCTTTCCCAGACGGCGTCGCGCACACAAAGATCGATCGAAGTGGCGGCTTCCGGGCCGAAGCGCATCCCCCGAGGCATCACGATCGCGATCTTCATTGCCGTCTCCTGAGCAGTGAAGTGATCGGAGAAGTATATCTTGTTTTACGCTGTTCTGACGATTTATCTCCGCAAGGCTCGTTTGTCGCAGTCACAAGTCCTAGATTGCGTTTTTCACCTTCACCGCAGGTCATCTTACCACCGATCTCGATCAATCCACTCGCTTCAGTACTAATCGATCCAAGGTACATGGCCAGAATAAACCGTCTGTCCCACGCCTCTGTGACCTGCAATTCATCATAGACTGTCCGACCTATGCGGTAAAATACCATGCACTCAAGTCCGTCAATGACGCGAAAATCTTCTCCCACGAGGTCCATTTGAAGAGCATCCTTACAATAATCAACTTATTTTAGGTTCAATTTTGCACTGGGTAATACACTCCCATGGTTGATCGGTGAAAGATGTGCTCTCAGGGCAATAAAAATGGGTTCCACTGCCGTACCGATTGTTCGAGTTGAAGATGCCTGGCTGCGGTCGCTGTTTCCCGGGCGTGCCAAGCAGTCTTACCCAATCGGTTTGTTGATCGACCATAGCGGCGTGCATTTTGACCCCTCTGCCCCATCCGATCTTGAAACCATGCTTGCGCAGGAACCACTCGATGACACCGCGCTGTTAAACAGGGCGCGTGGGGCAATTGCGCGTATGATTGAGGCGGGATTGACCAAGTACACAGGTTGCGATC
>JBCDAQ010000066.1:0-17932 GCA_039185285.1 Pseudomonadota bacterium
GCCGGAGACAAGGTCACAATTTCCGGCCCGTTTGGCGAGTTCTTTGCCCGCGAAACCGAAAAAGAGATGGTTTTCATCGGTGGCGGCGCCGGCATGGCCCCGATGCGGAGCCACATTTTTGACCAGCTCAAACGTCTGAAAAATCGGGATCGAAAGATCACCTTTTGGTACGGTGCCCGCTCTAAACGCGAGATGTTTTTCGTCGAAGATTTCGATGAGCTTGCAGCAGAGTTTCCCAATTTCACCTGGCACGTCGCTCTGTCTGACGCGCTCCCCGAGGATGAATGGGAAGGGCATACCGGCTTTATCCATAATGTGCTCCACGAAGAATATCTCAAAGATCATCCGGCGCCGGAGGATTGTGAGTTCTACATGTGCGGTCCACCAATCATGAACTCATCCGTGATCAACATGCTTCTCGAACTCGGCGTGGATCGGGAAGACATCATGCTGGATGATTTTGGCGGATAAGGCTTACTGCGCGGTAGAATGCCGTGCACGTGTTGCAGTGCTAACTCGCTAGCTGTACCCGCAGAATGCCCCGTACCAAAGTGGATCGATAAATTCATAGCCATCATCAGCGTTGGCTCACCTAGCGCTTATGACTTGTTCGATCGCGAATTGGTGCATGGGGAACGGTCGATCAATCCCGGTTGTTCCAAATGGCGCTAAGATACAAAAGAAAGCAATCACTAGATCAATTTTACTTTCTCTTTTAACTCCTTTTCTAAAAAAAATAATCGAGATTAAAATTGACAGTAGACATGAAATAGAAATCCATCGATAGAAATCTGATGCAATAACAGATGCGAATAGTGGGGCGGTGAGAGCAAAAATTAACATCATAGTATTGGAATGATTAGGTGCCAGAGTAACTGTCCTGACCACCAGGATGAAACAGTAAATCAGCGGGAGAATTACAATGGGCAGATCGATCCAAGTTATTGATGACATTAAGTCAATTGAATGGCTGAAGTTTTGTTCTAAAGACAGACTTAGCTCTTTGTAGCCGCTCCACAGTGAATGTCGACCGGCTGCATTTGGCATCTTCTCGCGAAGAATCAACTCGACTTCATCTTGAGGGAGGCTGATCTGACCTCGCAGTAATAGGAAAGCCATCACTCCGAGGCCAACGAAGGCCGGGAGCCAAATGTGGAAGTTCCCTTCAGTTTTGCCGCGAAAGTGAAAGGCTAAAATCTGCGCTGGAATTGTGAATGCGAAGAGCTCATGCGTCATGCACCCAATAGCTATTAGGAAGCAAAATTGAACTAGGCTCCGGGAATACATGATATTCACGATTATAATAACTATTAAAAATACATCGAGAGATCCCGTATTGTATCCAAGATGGGGTAGAAATGCAGGCGAGAAAAAAGCGCCAAAAATGAAAATATGGTCTAGTATATTATTTTTGTATACATAGTTGAAGACGAGAACTGAAATCAATATTATTGCAAAGTGGTGTACTATATATGCGAATATATACTCATCATCAAATATTTTGTTTAAATCAGTTATAGAAAATATGGTCCCAACAAAGCCCCTGCGAATGAAACCAAAATCTGAATAACTCACATAAAAGTGCCAGACCCGCCCAAATGAGGGCGCTCCCAACGGCGTAAAGATCCAGCGGTTTAGGATAAAAAATGAAAACAACACAGCGAGCAGGAAGATCCAGATCACGATGCGCTGCTCTCGGGAGGTTTTCTCCATCCCATTGCCTCAAAAGTTTTTGACCCGAATGCCTTAGCCTATCAGCAGTTTCTTGGTACGCTGTCCTCACTCGTTATTGCACATAGCCAAAAGCTTTGTCAGGCGAAGCGCGCTCCCACCACCATCGATTGGAGTTGATCGGTGACTGCCACCGTCGTGAGATGGCGATTTATAGAACTGAGATAGAGTTCAGAATGGCAATCCGGCTGCTTTCACTTCATTCTAGCGACGAGATAAGCGAGTGGTGCAGTTTGACCGATCCTTCTTGGATCGTCGCGTAACAGGGAGCAGGACTTATGAGCCGTTTGCAGCTCGTGCACCCCTCAAAACGCTCCCGCCAGAACACCTTCAGTACTGCTTTCAAACGGCTCGGTCGCCTGTTCTTCAGAGGGCTTTGGTCGGTACTTTCTGGGTTGATCGCCCTGCTATTGATAGTGGCCTGGAGCCTGCAGAAGGTTCCACTCGAACCCTTTGAACACCGCGTCGAAACCATCCTTGCCAGATCATTTGGTGCAAATGTCGAGATTATGGGCGCGTCTTCAATCCAATTTGGAAGACAGGTGATAGCTGAAGCTGACTCGATCGCCATCTGGCGGGACGAGCCAGCCCAATCCTTTCTGGGGGGACCGGTTCGATTGACTTTGGACCTCGCTTCTCTCGTCGCCGGGCGTGTCTTGATCAATGATCTGGACATTGAAGCACTCGAGATCGACACCATCCTTGAAGACAGCAAGCGGCGAGCGAACTCAAGCGGATCGGAGATTGGAGCTTCGAAGATCAAGATCGCTCATGCTCGTCTCGCAATCGCATCGGCTTTCATTAAGGACCCTGCCAAGAAACGGCGCTACATTCTGGAAGACGCCGAGGTGAAACTCGCTTCATTCGACCTCGCGGGAGATGCATCTTTCACGGGGCAGCTCAAATTGAAAGGCCGACATTTCCGTCGAGAAGGCCGGACCCAAGAGACAATCAAGGGGTTTGAAGCGAGTTTGGAGAGCAGCGGCACTGGCCAGCTTCGAGCGGACATCTCGGGGGAGCTCGCGCGCGAGGGCATCTTTCCTCTCATAGCAAGCCGGTTCGACGGCATGGTCGGACCATTCAATGAAACCGGCTCCGTTCCAATAAATGGGCAGCTTGTCATCGGGGATATCACGAGCCACCTCGACGGCAGCGTCGCGGCAGGTCGTAGTGAGGATCAAGACAAATTCACTATTCAAGTGACTGCAAGTGGGGGCGAAACGCTCGAGCAAGTCACTGGCTACTATGTGGATCTTCCCAAGGCGCAACTGCGCGGTGAGCTGGCGCTAAAGCCGGGGGAGACGATACTCACAAACCTTCGCTTCACGAATGGTGATCTTAGCGCTTGGGGAGACTTAAAGCTAAGCGATAGAAAGACGCGACCGGCTCTTTCCGGAAATCTCTCGATCAATCAAGTTTCTCTCCCGACCCCAAAGCCAGTTGCACCGGCTGCAGGCTTGATCCCTGAACCGGTTGTACCAACGGAGTGGATGGACAAGGTTGATGTTGAACTCGCACTGAACATCGGGAAACTGCCTCTTTGGCAACGATCCGTCTTAACCAATGCGTCTGCCCAGATCTCCTTAGAAGATCGGAACATGCGCCTGACTGACTTCGAGGCGGATCTACCGGAAGGTACATTAAAAGGCGATTTTCAACTCGATGGCCGAGGGGACGAAGCGCAGAGTAAGGTCGTCCTGCAAGTGAGCGGCCTTCCCTCTGAAAACCTTGTAAACGCCGACACAAGACTGGACTTGGGCGACAGCACGAGCGCGTTAAATCTAAACCTATCGATGATCGGCGATGAACTACCCGCCATGGCAAACTCTGCAACCGGTCATGTGAACGTTTCAGCCGTGGGTGGTAAACTCTCCATAGGCGCAGCAGAAAGGCTCGTGATCGGCTTGGGGGGCTTAATTGACCCGTTAGTCGCAGAGAACAAAGAGGTTAAGATCCACTGTACCCTCCTAAACTTCAACTTGGTTAATGGACTTGCCACGAGCAACGGCATCCTTATCGATACGGAAGAGTTCGCGATCGCAGGAGCGGGTGAGATTGACCTCAAAGGTGGAAGCGTAGACCTAGCGTTGGCTCTGCACCCGGCTAACAAGCAACTTCTCCGCCTGTCTACAGCGTTCAAGTTACAAGGAACAATAACGGAGCCACGCATCGAACCCGGATCGGATGCGATCGTCAAAGGACTGGCCAACGTCGCTGGTGCTACGATCCGACCTCTCGGGGCCATCGCGCTTGTTCAAGGGGCGCAAGACGGCCAAGCGAGATCTTGCGAAGAGGCAGTGTCCCAAAGTACCGATGTCGATCTGTTGCCGATCGGTCTGTCGGGTGTTCTCTCGCTCGGAGAGAACGTAGTCGAAACAACGATCGGCACCTTCTTTAGTGGCGCTGGGGCTGATGAGGATCAATCGCAGAACAGGCCACCGCCTGCTCGTAAACCAGGTTCAATACGCGACCGGATAAGAGGTGTCTTTCAGCGCGATTGACCAATCTGAACAGAGCCGTTTAGCTGTCAGAACCTCCAAACCACGTTCTGAGTTTTCCAAAATGCCCCCAATCGAGCGCAACCTAATGGGCGACGTCTGGCCCGCCGTAGAACCTGGCAAGGGTCGTGACGATTATGGCTCGGCGACCCTCTCGCCGACTGATCCATGCGTTGTCCGCAGCTTCCAGACTTTCAAACTGACCTACCGCGTTGGTCGCTTCGGGCTGGATGATACAGGTGCAATAAGGGTATCATTTCGCTGGGTGAATGATTGCGGTCCGCTCCAGACGCACGCGCCAGCTGCAATGAACTTTGTCACCGCCACCGCGAGTAATGGCGTGCCTTTGACACTCTTTGTCGAGCCTTATGGCTATCGTCCGTGGAGCCTCGCCCTGCGGGTGACCGTCACCGGTGGATACATGCGCGAGGGGGATGAGATCTCGATCCTTTTTGGCGATATCCAAGGCGGCTCACCAGGCATGCAAATGCAGACGATCAGCGAAGACGCTTTCGAATTTAAGGTGTCCGCCGATGTTTGTGCGACCGGTCAATTCAACGAACTCGAGCAGCAGCTTTCAGTCCCCATTATCGCAGGACCACCCGTTTCCTGGCACCTGGTTGGACCAGGTCTTCGCCGACCCGGAGAACCGTTCGATCTTGGCATACGAACCGAAGATTATTGGGGCAATCCCGCAGTTCCCGACAGAACCGATGTGCATCTGCGCACCGACAGCCGGATCGAGGGTCTGCCATCATCGATCATGCTGCCGACCGGTGCCCGCACCTGTCGGATCGAAGGTGTCTCGATTTCAGAGCTTGGGGCGCATGAAATCAGCCTTACGACACCGGCGGGGCGCACCCTCGCGACAGCCAATCCGATTGTGATCCGGGACGGTAGTCTTCCAGGCTATTGGGGCGATCTTCATGGTCAAAGTGGCGAGACCGTTGGGATTGGGTCAATCGAGCAGTATCTCGAATTTGCGCGCGACATTGCGTTTCTGGACGTCACCGGTCACCAGGGCAACGATTTTCAAATGACGAATGCCTTCTGGGCGCATCTGAACTCGGTAACGGAACGCTTGAATTCGGATGGCAAACTCATCGTTTTTCCGGGCTATGAGTGGTCAGGGAACACCCCTGTTGGCGGTGACCACAATGTGTTTTTCCGAAATGAAGGGCGTCAAATCCGTCGCTCTTCACACGCGATGCTTGTTGATCGATCGGATCTTGCGACAGATGCAAACACGCTCGACCAATTGTTTGATGCACTCGCGGAGGAAGATTGCATCCTATGGTCTCATATCGGCGGACGGCCCGCGGATGTCTCCTACGCCCATGATGCAAGGTTGAAGACCGCCGTTGAGGTTCATTCCAACTGGGGAACCTTCGAATGGGCGCTAACCGACAGCCTAGCCCTCGGTCATCGAGTGGGTGTTGTTTCTAACAGTGACGGGCATAAAGGGCGGCCAGGTGCAGGCGCGCCAGGGGCGACTGAGTTCGGTGCCTATGGCGGGTTGACCTGTTTCCTGGCGTCAGAATTGACCCGAGACGCCATATTCGAGTGCATGCGGCGGCGCCATCACTATGGCACCTCCGGCAGCCGGATCGGTCTCGACATTCGCGCAAAATTTGAAGAACCGGCCTCGCTCTTCATCCGCGATCCAGACCACTTCGACATCGGCTTCGACCTCGTTGAAGAAGCGATGATGGGTGACATCGTGCGACTTGGCGGGGGCGGGATTCGTCTTCGCCTGCAGGTCGATGCGGCTTCGCCAATCGAACGTATCGAGGTGATGCGGGGTTCCGAGCAGCTTATCAGCCACAAGCCTTATGGATTTCGCGATCTTGGATCCCGGCTGCGCGTCATCTGGCAGGGTGCGGAGTACCGCGGCCGAGGCCGCAATACGCACTGGCGCGGTCGTCTACAACTGTCAGGCGCTGAGATCCAAACGATGGCGCCAATCAATCATTGGAACCCAGAACGAAGGCTTGATCAGACGGGACCAAACCAAGTGATCTTCGAAGGTGTCACCTCAGGCAACTTCGCAGGGGTTGATCTCTGGCTAGACCAATCTGAGGGTGAGATTATGATTGACTCAAACCATGTCAGCGGCAGTGCTGCGATCTCTGACCTTGGCCTTGATGATCTGGTGCTGGATGCCGGTGGGTTGGACCGCCAGATCCGAATACGCCGACTGCCCGATCGCCTTGACGCGACAGCCATCGACGAACAATTTGAGCTACCTGTTCACCGCAACGAAGACGCCGCGATTTGGGCTCGCATAACGACCGAGGATGGGCATCAAGCCTGGTCAAGCCCGATCTACTTTATCCAATAAGGACTTACTCAGCAGCGATCGCATCGTCCGCAATCTCTGCCAGGAACCGTTCGGCTTCCAACGCCGCCATACAGCCCATACCAGCCGAGGTGACTGCCTGGCGATAAATGTGGTCCGTCACGTCGCCCGCAGCAAAAACACCCGGAATTGTCGTTGCGGTCGAATCCGGCGCAGTGACAACGTAGCCACCATTATGGGTTTCCAGTTGATCATTCACCAACTCGGATGCGGGCGCATGCCCGATCGCAATGAAAACACCGGCCAGATCAACCTCACGCGTCGTTCCAGTTTGAGCGTGAGCGAGCCGCACCCCCGTAACGCCATCCATGTCTGTGCCAAGAACTTCGTCGAGAGTATGATCCCAGATTACCTCTACCTTTGGATGGGCAAGCAACCGTTTTTGTAGAATGGCCTCAGCCCGAAGGCTATCGCGCCGGTGGACGAGTGTTACCTTCGAGGCAAGGTTCGCCAAATACAACGCCTCTTCCACCGCCGTGTTACCGCCACCGACAACCATCACCTCTTTGCCGCGGTAAAAGAAGCCGTCGCACGTCGCACAAGCGGAAACACCGAAGCCTTTGAATTTCTCCTCGCTCGGCAGGCCCAACCACTTCGCCTGTGCACCAGTGGCAAGGATAACACTGTCCGCTTTCCAAACGGTCCCGCTATCGCAAACGGCGGTAAACGGACGTTGCGAGAGATCGAGGCTGTTCACATGGTCGGAGATGATCTCAGTCCCGACAGCTTTTGCATGGGCTTCAAACTGCAGCATTAACTCGGGCCCTTGGGTTTCGATCACACTTGGCCAGTTCTCAACCTCGGTGGTGATCGTCAGCTGCCCGCCTGGTTGGATCCCTTGGAGGAGTACCGGTTCAAGCAGTGCGCGCGAAGCATAGACGGCCGCAGTGTAGCCGGCAGGGCCGGAGCCAATAATCAAACAGCGGGTCGTGCGGGTCTCGGACATCTACGGGCTCCTCTGGCGAACAGTCTCCCTAGATAAGACAGGAGCAAGCGATCGCCAAGTGTCAGCGAACCGCCTCGCGTGCAGGAGACAAATTCGAGACGATTGTCGGCTCAACAACCTCGGTCGTACCGGACATCACCAGATCAGCTGCAATCTGTGAGAGTGCCGGCGCAGTTTGAATTCCGTACCCACCCTGCCCTGCCAGCCAAAAGAAATCCTGCACATCAGGATCAAAACCAACAACCGGGGTTTTATCCGGTGCAAAAGTTCTCAGCCCGGCCCATTTATGTTCTATTCGGGTGACCGACACCTGAGTTGCCAGCTCGAACCGATGCAGTCCTTCAGCGAGCACCATTTCATCTGGCCAAGCATCCATTGGAGCGACCGGATCTTGATCTGCCGGTGAAACCAAGAGCCGACCGGCATCCGGCTTTGCGTACCAATCCTCAGCGATCGACGCGACCAAAGGCCAATGCGTGACGTCCCGGTCTGCGAAGGGCAAAAGAGCTGCGGAGCGGCGTTTCGGTACCAAGCCTTTTGCTCGCGCTCCAGCCATCAGACCGATCAGATCGGCCCAGGCTCCTGCAGCATTCACGACTGTTGGCGCCACGTAAGATCCCGTTGTCGTCTCGATCTGCCAGTTACCACCGACACGGTGAAGCCCTAGAACCTCCACTTCGGTCACCAAGCGCCCGCCAGCCGCGCGCATCTGGCGAAGAAAACTCTGCATGAGCCGATCGACATCAATGTCGCTGGCGTCCGGCTCGATGGCAGCGCGGGAGAAGAGCCCGGGTCGAAGAATCGGAAAGTGCCGTGTGGCCTCTTCGACAGTGATCTCCTGCATGCCTTTCGCGTCATCGAGCTCATCATCTAGGGCTGCACTATCCTCGGGCTTCGCAAGATAGAGCAAGCCTCGCGGACTGAGAAATCCTGCCTCTGAAAACTCGGGTAGTGGAGTGGCAAGATCTGCATGACTGGCGGCATTCAGAGCACGCAAAGTCGCGTTGCCATAGTTTCGGATGTATGTTGCCGCAGACCTGCCGGTAGCATGCATGCCGGGCACGGGCTCGCGCTCAAGAACAATGACGTCTGCGTGGGAAGATAACCGTGCGCCGGCGCTGATGCCGGCGATTCCAGCGCCGATGATCACGATATCCGCGCATTCCTTCATGCCCAGCCCAGTCTTTCGATCAGCCATTCTGCAGCGCGATCTGCTTCTGCCAACGGTTCATAATCCCATGCCTCGATCTCTCCGACGAAGGGGCGACTTGCCCCTCGTTGCGCTAGACTATCATGAAAGCGCTGTAGCTTCGGAGCGAGGTTGGGCAGCTCGAAGACATGCAAAGGTTTGCCTGTGGAAGCCACTTCAGTCGCCATATTCACCGAATCAGCTGTTACCAAGAACGCTTCCGATGAGCCCATGATCGCGCGGTACGGGTTCTCGCCTGAACCATCCCAGAAGAAATGCTCTTTGTTTTTCGGCAAGTGGTTCCGCAAATTTAGAAGCAACCGCTCAGGGCTTCGTCGTGATGGGGTGATCAAAAGGCTATGGGCTTCGGCAAGCCTGATCAGGGCGGAAACGAACCGGTCCTGTTCAGCTTCTGGAAAAGGTGCTGATTTGCTCGGGCCGCCGATCAGCACACCAAGGCCATAGGCGGGAAGTTTATCCTGCCACTCAGCCGCTTCGGATCTCAGAGTTTCGCTGTTCAACTGCGTTAGAGCACCAATCGTAGTCAGCACATTGGGGGCCGAGAGTTCATCATGGGCGGGTACTATGAGCGAATGAAATGCGCCAAGCGCCATCTTGGGGTCCATCAGCTGAACCGCGGCGCAACCGCTTCTTCTGCTGATGCCGGCCACTCCTGCGGCAACTCTCCGACCAGCTCCGACGATCAGATCGGGATCGAATCTATCAACTGTCTTCAAACAAGATGACCCAAGGCTTGACACTCCCAAGCCTAAACGGTGGAGGATCGCCGGTGGCAGAGGTTGCATCCATTGCGCGATATCTGCGCGTAAGACTTGACTAGTAGCACCCGAAACCCTTGAGCGGACCGCTTGCGCAAGTGAAACTGCCTGGACTTCATTTCCAGCGCGACCATCGGTGATCACCAGGATCTTACGAGGCGCTTCTGGCTTTATTTCCATTTCTTGCGTCCACCCGCAATTTTATTGCGCCGATAGCGACGACCCGATAAACAATCGTCGGCAGCTCCCTTGAAGAGGGGCGGAGACGAAGGAGAGGCGCTCATGTCGGCCACAAAGCTCGATCCCATCGATTGCAAAATCCTGGCTGAACTGCAAGGCGATGGACGCATGACCAATGTCGAGCTCTCACGCCGCGTCGGCATTTCGGCGCCACCTTGCTTGCGCCGCGTCCGGTCACTCGAGGAAACGGGCTTGATCGAGGGCTATCATGCCAAGGTAAACGCCCGGGCGCTTGGTTACGAGGTCATGGTCTTTGCGATGGTCAGCCTCAAGAGCCAGGCTGGCAGCGACCTCGCAGAGTTCGAAGACCGTGCCCGCGATTGGCCGCTGGTGCGGGAATGCTTCATGCTGAATGGCGAGATAGATTTTCTGTTGAAATGCGTCGCGCCGAACTTGCTGACCTTTCAGACCTTCCTCACTGACGATCTAACCGCAGCACCCAATGTCGCATCGGTCAAAACCTCGTTGGTGATCCGCTGGGCGAAAGATGAACCAGGCGTACCCTTTGAGGTTGGAGATCACTTGGTCCCCGAGACCTACTGATCGCTTCGCTGGGCAGATCTATCGAACCCAATGCACGGGAGCGACAGTTAGGCAAGTTGACCTAAAGGCATTGTAAGTTTTTTTTAAGCCAGCCGGCGGCGACCCCGGCGCTAATGAAACAAAAAACGACGATGGAGGATGCGATGTCTGGTGAAGGGATGGTTCCAGTACCGGCCGAGATTGCAGCGAAGGCGCATATCGATGCAGAAGGCTATGCGCAGATGTATGACGCGTCAGTGTCAGATCCCGACGCGTTTTGGGGCGAGCACGGCAAGCGCCTCGATTGGATGACGCCCTATACCAAGGTAAAGAACACGACCTATACGCATCCCGATGTCTTAATAAAATGGTTCGAGGACGGCACGCTGAACGTCGCAGCGAACTGCATTGATCGCCATCTCGAGACGCGTGGTGATCAGACAGCGATCATTTTCGAACCAGACGACCCAAACGAAGACGCCAAGCACATCACCTATCGCCAGCTACACGGCGAAGTCTGCCGGATGGCGAACGTGATCAAGCAACTTGGCGTCAGCAAGGGCGATCGGGTCATACTCTATCTCCCAATGATCCCAGAAGCGGCTTACGCAATGCTCGCCTGCGCACGCATCGGAGCGATCCACTCAGTGGTTTTTGGCGGGTTCTCACCGGATGCCTTGGCAAATCGGGTCGATGATTGCGATGCGAAGCTGATTATCACCGCTGATGGTGGCCCGCGCGGCGGACGCGTCACTAATCTGAAAGACAATGTCAACCAAGCGCTGAGCCACTGCGCCACAAATCCCCAAGTCTTGGTTGTGAAACGCTCCGGCCAACAGGTTGCCTGGGTCGATGGTCGCGACCATTGGCTCCACGAAATGGCAGCATCGGCCTCTGACAACTGTGCGCCCGAAGAAATGGGCGCCGAGGATCCGCTCTTCATTCTCTACACGTCCGGCTCTACTGGAAAACCAAAAGGTGTCGTGCATACCTCGGGCGGCTATTTGCTATGGGCTGCGATCACTCATCAGTACACCTTCGACTACCAAGAGGGCGACATATACTGGTGCACGGCGGATGTGGGCTGGGTCACCGGTCACAGCTACATCGTATATGGTCCGCTTGCGAATGGTGCGATCACGTTGATGTTCGAAGGGGTGCCGACATATCCCGATGCTTCTCGCTTTTGGCAGGTTTGTGAGAAGCATCGCGTAAATCAGTTCTACACAGCCCCTACTGCAATACGCGCACTGATGGGCCAAGGGACTGAGTTTGTTGAGAAGTGTGATCTTTCCAGCCTCAGAATCCTCGGAACAGTTGGTGAGCCGATAAACCCAGAGGCTTGGAACTGGTACAACGACGTCGTTGGCAAAGGTCAATGCCCCATCGTGGATACATGGTGGCAAACTGAGACAGGCGGGCACATGATCACGCCGCTACCAGGTGCGACCCCGACGAAACCTGGTTCCGCAACGACACCTTTCTTTGGCGTTCAACCGGTCGTGCTCGAACCCCAGACCGGGGCCGAAATTGACACAACGGAAGCTGAGGGCGTGCTCTGCATCAAAGACAGTTGGCCCGGCCAGATGCGGACGGTCTGGGGTGACCACGAGCGCTTCGTGAAGACCTACTTCTCCGATTACAAAGGCTACTACTTCGCGGGTGATGGCTGTCGGCGGGATGAAGATGGCTACTACTGGATCACGGGTCGAGTGGACGACGTGATCAATGTGTCAGGCCATAGGATGGGCACCGCCGAGGTCGAAAGCGCGTTGGTTGCCCATGCTAAAGTCGCCGAAGCTGCTGTCGTCGGCTATCCGCACGAGATCAAGGGCCAAGGCATCTACTGCTACGTCACTCTGATGTCCGGAGAGGAACCGACCGAAGAGCTGCGCAAAGAGCTGCGCAATTGGGTGCGCCAAGAAATAGGGCCAATCGCATCGCCCGACCTGATCCAATGGGCACCAGGGCTACCAAAAACCAGATCTGGCAAAATCATGCGGCGGATTCTTCGGAAGATTGCCGAAGATGACTTCGGCGCCCTCGGAGATACCTCGACCCTCGCAGAGCCTCAGGTCGTCGACAACCTGATCGAAAATCGCATGAACCGATCATAGCTCGGGGCCGCGCCCAAAGTAGCGGCGCGGTATTCGTTTCGATCCTTTAACCAATTCACGATAGCACCGCTTCCGTGGGAGTACGGGAGACGGGTGTGGCGACGTTTATTGTCACAACGCTCAACGATGAGAGCGACGCAAATTCTACTCTGTCGCTGCGTGAGGCAGTGGCGCTCGCAAACGCATCCGCAGGTGCAGATCAAATCGTATTCTCTAGCGGTTTAAATGGGTCTCTCTCGCTCACGGCCGGGGAACTCTCGATCACTGATGGCGTGTTGATCGACGGGGCGAGCGGTCCGGCGGGAAGTGTTAGAATAGACGCAGCGGCGGATTCTCGGATCTTTGCCATCTCGACGCCGGATTCCGTCACGCTCTCAGATCTTCACCTGACTGGAGGCGCCACCTACGGACCAGGCGGTGCAATTCTCGCGACAGGGGGGGCTCTGACGCTTGATAGCATCCAGCTTTCCAGCAACTCCGCCTATCAAGGTGGCGGCGCGATCGCGGCAACCAATGTCGATCTGACGATAAACAGCGGCATCTTCTCAGGCAATTCGGCAGGCTACGGCGCCGATGGTGGAGCTATTAGTATCAGTGGTGGTTCGTTGGTTCTCGAAGGGGCGACTTTCACCAGCAATCAAGCCCATCGATCAGGCGGTGCAATCGCTGGAGTAAACACACTACTAGACATCGAAGACAGCACCTTCAGCCAAAACCAGGCCTTCGATGGCGGCGCGATTGCTGCAGAGGCCGGGAGCCTCAGATTGGTTGCGGGCAGCTTCGACTCGAACTCGGCCGAAGAGAATGGGGGCGCTCTGCAGCTTCGTGATGTCGCGGCGACAATCGCGGGTACAGTGCTTACTCGAAACACAGCGCAATACGGCGGTGGCACCTGGTCCGGCGGTGTCGCGGGTGGTTTAGCCTTGATCAATACCACGATCGGGTTGAACGAAGCGGGTTTGGGTGGCGGCGTCTATCTGGCCAACGGCAGTTTGAACCTATCGACCTCAACACTCTCCGGCAATCGGAGCACGATCGGTGCTGGGGGAGGCATCTATGGCGGCTCTGGCGTTATCGAAATTGCAAACTCAATCTTGTTGGGGAACTTCGCCAGTTCAGGCGACCCAGAGATCTATGGCGCGCGTGTGCTGGTCGGCGGAAACATCGTTGGCCCGACTCTTTACGATGACAGCAGTGCCGTTTCCTCGGTCTATATCGGCAACGTCTTTGCAACCGCCGTTGCCGGTGCGGGAGCGTTGAGCCCATCGCAGGACGGGCGTGAGTTTTTCGAAATCGCACAGTCGAGCCCATCTATCGACAGCGGAGATGCCACCAGACTGCCGGCGGACGCTCTAGACCTGGATGGCGATGGGAACCTTGTCGAAGAGCTACCCGTCGACGCCACGAATGCTGCACGTGTGTTCGGGCCCGGCTTGGATCTTGGCGCTCTCGAGGCGGTGCCCGTCACCATAATCGGCACGACCGGCCCTGATCTGCTGAATGGAACTTCGCTGAACGATGAGTTCCGTGCTCTCGACGGAAACGACACCATATTCGCGGGCGAAGGTAATGATCTCATCTTCGGAGGTCGGAACAGTGACAGCGTTCAGGGCGGCGATGGCGACGACCAGATTTTCGGTGAACACGGCAGCGACATGCTGTTCGGTGGCAACGGAGATGATCGGATTGACAGCGGTAGCGCTGATGACACATTGGACGGTGGGGCTGGCAAGGACGAACTCTTCGGCAGTAGCGGCTCTGATACCCTCTATGGTGGAGACGGCGACGACACCCTTTTCGGAGGGAGTGGTTCGGATACGCTGGACGGAGGGATCAATGACGACATCCTAGCCGGTGGTTCTGACGACGATCACCTCTTCGGCGACCGCAATGCAGATCAGCTCTTCGGCGATGATGGCAATGACAGTCTGTTCGGCGAACATGGCGGGGACGTTCTCTTTGGCGGCAACGGAGATGACTACCTAGATGGCGGTAGCGCCAACGACCAACTCGAAGGAGAGTCGGGCAATGACACTCTCTTTGGCAGCAGCGGCCTGGACACACTGTTCGGCGGCAGTGGCGAAGATCTTTTGCAAGGTGGCAGCAGTGCCGACATAATCTTTGGTGGTGACGGCAACGATACGCTTGAGGGCGGCAGCGATGCAGACGATCTGAGGGGAGATCGAAACGCCGATCTCATCCTAGGTGAAGGTGGCGACGACACTCTCCTAGGCCAACATGGTAGCGACCAGATCTTTGGCGGTGATGGGAACGATCGACTTAACGGCGGCGGGGCGAACGACACCCTATTTGGAGATGAGGGCGATGACCGCCTGGACGGCAGTACTGGAACCGACACTTTGGATGGTGGGAATGGCGACGACACTCTGATCGGCGATGATGGCGACGATAGCCTGGTTGGGGGGAATGGAAACGATACGCTTGAAGGGGGGACCGGCAATGACATTTTGCTGGGATCACGCAATGCCGATCAGATCTATGGTGGATCAGGTGAGGATCAGCTCCTTGGCGATCATGGAAACGATGCTCTTTTTGGCGGCGATGGGAATGATAGACTAAGCGGCGGATCGGCCGGTGACACCCTTTCAGGAGGTGCCGGAGATGACGTTTTGTCTGGTGGAAACGGCACCGACATTTTCGTCTTTGACCAGACAGGTTTTGGTACCGACCTGATCGAGGATTTTACGGCTGGGGAGCTGATCGACCTTTCCAGTTTCGCCGGTCTGGTTTTCTCAGATCTAACAATCTTAGACATCGTGGATGGGCTTGAGGTGACCCTTACTCAAGGGAGTATTCAGATCGCGAACATGAGCGCGGCAGAGGTATCGGCCGATGACTTCCTCTTCTCTGATTGATCGCGATGACGGACAAGAGGCCCCAGGAATGAAAATTCCAGCTCTTCGCGGCCATAAGTCTCAAGTCGATCAATCACCCGATCGTTCTCACCACCCCGGTTGAAGCTGTCGTAAAGGCTGTCTTCACTTCCGACCTCAGGCAGCGTCTCGCTGGTGTAGTCCAAATTGATCAGATGCACTGGTACACCCACCGCTGCTGAGTGCCAGCGCCACCAAAGATCATCCGTTGTAGGGGCCAGGGCTCTCGCGCTGGCGATGTCCAGCACCTGCGGATGGAAGAACCGTGCATTGTAGAGCACGCCATCCTTGCCGGTTGGAAGGAGTGACAGGCCAGTACGGACCTGGGGCTTCGACGTCATCCAGCGGCGATAGCGAACATAACGATCCTTCTCAGTCAGGATCGGATGGCCGCGATAAGCAATCACACAGTGATGTCGGAGATACGCCTCAACCATGCGAACAAGCCAATCGGGTGGATAAAGCGTGTCGTCATCGGCAGTTGCCAATAGAACGTCCTGACCAAAGCAATTGGCGAGTGGGCCGATCAACTTTCGGTAAGGGCCAGTATTCACTGCAAAACGGATCTTGAGCCGCTGGTCCTCACGGACACGCTGTAAGTTAGACGGCAGAACCGCGACGCCGCGGTCGAGCATATAAGGCTCGGAAGACAGCGTAAGACAGACCTCGAAACTCGGATAATCCTGGGCCAACAGAGACGCCAAAACCAAATCTAGCGACGACAACCTAGAGGAGATACTGGTCAGACAAACACGAACATGCGGAAACGTCTTTGACATTTTTTAAGCCTGCAAAGCTGCGGGAATAGAGATCTGGCTCGTTGCGTACGGCCCCAAGTGCTCGGGATGGGGCTGGATGGCATCGATCCCCTTCCGAAACAGCCGAAGGAAGTTGCCTTTTGCCGCGACGGTTCGTTGTGACAGCGTCTGCGGGCTTGCGTGACAAGCAACCAATGGAAAGTCGATCTGATGGAGCGCGTGCGCCCCACACCATTTTCTGATCCTTTCTCGCATCTCGACATCGCCGCGCGATCGGACAGGTAAAAAGGGCCCGAGTTGATCGAACACCGATCGCCGAAAAAGGCTGGTCATCGTGCCATCTCCGAGCAATCTAAAACCATGCTCAAGCTGTGGCCATCCCCTTGGATCAATCCTAAGATGATGCGACGTGACCAACTGCCGAGCCGGCTCATGATGCATGGCGGCAACTTGCAGCGCGAGACGGTCGGGATGCGCAATGTCATCAGCATCTTGGATCGCTAGAAAGCAACCAGTTGCGACAGACAGTGCGAAGTTTCGACAGAGATAAGGCCCTAGATTGCGAGGCATCGTATACGCCCGAATTCTCGGGTCTCGCTTCGCGATCTCTAACAGAACTTCTAGATGAGATCGGCTGCTACCGTCATCGATCAGCAGAAGCTCGAGGTCTTCATGCGACTGAGCTAAAATTGACTCTACCGCCGGCACGATCAAGTCTTCGTCTGTATCCAACGATGACATAACAACACTGACCCGCCCGTCAGAAGGTTCAACCTCCATTGAGGGGGCTTCGGTGTAAGCTTGGAAGATCCAGCGCTGAGAGATGGGAGCAAGTTGGGCGAGTTTCGGGCCCAAGTCACCGCTGAGCGCGTTAACATGGTCAATGAACGCCGCACTATCACAAAGAGATGCAGCTATCATCGCCTTAAGTTCTTCTCCAATTTCACCGTTATCTTCTTGTCTAAGCGCGGCCATACGTGACTCGCTTCCAGAAATCAGAGCCAGCAACGCGACTTCATGGTCGTCCCGGCACCGGTGGAATGGCAAAACCGTTTCGTCGAGATCCATTTCCGCGAGCTCTTTCGCGAAGGGACGCAACAGATCTAAGTAGTCCAACAATGGTGTGTCATTCTCCGCAAAGGCACGGCTGACTGCGGTGATCGCCTCCCTGTCTCTATCGGAGATCGCCAGCTGGAGAGCTTCAAGCGGTGGGAGGGGCCAGTCGAAATCGCTCCCATCCCTGCTAAGCGCAACTGCGAACCCCGCTTGAACTGATTGAGGATGAGGATCGCTGCCACACGCGGCAAAGACTTGTCGGGCTCCTGGACCTTCAAGATAGAGCCGGGAGATCTCCGCCACGCGATGGCGAAAACGGGCAGTTTTCGATGCTGGAGAAGACGCGATGCAGGCCAATAGCACCGTGGCAATCCTGTCAGAAGGTAAAGCACTCGCCAAAGTCTCGAAGACCTGTCGCAACAAATCCGGATAGGCCGCAATGATCGCGGGTGCGGATCGTGCCAGCGTGTGCGTGATCTTGCTCTCCATACCACAGGAACCGGCAGCGCGGAGCGCCCATCGCAGCGTCCTCTCATCTGCAAAGATCTGCTCTTGTTGGCCTAGGATCAATTTGATTAAGGCCTCACCAAGTTCGGTGTACAGACCATGGGCCAAAAGAACTTCCAAGCTCTGAGATGATGCGATCGCGTCAGCTTCCGCCTCTTCCAATTTTCCGGATGAGAGCCGCTCTACAGATGCGAGAACACGATAGCAGTTATCTAAGGCGCTTGCTGCAGTCAGCCTTTGTGCGGCAGGCCCCCGCAGGGCTTGCGAGCGCAGAGAACTCAATGATGGTAAGTTTGGCGCAATCGGCGGGTTTTGCTCGCGCAGACCAGCGATCCA
>JBCDAQ010000067.1:0-17784 GCA_039185285.1 Pseudomonadota bacterium
AGACCTTCGACGCCCAGGCGGGGTATGAGAGCGCGATGACGCTGAACGCCGTCCTGATGGCGGGGGCTAACTACATCTGGCACTCGGCAGGCTGGAACGAGGCGGGGATGCATTGCTCCATGGCCAAGTTCATCGTCGATGCCGAGATGTGCGCCATGGGGTACCGGATGGCCGAAGGGATCCGCTGGGATGACTTCGACAAAGCGCTCTCGGCCGTCGGCGATATCGGCCCGGGGGGGCATTACCTCGGCCATCCGCACACGCAGGAAAACTTCCAGCGGGCGTTCTTCATGCCCGAGATGTTCGACAATAACTCCATTGAGCAATGGGCGGCTGAGGGCTCGGTCGAGATTACCGAACGGGCGTTGCGCCGAGCGAAAGAGTTGCTCGCGGCCTATGAGGAGCCGAAGCTGGACGAAGGCGTCAACGAAGCGCTCCTCGACTATATCGCACGGCGCGAGCGGGAGATCCCGGCCGCGGATGCGCTGAACAATGAGTTCTGAGGCATGTCTCTAGTTCTGCGCCAAGGAAAGGCCGACGATCAGATTGACCAGATTGCCGATCTGATCTGGAGCACGGACGTCGAGCTGATGGAATTCACGTTCCCGAGCTATGAGATATGGACCAAGGTGGCCCGGACCGAGTGGCGACAGCCAAAGGGTTTGATCAGCCATCTCCAGGCAACGATTGCGCTGTCGGATGGTGAGGTCGCGGGCATCACCGTTGGTCACACGTCGGCTGAGTATCCGGAGAACTTTGATTACACCGTGAACCTGCAGCGCGAGATCTTCTCAGCCGATGAGCTGGCTCATCATCAAGATGCGCTGATCTGGATGGACAGGCTGTTTCCACCAGCACGCGAAGATGCGTTCTATGTCCAGGAGCTCGCAGTTGCACCTCGCTTCAGAGGTCAAGGACTTGGCAAGCGGCTCCTTGCCGCTGCCTTGGAACGGGCAAAGGCCGCTGGCGCACAGCGCATCAGCCTCGATGTTGCCGAGGCAAATCCCTCGGTCGCGGTCTACAATTCGCTCGGTTTCGAGACTGAGATCGAGACGAGGGTGCCTTACCTTGAAGAGCGCGGGATAGGGCGTCATCTGCACATGAGCCTTCCGGTCGCGGACGCTGGGGCTTTGTCGTGACCCTCCCAGGGCTTTCAAGTTGCCGTGCCTTGGTCACCGGGGCATGCGGCGGCATCGGACAGGCGATCGTTGCAAGGCTGCAGGCTGAGGGCGTGACGGTCACGGCTTCGGATCTGGGGCCTACTGGATCTGAGCTTGAGATCCAAGGCGATCTGACGGATCCCGACTTTTGCGACGCCCTGCCGGGGCGTGCTGCGGAGCTGATGGGCGGGCTCGATATTCTGGTGAACAATGCAGGCATCATCACGCGGGGCGTGGTGACTGAAGCAACGGACGCAGATTTTGCGCGTTCCATGGCGATCAATGTCGAGGCGCCGTTTCGCACCTGCCGGGCGGCGATCCCGCTGATGGCGGGGCGCGGGGGCGCAATTGTGAATGTCGCGTCGTGCTGGGGGGTGCATCCGGGACCGGCGCATCCCGTTTACTGCATGTCGAAGGCGGCAGTGGCCTCGTTGACGCAATGCCTCGGCCGGGATCACGCGCATCAGGGGATCCGGGTCAACGCGGTCTGCCCGAACGAGGTGAATACGCCGATGATCCGGACGGGGTTTGAGATCCGGGGGCTGGATGCCGATGATGCGATTGCGGAGCTGAACGCCTCGGTCCCCTTGGGCCGGATCGCGGAGCCGGAGGATATCGCCGATGTCGTCGTCTTCCTCGCCTCCGACGCCGCGCGTTACATGTGCGGCGCGCTAGTCGAGGTAAACGGCGGGAAGCCGGTCGGATGAGCAGGTTCGCGGGCAAAGTGGCGCTGGTCACAGGCGGGCGGAGCGGGATTGGCCGGGCGACCGCGGATCTGCTGGCAGCAGGCGGCGCGCAGGTCTTTACCGCACAGCGCGGTGCAGATGAGACGCATTCCGGGATCGCGGCGGACTTTACCGACCCCACCGCGCCGGAGGCTGTCGTCAGCGCGGTCATCGAGGCCACCGGGCGGCTGGATATCCTCGTCAACAATGCGGGCCTGATGCGCGAGGGCACGGCGCTGGAGATGGGGCTGGAGGATTGGGGCGCGACGCTGCAGGTGAACCTCACCGCCCCCTTCCTGCTGATCAAGCACGCCCTGCCCCACCTGATCGCCGCCAAGGGCGCGATTGTGAACATCGGCTCGATCGAGGGGCTGGGCTCGAACCCGCGCCACCCGGCCTATTGCGCCTCGAAGGCGGGCCTGCACGGGCTGACGCGAGCCATCGCGGTGGATCACGGGCCGGAGGTCCGCTGCAATGCCGTAGCCCCCGGCTGGATCGATACGGAACTGAACGAAGCCTTTATCGAGAGCCTCGGTGATCCCGCCAACTTCCGCGACAAGATCGGCGACATTCATCCCGCAGGCCGCACGGGCGCACCGGAGGAAGTCGCCAACATGGTCGCCTGGCTCGCGTCCGACGAGGCGGCATTCGTCACCGGGCAGATCTTCACGGTCGATGGCGGCCGGACAGCGAAACTGAGCCTGCCATGAAAGTGACCCGTCTGCCCAAGGATACCGGCCCTGCCGCCTGGAACGAGCTGATCGGACCCGCCGCGCCCAACCCGCTGGAGGCGAAGATCACCGCCGATTGGCTGGTAATCGGAGCGGGGTTCGCGGGGTTCGCGGCCGCGCGCAGGCTTGCGCAGAACAATCCGGGCGACAGCGTGGTGATCCTCGATGCGGTCGGGATCGGCGAAGGGCCGGTCGGGCGCAACTCAGGCTTCATGATCGACCTGCCGCATGTGCTGACCTCGGGCGACTACACCAATGGAGCCGGGGACGGAGATACCTGGGCCAACCGCACGGCGATCGATTTCGCGCTGGAGGCGGCGGCGGAGTATGGCCTGCCCGAAGAAGCGATCGCGGTCCGTGGCAAGATCAACGGGGCCGCAGGCGCCAAGGGTCTGAAGCACAATGAGGTTTACGCCCAGCACCTGGCCGAGATCGGTGAGGCGCATGAGCTTCTTGACGCAGATGCCATGCGCAAGATCACCGGCAGCGACTATTACCAGGGCGGGCTCTACACGCCCGGTACCGCGATGCTGCAACCGGCCCTGTTCACCCGTGGTGTCGCCAGGGGCTTGGCGAGCAACCGGGTGCGCATCCACGATCAGAGCCCGGTGACCGGGCTTAGTCGTGATGGCAGCGCCTGGATCGCCGAGACGCCAAAGGGCAGCGTTGCGGCGCCCCGCGTCGTGCTTGCGGTGAACGGCCATGTAGAGAGCTTTGGCGCCTTCAAGGGGCGGCTGATGCATGTGATGCTCTACGCGTCGATGACCCGCGCGCTGACCGACGCGGAGGTCGCGACGCTGGGGGGCGAGGCCCGCTGGGGGATCACGCCGTCTGACCCGATGGGCACGACCGTGCGCCGGATTGCGGACACAGGCGGGCACCGGATCATTATCCGCAACCGCTGCCACTACACGCCCGGGATGGAAGTCTCTGACCGGCACATCGCACGGGTGGCGGCGGATCATGACCGGTCCTTTACCCGGCGGTTCCCGCAGCTGAAGCACGTCAAGATGGATTACCGCTGGGCCGGGCGGCTTTGCCTGTCGCGCAATGATGCGCCGGCGTTTGGCGAGATCGAGCCGGGCCTCTACTCCGCCTGTTGCCAGAACGGGCTGGGATCGGCCAAGGGCACCTTTAATGGAATCGCGGCAGCGGACCTCGCCAGTGGGCGGGAGAGCGCGATCGCCTCCTACCAGTCCAGCCGCCCTGCCCCGATCCGCACCCTGCCCGGCCCCTTGATGCGCCTCGGCGCGCCGGCAACAATCCGCTGGCGGGAACACTCGGCTGGACGGGAGCTTTAACTGCGAAATCGGAAAATACCGGGGCGCACGCCATGGGAAGGCGTGTGTGACAACACCTACAGACCAGGCGCTGAGAACGCGGTACCTTAGGCGCATGATCGCAGAGGAGGATCCGATGGCAGACGAAAAGCAACCGACTGAGATCAAAGACGAAGCCCTCGATGATGCCCAAGGGGGTGCCGAGACTGTGCATCTCTATCTAAAGGCCAATGGGTCGGACGTTAAGGGCGAGGTCGTCCAGAACGCCGGTCTGCGCAGCGACGGCGAGCTGGTGCAGGCCAAAGTGGACGCGGGACGCAAGACCCTCAAGTCCTGACGCTGACCGCACTCTTGATCTCTAGAGATCAAGAGCCGAGGGTTAGGAGCGGTGGAGGCGGCTGCGCCCGAGGCTGATTGGGCAGAGCGAGCAGGCAGCGCTTGTAATTGGATTGGCGGTCTTTCCGACGCCGAGCGGGTGCGCCTTAACGTCGTGAACCAGCGTCGGTGCGCCTCAGTTTCCTGGTCCGTAGAACGCAGCAGACCGAGGGGGGCAGGTGTTCCGCCCCTCGGGCTGCATTGCAGTGATCATGATTGCAGGCAGCCAAGAGTGTGGCTGCGCTTGCCGCATAGAGCCTAGTTGTTTGGCAGGTCTTCGAAACCAAACACGTTGTTTCCGCGCGATCGCCTGATCTTTTGCTTCGCTCCGAGCCCACCGTCATTGGCGATCACAAAGCCGCCTTGGGCTTTGTCAAGATCGTCTTCCTTCAACTCAGCCGTGTCGGTCTGGGTGTCTTTGTCGGTCATTGCAGATCTCCCAAGTGATGGTAAAGCCAAATACTGCCATGCTGGGGCCAGAGGATCAGTAGTGGTTGCTACATGCCCGTTTGGTAGAAGATCACTCAGAAGCTAGCCGGTCGCCGATTGTCGTGGCTTTTTATCAGCTAATCGCACCAGGCTTTCGGCGATCTCTTGGGCGATCGCCTCGGCGCTGACATCGGATCTCTCCGCCGTCACTCGCAGGCCGAGGAGGTCGGATTGGTACCGCCGGGCCAATGTCTCAGCATCATATGATTGGGCGATTTGACCTGCGGCCTGTGCCTCGCGAAACAAGGCCGCAAAGAGTGTTTCCATATTCGATAGATGCGCGTTCGCGCAGGCCGCCAGGTCTTCTTCCTGATCTTTCAGCTCAAGCACCGTCTTGGCGAGCATGCAGGCTTTGGCTGAGGCGCTGGACGGATCGATCACCAAGCTTGGGTAGCGTTGCAGAGCGCCGAGGGCCCCAAACTCTTCAACCAGGGCGTTGAGCCGGCTGACCCCGCCTTCGGCATAGCGGTCGAGGGCCAGTTCGAACAACGCGTTCTTAGAGCCAAAGGCCGCGTAGAAGCTGCCCGGGTTCAGGCCAAGCGTACGCTCGAGGTCCTTGAGCGAGGTACCCGCCCAGCCCTGTTTCCAGAACAGATCGCGGGCGCGGTCTATCAGAGCGTTTCGGTCATAATTCGGCTTTCGCGGCATGGGGGCAACTTTTCTTGATCGATCACTCAAATATATACTTGAATGATTGCTCAAGAAAGGGCAAATAGGCTGCACAAACCCAAATGAGGATCTCCCATGACCGATTTTCCTTCACACGACCTTGAAACAGCCCCAGAGGCATCGAAGCCCCTGCTTGAGAACAGCCAAAAAGCGTTCGGGCGTCTGCCTGGCCTGCATAAAGTGATGGCGGAAAGCCCTCAGGCGCTGGAGGGCTATCAAGTTCTGCACAAGCTCTTCACCGAAACCGAATTCGACGCTGATGAGATGACCGTCGTTTGGCAAACCATCAATGTCGAGCATGAGTGCCATTACTGCGTTCCAGCGCATACCGGGATCGCGATGCGTATGAAGGTCTCCACCGAGATCATCAACGCCCTGCGCGATGAGACACCGCTGCCGAGCGCGAAACTCGAAGCGTTGCGCACCTTCACGCTGCAAATGCTGCGCGAGCGGGGCAATGTATCGGAAGCTCAGATGCAGACATTCTTTGACGCTGGCTACAGCCATCGCGCCGTACTCGATATCATTCTGGGCCTCTCGCAGAAGGTGATGTCGAACTACATCAACCATGTGGCTGAGACGCCCCTGGATGAGCCGGTCAAACCACTTGCTTGGAAGCGTGCCGGGAAACCTCTCGCCGCCTAAATCCATAAAAAAACCTAGGATCAGACATGAGCGATCTGATCCTAGGCTCAATTAAGCGATGCCTCATTAGAGGAGATCCTCCCGAGGTCACGCCACGGGAGGAGTAACAGCTCAGTAAGGGGCGATCCGGACCCAGTTTTCATCGCCTTGGGCGATATGGGTTGGGATGTCGGCCCGCCACTTCTTCTGCGCGCCCTCGTGGACCTTGAGGTAGAGCTTGCCACCTTCGATCTGCCAGACATTCGGGTCACCTGGGCGCTTGTAGTTCTGCGAGGCAGCCCAAGCACAATAGCCATCGTATTGCGGCGCATAAGCGACGGGATCAGCGGCGAAGGCGTCGCGGTTTTCCTCGTTCGAGAAATACCAGACAGCGCCATTCCAGAAATGGTGGAACTTCGCCTTGCCTTGGGCTGGTGCGCCGTCCTTGAAGTAGGAGACCGCGTCATAGCCGCCGATGGCGGTTGCAAGCTGATTACTGGCTTCAGCCGTATTGGCTGAGAACAGGCCAGCCGTGGCGATGGCCAGAACAGCCAAGAGTTTCTTCAACATCTTTCACCTTTGTCCTTCGTGAGAGTTTCGGAACCAAGCGGCTCATCACCGCCCAAACCAATATTCCAAGTTGACGGACTCGATCTCCAATCACTTAAGCTGAGAAATCATTGACGGTCCTTCGCGCATCAATTGACACACCTGATGATCTTTTGTTCCGTATTAATGAATATTTGGGAGGGCTTTTTGGAAGTCATTTAAGCTGTTCGCCTTCTAAACTTCCAAATTAGGTGATCCTCTGCCGATTTTGACTAGAAGTTGCCGTTTTTGCTCAAGTTGACTTTTTCGTGCGCATGCTTGCAACCGCTGAGCGAAACACGACAAAGGAGAAGGGGCTAGGAAGGGCGGATATGAACGGTAAGGCCATGGCGAACACAACGATCGGATGGACAGAGCTGGATGCGCTTCAAGCCTTAGCGCGGGGTGCGAACCTCGAGATGATGCGCAAGCCGCTCGGCGCGCTGACCCAAGCCCTCGATTTGGGTGGCTATAAGTTCTGTGTCGCCTCGCCCGAAGTGGACGGGTTCCGCATCATTGCAGTGATTGCAGGCGGCGATCTTTATTGCGCGCCGGAGGGGTTTCTCGACACAAAGATCGATCCCAGCGATCCCATCCTGTGGGAGAGCTATCGCAGCGTGACGCCGGTCAGCTGGACCCCATATTTCACCGATGCCGAACGGATGGAGGCGAGCGGCGTCAGCAGCCTCGCCTCCCGCGGTGTCACCGCCGGGGCGTCGGTTCCGATCCTGTCACAGCACAAAAGCTGCCGGGCAACGCTCTGCGTCTCGGGCGCGCAGAATGAGGCACCGGGGTCGCTGGATCTGCGCCTGCCCGCCTTTTGGCCGCTGTTGCGTCTGGCGGGTCTGGCCCTGTTCGAGGCGGGCGTGGCGGAAGCACAACAGCGCGGCAAGTCCCTGTTCACCCCAAGCGAGACGGCTGTCCTCTCCGCGCTCTCCCGCGGTCTCAAGATCAAGGACGTCGCGAGGGAATTGGGCAAGTCGGAACGCACGATCCGCAACCAGCTCGACTCCGCCAGACAAAGGGCCGGGGCAAATACGACGATCGAGACAATTGTGAAATGGCAGCGGGAATTGCCTAGTTTAACTTGACCCGGTCTCGCTCAAGATAAGCCGCATCAAGATCTCATTCGTCTTTCCGCAAATCTACGGTACGATGCGTCAGAAGTCTTTCTGATTTGGTCCATGGATTTGTTGAGCTCACATGAAGCGGCTGGGGCGCTTCATTCGATTCAGGCTAAGTATGGCCGCCGCGTCCAAGGTCAGCTTGTGGCGCGGCATAACCTTGATCGGTTCTTTTGGCTGCAGTTCCACAAGACGCAGGAGGGCGAGGCAACCTATACTTTCTGCCCCTCAAACCGGCGAAGCTCGGAGGGCACGCCAGAGAACTTTCGGCTCTGCAATCTGGTTCTGCAGGGGGGCGGCACACTGGGTCTTGCCCATGCAGGCTTTATCACCGGGCTCGAAGCTGCAGGGATCCGGTTCGCGGGTCTTGCGGGCACCTCGGCCGGCTCGATCCTGGCGATGGCGATTGCGGCAATCCGAGGGGCGGATCTGGAAACAGCAACCAACGAGAAACTGGTGCGCCTGTCGCAATCCGTACCAATGGATCAGTTTATCGATGGACCGAGACCGGTTCGGGTGACGATCAAACGGGCGCTACAAGGGCGCCCGCTCTACCTCCCGCAATACTGGATGGGCTGCCTCGCGGCCTTTCGCAGGCTCAAACGCCGGCGGGGGCTGAACCAGGGCGAGGTGTTCGAAAGCTGGCTTAACGATGTGCTGGCCGCCGAAGGTTTTGCGAGCATCAAAGACCTCTCAAACACGTTGCAAGAAGTCTGGCAGCGCCTCGGCCCGCTACGAGACCCGAGCCAGATCGACTTCTTCTCGGAGCCTTTGTTGAAGCATGAGAATACGTCGAGAGATGGCCAGAATACGGACAGCGGGGATGAAGGGTTGGCGCTGTTGAAACTGGTGACGACGGCAATGCCCGTTGGCATGAAGTTCCACCTGCCTGAGCATTTAAAGTTTCTGGCGCCTGAGTATGCCTCGACCTCGCCCGCGCGGCTGGTGCGCACCTCGATGTCTGTGCCGCTGTTCTTTGAACCCGTTGAGATGCGGACCAATCCCCAGACCTGGGGGCAGTTCGTTCAGGATGACATGGCGGATCTGATGTCCGATGGCATCCGCGATTCCTTCTTACAGCGTGAGAGGATCACTTTCCTGGATGGCGGGTTGCTGTCGAACCTGCCAAGCGATGCATTCCGCAACATGATGCCAGAGGTGCCTACCGTAGTGGTTCCCTTGGTCAGCGGTGGAGAGCCGGAGCGGCTGCCAAAGGCGAACTCAACGGCGGGGCTCTTGGGTGATGTGGGTGCTTGCGCGACCGCTGTGCGTCTGCAACGCGACCGAGAGATGGTGCTGGACATGGGCCGTGAGCGGCGCGACTTCAAGCAAAGGGTCGGGACCAATAACCGGGCGGGGCGCGACGCAGGCCAGTTCATGGGCGACAATGTCGTCCGCCGCAAATTTCCCACCGCGCTGGCCCCGATCGATACAGGAGACATCAATTGGCTCAACTTTGTCATGTCGGACGGCGAGAAGAGCCAGCTTTTCACCGCAGGTCTCACCAGAGCCCAGGCGTTCCTAGACGATTTGAATGCGGAGTAGACAGATGAGCACGGAACCCGTCCTCACCGAGACCACGATCGAGACGCTTCAGGAGGTTTTCTCGGATCCCGAGAAGTCCGCACAGCTCGAAGACATGAAGGCCCCGATTGCGGCTTACCTCACGCTTGAGGCTGAGGCGGTGAAGCTGGCAGAGGTTGGCCGCGATGACGTCCTGGAGGAGGTTCACGCCAAACAGGAAGAGGCGCTAGGCAAACTCTACATCGCCGTCAGCACCGCGATCAATGCGGCTCAAGCGCGCTCGGCGGAAATGGCCGAGGCACTGCTGAAAGGGACCGGCCAGGTAAAGACCTACGTCTTGAAGAACGAGCATGGCTTGGAGATCACCAGCGAGGGCGAGCTTCAGGTCGACGAAGAAAATCCAGAAAACAGCCTCATCGTCCTGCACCGCAAAGAGTTTGAGGATCAGGTCAACAACCTGACCGACCTGCTCACCGCCCAACGGATTTCGGAAGAAGGCGACTCGGCGACCTATGTGGCGCTGTTGAAGAAGGCGTTCAGCAATCTCAGCCAGGAATCCGCACGCAGCCTCGATCTACTGGAGAGCTCCCTTCGCGGCGCCGAGTGGTATGAGCGGGAACTCAAGCATGAGTTGGACTTCATCCTTCAGCTCGACGCTCAGATCCTGGCTGCCATCCCGTTCAACCGGATCGAGGAGAGTGATCGCGCCCCCAGCCCCCTATTGATCAACGGGCGATTGCGGGAGGATGCCAAAGTCGACCGTGAGATCGGTGGCCGGGTTCGCCTCGCGACCTATACCCGCGACTATCTCAAGGTGCTCGGAAATCGGCTGAACCATCTTCTGACCGATGTCTGCTCAGAAGGTCAAATCGATGCTGCCGAGCGTCAGGCCCGCGATGTGGCGCGCAAGAACCAGCGCTCTTTCTTCCAGCGTTGGATTCCCCTCCTCTGGGCCGTTTTCGTGACGCTGTGCATGAAGGGCGCCTTGGCGCAGAGCAACAATATCTTGCTCAAAGATACGAGCACGATCGTTCTGATGGTCACTTTCTTCGCTTCTTGGCTTGTCTCGATCTATATCGGGGTCGAGGCCCGCGCCGGGCGGATGCGCGCGCTTCAGCATGATTTGAAGGAACGTATCCACGACCTCTTTATCCCCGAGACCAAGGCAGAGCGGCTGCGGCTTCTGCAGGCGGGTGTCCTGCAGCGGATCCGGGACAAGCTGGACCCGACATCGGGGGTGGAGCATGTCAATCCGGATGACGATTTCCGCGTGCCGCCCGAACCTCTCGGTCAAGCGAAGGTCCTGCCCGGCACCTCTACGATGAGTGTCTTTGCCCCTGGCGTCTCACATCGCCGGGCGATGTTTCAGATGGTTGCGGCCAATGGGCTTCTC
The DNA here is from genome assembly GCA_039185285.1 of Pseudomonadota bacterium. Lineage (GTDB taxonomy): Bacteria > Pseudomonadota > Alphaproteobacteria > Rhodobacterales > Rhodobacteraceae > Thermohalobaculum. The sequence goes on from JBCDAQ010000067.1 coordinate 10,683, forward strand.
CTGCTCGCGCCGGCGGCCTTCTTCTGGTTGGTTTGGGTCGCCGACCGTGGATATGACGACCACCGCATGCTCATCGGCACCACCCGAACCGGGGATCCATGCAGCCTGGCGCGTGGGCGCATCGTTCATGAAACCGAGGAGTTTTACTTCGTCCATAGCGGCGAAGTCGGTTGGCAAACACCAATGCACATCTTCTTTCCCGAGCTCTTCGCCACGCCCGTCGCGCGAAATCTGGTCAATCGCACGGTCTATTCCGACGTGATCGATCAGCTCTTCCAAGCGCCGAAGGTCAGACCATCGCGCCCCTTCCCGGATTGCCATGAAAGCCTGCGCCAAGCGGACCTTCCAGCGCCGGTGGATCCGGCCGAGCCTGGGGGTGTGAATGTCAATATCGACTTCTCGAACTTGGAGCGTTTGTTGATCGAACGCCAAGGGACCGGGGCTACCGTCGATCCAGAGCTGATCGCGGCCCTCTCTGCCTTGGCAGAGGCGATCAAGGCCAACAAGACCCTGACAATGACCGCTGATGACAAGCTCAACGAGACCCTGGCCCGATTGGCGGGCGCGGTCGAGACTGAGCGTCGCGTCACCGTTGCCCTGGATGGCAGCCTCGACCAGAAACTGACCACCGTCGGCACTCGGTTCAGCGAGATCAAAGCCGCAATCGATGCGCTTGCCCAAAAGATCCCTGAGCAACCCACGGGCATGACGATCGAGGAACGCGACGCCTTCATCCTAGTCCTCCAGACCCTAATCGAAGACGGCGAACCAGGCCTCGGCGCACCGGGCGCGTCCAACGCAATGACCATCGTGCAAAACTTTATGCGCGGCGAGGCGGGCGCAAACGTGATTGAGAACCTGAACTTCGCCCTACGCTTTGGCCTGGGTAGCGATGGTGGCGGCACGCCTGTCGCCGTCACTTTGCCCGATGAGATAGATGTCGATCTCAAAGAAGGCGGCGTCTTGGCTGGCCTCCTGGGGGCAGAGGGCGCGCTGATCAAGCAATTGGCCGAGACGCAGCAAGCGCTCGAGGACGTTGCACGCGCGGCCGAGCCGCCCGTCGTCTTCTCAGCAGTTCTCATGGAGGTCGCCAATGAGGCACCCGTTCAGGAGACCGGCACGGTCCTCCAGCAGCGCTTTGACATCTCATTCTTTGTCGATGGGACCGAGATCACCACGCTGGATCAGAGGAATGCCATCCTCATGCCCTTCTTCCCCGATCCCGTGACCAGCACGAGCAGCGTGGACGACGCTTATGACCATGGCGCCTCTGTGACGCTGTTTCGCGATCCCATCATCCGCAATGAAGCGACCGAGTGGGAGCAGACATTCTTTGCCTATGTGACAGACCCGGTTGCGGCCTGCCTGAGCAAACATGATGACTTTACGCTCACCGTCGACGTTCAGGGATTTGCCAGCCCCGAATGGAACGCAGTTCTCGATGCCACGAATCCAGCGAATAACCAACGGCTGAGAAACGCCCGCAACCATGCGCTGGCCGAAGGGCGCAGAATGGCCGTTTTGCAGCGTCTTCTTGAGCGGGCCGAGGTGATCCAGAGCCCCGACGGCACCTCCGGAGACAGTCGGATCTTTGTGGTCGCTGGATCCGGGGATGACGCGGACACGATCCCCCTGGCGACCTTGGTCGAGCGCGCGGGTTACGACAATCTCGCACAGACCCAACGGTTCGACGGGTTCGATGAGATGAATGCTGCCCGCGCATCCTGGATGTCCGATGCTCAGAGCGGCGACCAACTAGAAGGTGCGTTTGAGAAGCTCTTTGCCCAATCAGTGGTGTTTATCCTGAAGCAGGCGGGTGGGACCCAGTGCCGGTTCTGAGCAATCCCGATGGGGTCTGCGGGAATTCGAGTAAAAGAACATATATGATCTCATCTCACCATTCAGCTGGATAAAGCTTGGTTCCATCCGGGGCTTTAGAAACGAATTGGTCTCTGAGCCTACCAAAAAGTCGCTCAAGCGAGTGAACTTGACGGAACCGATTAGAGGCTCCCCCTGGAGGCGAATACTTGCGTTAACCTCATCAAGTATGTGGCTAAAGCTCTCAAAATCGGCTGGATCTTCGGAAACGAAAGCGACATTCGGTCGCCAGTTCCAACGGATGAGACCGCCCGAGTCACTTGTCACAATCTCAGCGATCTCCGCCTTCAACTGGTCTTCATCGAATTTGGTCGAGTCTCCCAAAGCATAGCTTTGAGCGCTGAAGATCATCGCGAGTTGCAAACCAAACTTCACAATGGGTTTGTAGCTCGTGCAGAATTCTAACGCTCTAAGGTCACATAGTCGCTTTGCACGCTGCCGTTGGTGCATCGCCTTAAACAGATGAACGCAGCGTCTCAAAATCTTCATCCAACGCTAATCCGACACAAAACCCTCATGAAACATGCTTCTTAGACATCGCAAGCTGATAAATTCCCCGAAACGTTGGCGGGATTAGTGCAGCCCGTCAACACAACGCTCACTCAACCGATGCGAGATATCGAAACCTATCGCTGAGCCGCGTCGGCGTCGGCCGAGCTTTCAGCGCAGCGGTCACCTAAAGTAAGTTCCGACACAGGTCTCGAACTCAACACAGAACGGTGCTCGCTGCCATATTTGTGAAAAGCCGAGTATTTTAGTTGACTTTTATGTCGATCAAAGCCAGCTACCTACTGCCTAACCCGAGCTTTTGAGTCAGGCATCGAAGGAAACTTGGGAGATCCTCATGCACCGCACCATCTCTGCGATTTTCGCGGCATCGGTTGTCGCCACAGCGTTCACCGCAGCACAATCGGCCGAACTGAACCTCTACTCGTCGCGTCACTACGACACGGACGAGCGCCTCTACTCGGACTTCACCGAGAAGACGGGCATCAAAATCAACCGGCTGGAAGGCAAGGCTGATGAGCTGATCGCCCGCCTCGAAGCCGAGGGCGACAACTCACCGGCAGACGTGTTCCTGACCGTCGACACCGTGCGCCTCGCACGGGCCAAAGGCCTCGGCCTTCTGCAGTCGATCGACAGCGACACGCTGGAAGGTCATATCCCGGCCTACCTGCAGGACAGCGACAACCAGTGGTTTGCGTTCTCGCAGCGCGCCCGGATCCTGTTCTACGACAAGAGCTCGGTCTCGAACCCACCGCAAACCTACCAAGACCTCGCCAAGCCTGAGTACAAGGGCATGGTGTGCATCCGCTCCTCCTCTAACGTCTACACCCAGAACATCACGGCAGCCCTGGTTGCTCACCTTGGTGAAGACGCGATCCAGGGTTGGGCCAACGGCGTTGTCGAGAACTTTGCCCGCGACCCTCAGGGCGGCGACACCGACCAGCTTCGCGGCATTGCCTCGGGTGAGTGCAAGGTCGCCATGTCGAACACCTACTACTACGCCCGCGTCCTGCGCAAAGGCGACAAGTCGATGACCGCCGATCAGATCGCGAACATCGGCTGGGTGTTCCCGAACCAAAACGACATCGGTGCCCACATGAACATCTCGGGCGGTGGCGTCGTGAAAAACGCGCCGAATAAAGAGAACGCAATCAAGTTCCTCGAGTATCTCGCCTCCGAGTCGGCTCAAGAGTACTTCTCAGCCGGTAACGACGAGTATCCAGCAGTGCCTGGTGTTGGTCTGTCTTCCTCGGTCGCTCAGCTGGGCATCTTCCGCCCGGATGCGATTGAACTCTCGGATATCGCAGCCAATGTCGACACCGCCGTCGAAGTTCTGAACAAGTCGGGCTGGAAGTAAGCGCCCCGGCGCCAGCTTTTACCCATGAGACCTGCGGGCACCCAACCGGGTGCCCGTTTTTTTATGGCTGACTGACCAGATCGCCCAACTCGGCCCGAGGACGGCGAAAACGCTCCCGCCCGATCGTCCAGCAGAGAATGATCACGGGCAAAAGGCCAACAGCCCCGATCACCAGACTGGGGACCGCCGCCTCAGCCAGACGCTCATCCGAGGCGAGGCGATGGGCCTGCACCGCAAGCGTGTCATAGTTGAAGGGGCGCAGGATCAGGGTAGCTGGCAGCTCCTTCATCACATCGACGAAGACAATCAGCGAGGCAGTCAGGATCGAGGGCAAGAGGATCGGCAGGTGCACCCGGCGCAGCAGAGATCCCGGCACATGGCCCAGCGTGCGCGCCACCGCATCGACATTGGGATGAACCGTGGCCAACCCTGCATCGAAGGAATTCAGCGCCACCGCCATGAAGCGGACCATATAGGCGACGACCATCAGCCAAATGGAGCCTGTGATCAAAAGCCCGGTGTCGATCCCGAACGTCCCCTCCATGAACCGATCCAGCGCGTTGTCGAAGGCTGCGAAAGGGAACAAGAGGCCCACCGCGATCACCCCTCCCGGGACCGCATAGCCGATGCCTGCAATGCCAATCGCCGCGCGCGCAGGCCGCGTCTTGTTGATCCGTGCGTTGAAGCCAATCGCGATTGCCGCGCAGACAGTCAGCACCGCTGCGATGCTCGACAAGGTCAGCGAATGCTCGAGAAACCCCAGATAGCGCGGCGTGAACAGGATCTGACCGGAGTTCCAAGCAAGGCTGAGCAGGAGCATGGTTGGCAATAGGAACCCAAACAGCACCGGGAAACTGCAAAAGAGTATGGCGCCGACTGCAGCCCGCCCACGCAACTGGAAGGGCTTCATCTGCTCGAACCGCCGCCCGGCGCCATGATAGCGCCGATTGGCCCGCTGAGAGATCTCCAGCACCGCCAGGACAAGCGCGAAGATCAGCAGGCAAAGCGCAAGCTGCGCGGCCGCTGTGCGATCGAAAAGGCCGAACCAGCTGACATAGATCCCGGTCGCGAGCGTCTGCACGCCGAAATAAGCGACCGTGCCATAATCCGCGAGCGTCTCCATCAGAGCAAGCAACACACCGCCCGCGATGGCAGGCCGTGCGATGGGGACAGCCACCCGGAAGAAGGCGGGCCATGGCCCCGTGCCGAGCGCACGCGCCGCGACATAGGCGCTCGACGATTGCTGCAGAAAGGCTGCCCGGGCCAACAGGTAGACATAAGGGTAGAGCACAAAGGTCAGCATCGCCGCGGCCCCACCCAGGGAGCGGATCTCGGGGAACCAATAATCGCGCGGCCCCCAGCCCATCAGATCGCGCAAAGTGGTCTGCACCAGCCCGGGGTGATCGAGCAGATCCGTATAGGCATAGGCGAGGACATAGGCCGGATAGGTCAACGGCAGAGCTAGCGCGATCTCAAAGACCCGGCGTCCGGGAAACGCGGTCGCGGTGACCAGCCAGGCAGCCCCTGTCCCGATGATGGCGGTGAAAGTGCCCACAATAACGCAAAGCAGCAAGGTGGTGGCCGCATAACGGGGCAAGACCGTCTCCGCCAGGGTCGCGACCGAGCCTATTCCGCCGATCGAAGCAATCAGAACCGCAACCATCGGCAAGAGGCAAAAGGAGACACAGGTCCAGGCAACCAAAGCGGGCCAGGTCAGCTTTGTCCACACGGTTTTGTTCATCCTCAACCCTCATCCTGCGAAAGGAGAACTCCCTCCTAGAGCAAAAGAGGGGGAGTTTGAACCGACCCAGTCACAAGTTTTCACCGCAGTCACGCGTCGAACCAAACGGAATGCGGGCAAGCCCGCATACGCCTATCCTCGAGTGCTGCTGGCGCAGCACGGGCGCGGCTCGCCTCGTGGCGCCTTGCTCAGAAAAGGGCTCATCAGAAAAGGCCCGGGTGGGCGGGTGATGCGTCCGCGGAGCGGGCGCGAAGTTGCCCCCGGGCCTCAGCGATCCGTCCCAATAGGTAGCTCCATCTCGCCCAAGTCCCAATAAAGCCCCGCCATGATATCGAGAGCCGTTTCAGTCACCGACATCAGAATATGTTCATCAGGTGCGTGCTGCGAGCAACCCGAATAGGAGTGAGGACTCCAAATCGCCGGGATGCCCATGAGATCCGTGAAGAGATCATTGCAGATCGACCCACCCATCTGGGGGATGATCGCCGGTGCCGCGCCGAGCGTCGCGGTCATCGAGGATCGAACCACCTCGACCCATGGGTCATCCGGCTCGGTTCGGGAGGCAGCGAAACCCGGCTCCGCATCCTCGCCGATCAAAACCCGATCAAACCCGTGCCGATCCAGGTGACGCCGCAGATTGGGCAGGATACTGCCCGCATCGGTCCCCGCCACGAACCGAAGCTGGCAATGGGCCTGAGCGCGGGGCTGGATCGCGTTCACCGGCGCCTTGATATTGCCCGAAGACATCGCAAGGACGGCAAAAGAGTTCGAGCCATACACCCGCTCAGCGCTGGTCAGGCCCGGCGTACCCCACTCCGGATCAAGCGCAGGGCCATCGGGGCCGGGGTCCAGTGTGATCTCGGCCAGCGCCACCTTGATCGCTGGGGTCATGGGCGGGGCCTCCCACCCCTCCACGAGGATCCGGCCGTCTGGGCCACAGATACTGGCGAGCGCCTGGGCCAGGATCATCGCGGGATCGGCCAGGGCACCGCCCCAATTGCCTGAGTGATGCCCGCCTTCCCGCAGCGCGCAGACTAGGTCGAAATTCGCCGCTCCCCGTGCACCGAGCGATAATGTCGGCCGATCCGGTCGCACACGCGGACCATCAGAGGCGATCAGGACGTCGGCGGCAAACGCTTCCCGATTGGCGGCCATGATCTCTCTCAAACCGCCGCTACCCGCTTCTTCGGCCATCTCGATGATGAACTTCGCATTGAAGCCGAGCTGCCCGCGTGCCTCCAGAACCGCCTCCATCGCCGCGAGATTGATCGTATGCTGCGCCTTGTTATCCGCCGTCCCGCGCCCATAGAGGCGATCGCCCTCACGCGCAGTGATCCAGGGGCCGGCCCCCTTGGTCCACTGACCTTCCTGACCCCGCACGACATCACCATGCCCATAGCCGAGGATCGTGTGCTCCGCCCCCTCGTCTCGGGTTGCCAGCATGACTGGAGCAATTCCGGCAATAGGGTTCTCGAAGATCCGCGTGGTAAAGCCGAGGCGCTCTATTGCCTGCAATGTGTTCTTTATGGTGGCTATCAATGGTCTCGTGTCTTTCATTCTTGACGTGCTCGACCTTGTCTTTCTCCACATTTAAATGACGATTTGCCCCAATAAACTCC
>JBCDAQ010000068.1:0-17726 GCA_039185285.1 Pseudomonadota bacterium
CGCCCCCCCCCCCCCCCGGGCCCTGCGGCCCCCCACCCCCCCCCGGGGGGCGGCGGTGACGAGGCGCTTATCGGTCGGGGAGGAGGCGACGATCTGAGCGGCGGCTCTGGCAATGACACCCTTTTTGGAGGCGTCGGCAACGATCAATTGAGCGTAACGTCTGGGAGTAAATTCGCAACCTCAGTCCCCGTGAGTCTGTCATCACGATTGCCGCCGAGGATGTCTTCAATCTCAGAAAACTGGTCCCCCTCAGCCAAATCACCAGTTGCGACATTGGAGAATAGATTGATCGAAACCGCGCCCGAATCTGAGAAATCCACCAAGTCTTGGCCAGCCCCACCAATCAGAAGATCGGGCCCCTCGCTCGCCAAGAACTGATCATCGCCGGAAGTTCCCGTGAGCGTGTCTGCATCGGGTGTACCTGTGATCTGCGCCCCAGCCAACTCGAGAAGCAGGCCAACGCCGACTTGGGAGTAGACCCGCAACTGAAAGCCGTTCTCCAAGAAGGTAAAGTCCGTGTTCTGGAGTGCACCAGTTGTTGCGAGGATGGTAACGGGCTGAGCGCCTCCCGTCGTGATGTCAGGATCGATCGATACCGTGATCTGGTCTGGGCTCAAGGTTCCCGTGAGCGGTCCCGATAGAATGATCTGATCCGCGCCACCACCCTCGAATGCGTCAATGTTTATAAGCAGCATCGCGCTCGCTTCGAGATCGAGCGAACCTGAGATCGTAAACGTGCCGACCGCATCATCGCCGCCGGGAGAGATTTCTCCAAAAGCCGTTAGCTGTGTCGTAAGACGACCGGCGCCAGATATCTTACCACCCTGCCCTAGAACCGTGGTTCCGGCGGTCACCTCGCTGCCCTGTCCGATCTCAAGTAGCGCGGTTCCGCCGCCGCCACCCGAAGCCGTGCTTGGATCATCGCCTTCTAACCCGGCAGCAATTGTCAAAAACGAACCCGCTGCCAACAAGCTATCGCTGCCCGAGAGCCTTACGGTCGACGAGGCAGTCGAATGCGACGAGAGCACCGTTGCAGATTGAGTGCCCGTGATCCGGACAGCCGATCCGTCGAGTATCTGCAAAAAACCTCGGCCTTGCTGTTCGGCTCCGATGTCTAACCGCGACCCGGTGCCCGACATCGTCACCTCGGCGCTATTGTCCACGATAAGGGTTGCTTCACCGGCCCCACCAATCGTCAAGTGCCCAGCATCCGCAGCCGAACTGCCAGTCGGCTCGAACGTTAGGCTGGAACCAACGCCATTCAGGATGCCATAGCCATAGGAACCCTGATCAGCACCGAAAGTCAGCGATGGAGGTCGAGATGCCGAAGCGCCGGGGCGCAAGATAAGATCAGCGCCGCTGGCGATGCCCAGAAAGCCCGCCCCGCCTTCGCTGCCGAACACTGCTCCACCAACCGGTCCACTCGCCCCATCGCCATAGTTGGCGGAGAGGACCAGTTCGCTCCCAGCGCCAGCAATGTAGACTTGACCTATGCCAGCGGAAGTCCCCGCTGTGAGCCCGGTCATCTCACCGACACCCCCAGCAAGGAAAGCTAGTGTACCCTGACCTCCCGATCGGCCAAGGATAGCGGCGGATCCCGGCCCGCTGACCAGTAACGAAGAGCCAGAACCCGCAACCAGCACCTGGCCGACAGCATCGGCTTCATCGCCAACCACAAGGCCGGGCGCCGGCCCGGTGGTTGAGCCGGGCTGATACGCCACGTCCAGTGTCGCACCGGCGAGGAGATCGAGATATCCAGCGACGGAACTGCTTCCCGTTCCGCCTTGACCAACGATTACCGATGGCACCTGACCGGCGGATGGAGCAAAAGTGACGTCGCTGCCTTGAAACCGCAAAAGGCCGGTTATCAATCCCTGAGCGGACTGTTCCAGTCCGACGGACAAAGTGCTGCCAATCTGATAGGCGCCGCCGGTAAAATCTAATGTGCCCGACGCGCCCGTGCCGACCAAAACGTCAACTGTCCCGCCACCTGACGGGGTCACGGAAAAGCTCCCGCTCCCTGAATAGGGCATCCTCGTCCTCACTCACATTGAACCGATCCCTGGGGACCGGTTTCACCCGAGGCGCAGTTAAGAGGAATTGTGTTACTGGAGCCTCAACCGGATCGAGGAGAGCTTGTTTGATCACGCAGCCATTACGGCTTTCTGAGCAGTTCCGCGAAGATTTCTTCCAGTCTTTGTTCTTCCGCGAGCACGGCGTCGAGAAACTTGCATTGATCTTCGGCGGCCATATCAGGATTTTCTCGCAGAAGTTCTGCGCTCGTACGAATTACAGCAAGGGAGGTAAAGAGACGGTGCTCAAGCAGGCGCTCCATCTCCGCGTCCGAAACACCAGGTTCCGCATCAATCACGCGCCTCAATCTGCTGGAGTGGACTGACACTTGTCCTAACTCCAAGGCTTCACTTTCACTTTTCGAAACTGAACCCGGCAACCAGGATCTCCGTTATCTAGCTTCGCGACGCTCAAGCCTCTGCAAATGTTGCGGCGCACAAATTATGACTAAACATGCTTAGGCCCCTATCCGAGAGCAAATTTCTGATTGTCGAGCAGCGTTTTGACGAGTGTCGCCGAATTAGCACGATGCGGCCTTAACCGTGACCGTTGACAAGCTCCTTTTGCAACGCAACGCTACAATGACCGGAGATCTTTTGAGGACGAGAGAATGAGCATCAATGCGGCGATCACCCACCGCACCACCTATCGCTATGACCGGCGGATCAATCTCGGCGCTCAGATCATCCGACTGCGCCCGGCTCCGCACTCGCGGACTCGGATCCTCAGCTTCAGCCAGAAGATCACACCGGAAGAGCATTTTCTGAACTGGCAGCAGGATCCGTTCGGGAACTACATGGCCCGTGTGGTATTCCCTGAGAAGGTCGAGGAGTTTGAGGTCACGGTCGATCTGGTCGCAGATATGGCGGCCATAAATCCATTCGACTTCTTCCTCGAGGAAAGCGCCGAGCATTATCCATTTGAGTATTCGGACGAACTGAAGGCAGAACTCGCGCCTTACCTGCAGATCGAAGAACAGGATGATTTCTTCCAAGAATTCATGACCCTGATGCCGCGGGAGCGTCAGCATACAAACGATTTTCTTGTTGAGGTTAATCGCCTGGTACAAGAAGCTGTTGCCTACACGATCCGCATGGAGCCCGGTGTGCAGACGCCAGACGAGACGTTGGACAAAGGCTCGGGCTCTTGCCGCGACAGTGCTTGGCTGCTCTGCCACATCTTACGCCATCTCGGCCTCGCGAGCCGTTTCGTCTCAGGCTATCTGATCCAACTGACCCCTGATGTGAAAGCCGTTGACGGGCCGTCGGGGCCTTTGGAGGACTTCACTGATCTGCATGCCTGGTGCGAAGTGTATGCGCCCGGCGCTGGGTGGATTGGGCTTGACCCAACTTCTGGCCTCTATGCGGGGGAAGGACACATTCCGCTTGCCGCGACACCGATGCCCTCCTCCGCCGCACCGATCACAGGCACGCTTGATCCATGCGAGGTGGAGTTCGAACACCATATGGAAGTGAACCGGGTGCGAGAAGAGCCTCGGGTAACCTATCCCTTCACGGATGCGCATTGGGAAAAGATCGACACGGCTGGGCGTCAGATCGACCAGCGCCTCGAGGCCGGTGATGTGCGCCTTACAATGGGCGGTGAACCGACCTTTGTGGCAGCGAGCGACCGGGATGCGGATGAGTGGAACACCGAAGCCGTTGGGCCGACCAAGCGCGGATATGCGGATCAGCTCATCCGGCGCCTACAGAAACGCTTCGCGCCCGGCGGAATGCTCCATCACGGTCAAGGTAAATGGTATCCTGGCGAGCAATTGCCGCGCTGGGCGTTCGGGCTTTACTGGCGCCGAGATGGTGAACCACTGTGGGCTAATCGTGAGCTGATCGCGACCGAGGAAACTATCGGAGCGACGATGGAAGACGCCCAGCATTTTATGGGCGCCCTCGCCGAAGCCTTTGAGTTATCGCCTGAAAATGCCGAACTGGCCTATGAAGATCCCGCAACCTACGTCTTTCAAGAAGGCCGGTTGCCCATCAATCTGGATCCTGCGAGCAATCAGCTCGATGATCCGTTGGAGCGGCGTCAGCTTGCCATGGCCTTCGATCGCGGCCTTGGAAATGCCACCTGCGTTGTCCTGCCGATCCAACTCGCGCAAAGCCAGGCCTTTGGGCGCGAGTATCCCCGGCGCCGCTATCGCTGGATGACCGAGAAATGGAAAACCCGGCGCGGGAAACTGTTCCTCGCCCCCGGCGACAGCGCAGCTGGCTATCGGTTACCGCTGACATCGCTTCCATACTTAGAGGAGGGCGAGTACCCTTTCATCGTTCAGCGTGACCCCTTTGCATCACGCCCGCCCCTGCCCCGCAGAACCTTAAGGATGCCACGGGCGAGCGATCCACTCCTACTTGAGCCATTGCGCGATGGCGGCATTCCGATTTCCGGATGGGAGCCGGGTGCCGTCTTAATGAACTACGACTCCGGAGAGGTGATTGAAGACTGGGATCAGGAGACTCCCTTACCACCGGAATACATCTGGATTCAAAGGGTCGCACCAGTTGTCGCTCAAGATCCAGTGCGCGCGATCCATGCGGAGTATGTGCGCACAGCAGTGACAGTGGAGCCGCGGGATGGGAAGCTCTGCGTCTTCCTCCCTCCGGTAGAAAACGCTGAAAGCTATGTGGACTTGATGTGTGCGGTCGAAGAGGCCGCGGAGGAGACGGGGCTACCGGTCCATATCGACGGCTACGCGCCCCCGCATGATCCGCAGCTCAATGTTATCAAAGCAACTCCGGATCCCGGCGTGATCGAGGTTAACATTCATCCTGCGACGAGTTGGACCGAACAGTGCGAAGTCACTGAAGCCCTTTACGAAGAGGCGCGTCATTGCAAGCTGGAGACCATTAAGTTCCTGCATGACGGGCGAATGGTCGGCTCTGGCGGAGGCAATCACATTGTGGTCGGTGGGGCGCAGCCAGAGGACAGCCCGTTCCTACGCCGCCCAGATCTATTGGCCTCGCTGATCCGGTATTGGCAGAACCACCCTTCGCTAAGTTACTTGTTCAGTGACATTTTTATCGGCCCTACTTCTCAGGCACCACGGGTCGATGAAGCGCGACAAGATGTGCTTTATGAGCTCGAGATTGCACTAGGCCAGTTGCCGGACAGGGGTTCGAACCCAGCGCCTTGGCTGGTCGACCGGATTTTCCGGGATCTGATGACCGATCTGACTGGAAACACACATCGGGCGGAGATCTGTATCGACAAGCTCTACTCACCTGATGGACCTACCGGGCGCCTGGGGTTGGTAGAGTTCCGCGCGTTTGAAATGCCGCCGCATCCGCGCATGGCGATGGCGCAGAACTTGGTTCTGCGGGCTCTGATCGCTTGGTTCTGGGAAACACCTTATGAACGCCCTCTGATCCAACATGGTACATCATTGCATGATCGATGGATGCTGCCACATTTCGTGTGGGAAGATTTTCTGAGCGTCCTAAGAGAGTTGGAGGAAGCGCTCGGCGTCGAGATGAACCCGGAGTGGTTCAAAGCGCAATTCGAGTTCCGCTTCCCACTTCTTGGCGATGTCGACTACGAGGGGCTTCGGCTGGAGCTGCGTTCGGCCATCGAACCCTGGAACGTGCTGGGCGAGACCGGCGCAATCGGAGGCACCGCGCGCTATGTGGATAGCTCGTTAGAGCGCATACAGATCAAGCTCTTAGGTGAGCATTCTGAACGGTATGGGGTGACGTGCAACGGGCTGGAGGTGCCGCTAAGCCGCACTGCTCGGTCGGATGAGAGCGTCTGCGGCGTACGGTTCCGGGCTTGGCAACCGGCGCAGTGTTTGCATCCGACAATTGGGGTCCATGCACCGCTTACGGTGGATCTTTATGACCGCTTCACCGGGCGTGCACTCGGCGGGTGCAGCTATTTCGTGGCGCATCCAGGCGGGCGGCCGTTTGAGGAGCAGCCGGTTAATGATCTAGAGGCCGAAGGTCGCCGCATGGCGCGGTTCACACCCCATGGGCATACGCCAGGGATGTGGGCGCCAAGCCAGCCGGACATGAGCCCTCAGTTTCCAATGACTCTGGACATGCGTCGGCAGACCTAGGATCTGAGGGGAATTTCGCGGACAAAGTTCCCGGATCGAGCGGGTTAACGGATCCGGGATTTAGAGCGACAAAAAATCCGTGCTTTCGGATAAAAGCGGAAAAACCGGGATCTAGGCGGCCAGGGTAGCACCCGGCATCGTGAAGACAGCCAGCTTAGCTCGGCCCTCAGAACATCGATGAACTGGTTGCCGATCAGGGGTGTGATAGGCGCCCTCTCAACCGAGATCCAGCGCTGCCGGTTCATTCCCGCCAGGCAAAGAAGTCCGCGCGAAGGACCACATCCCGCTTGACCCATTTCGCGATAGGTGCAGGCTGCGCGCCATGAACGAGATGCAGAGCCAATCGCAATCGCAAGGGGATGTCCTCTATGCCCAATACGGCCCGATTAAATCCGGGCGCCGCGATGAGGCATTCAATTCAACCGGCAAACCCAGGGCGCATTGGCGCGGTTTTTTGGATTGGTTGGGTCGGCTCGGACCAGAGGGCTATGGCCGTGTCTCGAATGACCTGGACCGGCGCCGCGCCGCCTCAGGTATCGCGTTCAGCGTGCGCGGCGGTGGGGAAGAGGTTGATAGCCTTCCAGTTATTTTAGCTCCTGGCGACTGGAAAGCCCTAGAACGCGGGATCCAACAGCGCGCCACCCTCATCGAGACGATGCTGTCGGACATCTATGGCCAAGGACGCATGGTGCAGGAAGGTGTGGTCCCACCGGGTCTCATCTATGCGGCGCCGGGCTTTGCCGCCCATTGCGCTGGGTGGGAGCAGCAACCCCGCCATTGGGCGTATATCTACGAAGCTGACATCGCGCGTGCTGCCGATGGTCGGTGGGTGATTTTGGCGGATAGGATCGACACGCCGTTGGGCGACGGTTGGCTCATTGCAAATCGGATCGCGACCTCTCAGGCATTGGCGGAGCCGTTTTTGGACCTCTCAGTCCGGCGCTTGGCAAGCCATTATGCCGCTTTTCAAGAGTACCTCGACGAGGTGACAGGGATCGAGGGCCGGTTGGGTCTGGTCACCGCCGGTGAGGATGATCCGCGATTTTTCAGCCATGCCTATTTCGCGCGCTACATGAATGCAGCTCTGATCGAGCCTGCAGACATTACGGTGCGGGACGGATCGGCTTTCGTAAAAACACTCGATGGGCTCAGGAAGCTCGACTTCTTACTGCGGGGTGCACGGGATACCTCGTTGGATGCCCTGCATCGGTCGGTCAATGCAGGGCGCGGCGCCCCAGCGTTGTCCCTGGCGCAGCGTTCTGGCCAACTGGTGATGGCAAATGCGATTGGCTCTTCTGTCATGGCCTATAGAGCGCTGGCACCCTATGCACATGCGTTGTCGAATGCGCTCCTTGGCGAAGATCTCTTGATCTCTGATGCGCCCTGTTTGTGGCTAGGTCGGGGAAGTGCGCGCGAGCAGGTGCTGGCAGAACGTGATTACTGGCGGATCGAGCCGCTCAACCATCGCGACCGGAGTGCCTTTCCAACGATTCCCGAAGACAAAGACGAGTTGGCGGAGCTGTTGGCCCGGGAAGGTGAACGCTTTGCCGCTGTCGCGACACCGAAACTGGCGCACACCCCTTGTTGGCAAGATGGCAAGGTTGTGCCGGGTGAATGGATGATGCGGGTCTTCGCAAGCCGCACCCACGATGGTTGGAGCCTCGCACCAGGCGGTGTCGCCAGCCGAATGGAGCCGGGCCGCCCTCCGCCTGAACTGGACTTCGGCAAGGATGTCTGGGTTTTACCCGACCCGGCGGAGAAGGCGGCCCAACCCTCGATGCTGTTGGCCGACCGGTTCGCCACGGGGCATCTGCGGCGCACGGGGCGCGATTTGCTCAGCCGCGTTGCAGACGACATCTTTTGGCTTGGGCGGAATGTCGAGCGGGCGGAGAGCACGCTGAGGATCCTCAATGTCGCAATCCATCGGTTTCTTTCGGGCAACCGGGCCGATGCCTCGCCGGACGTACTTTGTGATTTGCTGGCGATCCAGTCGGCAAGGGCCGCGGGTGCGCCCTGGCTGCAGGGGTTCCGTGAAGCGGTTGACGGACTGGTCAATCACGCCGGAGAACCCTGGGGGCTGCCGTCTACCCTCCGGTCACTTCGTTCCGGCGCTGTACGGGCCCGGTCGGCGATCTCAGAGGAGAGTTGGCGATATGTGGATCAGCTCTGCTCAGATCCACGTTGGGAGGTTGGACTTGACCTCAGCCAGCCGGCGGAATTGTTGCACATGATCTCAGACCACTTGGGCACGCTTGCAGCCTTTGCGGGATCGGCGCAGGAGAACCTAACGCGGAACTATGCGTGGCGTTTTCTCGAGATGGGAAGGCGGATTGAGCGGGGGTACCAAACCGCCAAGGTCGCAGACCAGATCGCGGGCCGGGTTAGAGAAAACGAGGAAACCTACCTTCGCGCCTGGCTTCACCTGAGCGATTCAACCTCCGCATATCGCTCCCGCTACATGATTATGACCACGGCGGCGGCAGTGATGGATCTCTTAGTTCTAGACGAATCGAACCCGCGGTCTTTGGCCTTCCAGCTGGACCGGTTGGAGCGGGTTGTGGGGCAGCTGCCGACGGACACGCCGTACCGTCGGCCTGAGCACCGAAAAGCGCTGGCACTGTTGACGGAGCTGCGCTTGATGGACGCGGATATCTTGGCGGCCAGTGATCAGACGGGCGAGCGGCCAGAGATTAAACGAGTTGCCGCACGCTGCAAGGATGAGCTGGTGCAGATCTCGAACCTGATCGCCCGAGCGTTCTTTGCTCATGCCGATGTGGCAGAGGCTCTGGTCAGCCAAGCACGGGTGGAGCGGGACACATGATCTACGACATCACCCATACGACCCATTACAGCTATCAGAACACAGCCGTGTTCTCGCAGCATTTGATGCGGCTGAGCCCACGGGTTCTGCCAGGGCAACGTGTGTTGACCTCGGAGATTACCGTGAGCCCAGAGGCGGACAACCTGGTTACCGAGCGTGATCTCTTTGGCAATCTCGGCCATGTGGCAACGGTGAGCCGACCCCATGCAGCGATTGAGATCAAAGCCTCAAGCCGGGTCGAGCGTTCGGCCCCTTCTTCGATGATCTTCGAGGCGAGCACCGCTTGGGAAACCGTTCGGCAAATGGCGACGGGCCGGGCCGGGCCACCGGTTCCTGGAGCAATTGCACCGTTTTGCTATCCAAGCCAGATGACGGGGTCGGATACAGAGATCGAGGCCTATGCACGTCAAAGCTTTGCTGAAGGGCGCCCAATTCTGGCGGCGGCACAAGAGCTGTGCGAACGCATCTATACGGACTTCGAGTACCTGCCAGGAACCACCGCAGCAGATACGCTTCCGACGGTGAGTTTTGCTGAAAAACGCGGGGTTTGCCAGGATTTCGCTCATGTCATGCTGGCAGCTTTGCGTACATTGCGACTGCCGGCACGCTATGTCTCGGGATACCTGCGCACTCGACCTCCGGAAGGTACCGCGCGGCTTGTAGGCGCTGATGCCAGCCATGCGTGGATTTCGATTTGGGAGCCGGTTTTCGGTTGGGTGGATTTTGACCCGACCAATAATCTGGTTCCGGGGCTTGATCACGTGACCCTGGCCTGGGCGAGAGACTACGCCGATGTCGCCCCTGTTGCAGGGATTGTTATCGGTGCGGGTCAACAGATCCTGAGCGTAGGGGTCGATGTCGCGCCAATTGGAGCGGATCAGGCGTAGACGAGCTCTCTTATCTTTCGCTGAACAACCTCAGGCTGGGGGTTCGCAAGGATGTTGGGAACAACTTGGCTGCTCATACATGGATTGGCGATCGCATTGATGATCTTCATCGGATAGCTTGCAAAGCGGCGTTCGAGCATCGTCATGTTGATCAACGTCCGGCACTCATCGTGGCGATCATCTCGGCAAATCCGATCGTAGAGGTCTTTTACGGTTTGATAGTTGCCCTCGAGCACTTGAAAGAAGTACTCACCATCATAGTAGAGCACACCTGACACATCGCGCTCGCGGTTGCTGGCGACGCATTCGTTTTGCAGCGCGATCAGTTTACCTAGATCGCCGCCGATATTGGATCGGCTTACATATGCTAAAGTGACGAGGATACCCTTCTCCTGCGCGTAACTTTAAGTCTGATCGGAATAACGCAGGATGATAGCCTTGGATCGAAGATCTTCAAGTTTCGACGATCTGAGAATAGCTCTAGGAACCGAGAGCCTGGATTTTTGCCAGGGTCTCGTTAGCGATCGCGACACCCTCTTGATCCGACTTCTCTCTGGCAGGGCCACGCCGAGCGCCAGGCAGACGAGTTCCCTCTTGCGTCAGGAGTGCTTCGAACAGGCGTTCGCCATGATCAAGTGCCCCTGCCCCCGCGAAATGGGTGGGATCAAAGGCTAGGATGATTTCGCCCCCCTCGGACGGACCGCCAAGGGTATTGTTGGGCGGGCCGGCTTCGAAGGAACAGACCTCGCCGATCAACGGCCCCGCCATGAGGTCGATCATCAATGCGAGCGAGGCCCCTTTGTAGCCGCCGAACGGGAGCTGAGCACCGGTCAGGATTGCGTCAGGATCGGTCGTCGGGTTGCCGTCGGCGTCAAGACCCGAGCCATCGGGCATGGGTTTGCCAGCCATCTTGTGCAGCATGACTTCACCACGAGCTGTCACCGAAGCCGCCTGATCCCAAACCATGGGGGCGGCATCCTTGCGCGGCCAGGCAAAAGCCATGGGGTTGGTGCCGAAGAAAGGCTTTGTACCCCCGGCAGGGGCCACGAAGGGAGGCGATGAAGTCATGGCCATTGCCGCGAGCCCTTGCTCAGCCAGAACCGATACCTCGGGCCAAAGGGCGGCGTAGTGCATGGTACGAGTGATCGCGAGGGCTGCGATGCCCGTTTCTCGCGCGGCCTCGGCCAGAGGATCGAGACCGATTTTTTGGGCGAGCGGGGCGAAACCACCATCGCCATTCACGCGCAGCGTTGCGGGGCCTAGTTTCTCGAGGATTGGCTTCGCCGCCCCATTCGCCCGGCCATTCTTGAGATTTGTCACATGACCCGCGAGACGAAAGAGACCGTGGGAGGCGGCGCCCGCGCGCTCTGCTTGGGTCATATTCTCGGCAATCGCTGCGGCATTCGCCTCGTCGCAGCCATGGGCGCGTAACGTGTCAGTGGCGAGGGCGCGGATTTCCTCGACAGTCATGATGGTGGTTTGCATGGGGCCCCTCCTAGGATTTGGAGGGAGCTTGGCTTGGCTGAGCCGAAAGCTCAACTCTGATCGACGACCAACTCGATCCGGTCGCCCGGGAACCAGCTCTCGCCGTATTCGACGGGGCGCCCATCGAAGACATTGAGCGCATAGGTGCAGAGGAGGATTGACCCTTCGCTACACCGCAGGAGGCTTGATTGCGTTGCGGTCGCCTTCTCGGCCGAAATCTTTGTCCAGGCGCGTGTGTAGTCGGCGAGGCCTTCGGCTTCCATCGCATCAGTTACGGAGCCCGAGATGCGGAACTCATCGAAAAAGTTTGGCATCCGCTCTGCCGGGAAGATGCTATGACCTAGGACGAGCGGCGTACCATCGGATAATCCCAAGGACTCGCTGACATGGACCCGATCCCCTGGAGAAATCTGGAGGAGTTCGGCTTCGCGCTCATCGCAGAACCTGGTTTCCATCCGCAAGATTGTCTTGCGCGCGATCTGACCGGAGGCTGCGAGATTCTCGGTAAAACGCGTTCGTTCACCCAGCCGATAGACAGTGGGCTGGGACATCACGAATACACCAGCACCCCGGCGTGCTTGAACGAGCTGATCTTCTTGCAAAGCAGCGATCGCTCGGCGCACAGTGTGGCGGTTGACGCCAAAGCGGGTAGACAGTGCCGCCTCAGTCGGCAATTTATCAACTGGGCGGTAATGCCCGTCCGCGATTTCGGCCCGAAGCGTTGCTTCGATTTCTAGCCAGATTGCCTTGCGTCCCATGTGTCATCCGAATTTCACAATCCCAGACTTGAGGTTGCCAGGACGAGTCGATATCATTTGTCTAGTTGTACATTAACTACAACAAGTCTTCAAGGTGTCCAGATGGTCGAAAATTCCGATCGCAAAGCCTGGTTGAGCCTTTTGGCGCGCGCGCCAGGGGCGGATTTAACTGGGCTGTGGCAAACGCTGACCGACATCCCTTCGTTCACCTGGCTCCGCCAACCCGAGATCGGCGGCGTCATGGTCCGCGGGAGAATGGGGGGAACGGGCGGGCCGTTCAACCTCGGAGAGATGACAGTTACGCGATGCTCGCTGAGGCTGGACTGTGGCGCGGTCGGGCATGGCTATGTCCAGGGCCGCGACAAGGCCAAGGCTGAGATCGCAGCGCTGGTCGATGCGTTAATGCAAACCGACCGGGCCGAGGATGTGCGCGCCGGCATCCTGGCGCCGTTGGAGGCGACGATCACCTCCGCCAGCAAGGATCGGGCGGAGAAAGCCGCTGCTACCAAGGTCGACTTCTTCACGCTGGTGCGGGGGGAGGACTGATGGACACGATTGCACTCGAAGGCGGCTTCTCCGACGCGCCAATCACGGCAGCCAGGGCTTTTCGGGCCGCGATGGATGTGATGGCCCGGCCTGGACGGGTCGAGGTTCTGGAGGGCGCGTTACCGCCGCCACCAGTCTCGATTGCTGCGGGCACCCTTTTGCTCACGCTTTGCGATCCTGAGACGCCGGTCACGCTGCTGGGTGCTGCCGACGCGAAAGACATGCGGGACTGGCTGACCTTTCACACCGGCGCGCCTTTTGTAGCACCGGAGAACGCCATGTTTGCCCTTGGCAGTTGGGCCGATCTGACACCGATCACTCGGTTCGGGATTGGCACGCCTGAGTATCCAGATCGGTCAGCGACTTTGATCGTCGAGTCAGAGGCTTTGGTGCCCTCCGGGGCGCGTCTAACCGGGCCAGGGATTGCCGATGAGGCGCATCTGGAGCTGCCAGAACTGGCCCCGTTCCAGCAGAACCGGATGCTGTTTCCTCTGGGGCTCGATTTCTTCTTCACCGCGGGCAACCAGGTCGCGGCACTGCCGCGCACCACAATTGTGGAGGCAGGCTGATGTATGTCGCAGTCAAAGGTGGCGAACGGGCGATCGAGAATGCGCATTCCTGGCTGGCAGAGATGCGCCGGGGGGATACGGCCATCGAAGAGCTCTCGATCGCCCAGATCCGCGAGCAGCTCAGTATCGCCGTGGCGCGCGTCATGGCGGAAGGCTCGCTCTATGACGCCGATCTGGCGGCGCTCGCCATCAAGCAGTCGCGCGGAGATCTGATCGAGGCGATCTTCCTGATCCGGGCGTACCGGACCACATTGCCCCGCTTTGGTTACTCGGCCCCGGTCGAGACCGAGCAGATGGCCTGCATGCGCCGGATCTCCGCCACCTTCAAGGACGCACCGGGGGGTCAGGTATTGGGCCCAACCTTCGACTACACGCACCGGCTTTTGGATTTCAAACTGGCCGCCGAAGGCGAGGTGCCCGAAGCGCCGAGGACCGAGAGCGGGCGAGCGGAGACGCCGCACATCACCGAGTTCCTGAACAAGGACGGGCTGATCCAGACCGAGAAGGCGACCGAGGAGACCCCTCCGGACCTGACCCGCGAGCCCTTGGAACTGCCCGCCGAACGGGCACTGCGCCTGCAGGCGCTGACCCGCGGGGATGAAGGCTTCATCCTGGGTCTCGGCTATTCCACCCAGCGCGGTTATGCGCGCAACCATGCCTTTGTCGGCGAGCTGCGCATCGGGATGGTGACGGTCGAGATGGAGATCCCCGAGCTCGGCTTTGCTATCGAGATCGGCGAGATCGAGCTGACCGAATGCGAGACGGTGAACCAGTTTCAAGGCTCCAAGACCGAACCCCCGCAATTCACCCGCGGCTACGGGCTGGTGATGGGCCAGTCAGAGCGCAAGGCAATCTCGATGGCCCTGGTCGACCGGGCCCTGCGCTGGGAGGAGATCGGCGAGGATTTCGTCGGCGCGCCCGCGCAGGACACGGAGTTCGTGCTCTACCACTGCGACAACATCCAGGCGACGGGCTTTGTCGAGCACATCAAGCTGCCGCATTACGTCGATTTCCAGTCCGAGCTGGAATTGATCCGCAAGATCCGCGCCGAAGCAATGGCTGCCGGGGAGGCGGCGGAATGAGCCCCTCGCCCGAACAGATCGCCGCGGCCCGCACAGCGCTCGGCGAGATGTGCCGGGTGATGGCTCAGGATTACTTGACCCGACTGGATGACGAACTGGAGAATGAAGTCGATGAAGCGACACTTCGCAAAGCCGGTGGCCGAACGATCCTGTATCACTGTCACCAGGAACCTTTTGATAACTCGTTGATTTCTATGGGTGAGTGGGGCCTGTTCGAGGACATCAGTGGTGATGAGGTTTGGTTCTGTCCTTCGATGGAACCCGAAGACATTCCGAGATTTTTTCAGTCAACGATGCGGCTGGAAACGATTGCGGATACTCTTTCGAACGAGAAACAGGTCTTTAAATCCATCTTGAACAACTTCCTCGAATTGACTGCACTTTACATGAGGTGGAACTACTCGGTCGAGGGAAAGGAAATCGTTCCTCCAGAGGAGTTCGAGCCCCTAAAGTCTCCTCTTCAAGCGCTTGGACTACTGGAGTCCAGCGGCGAACGCATAGCTTTCACCAACTTCAACCCAAGCCAATTCATCTTTAAAATGGAGGTGGCAGAATGGACCTAGTCTCCACAGCCTCCGCCGCGATAGTCGCCAGAACCGATCATGCCGCCGGTCGTGGAGCCGCTTTGGTGACCGTAACGGGATTTGAGATCGGTCGATCCTCTCGAGCGCTGCGATTTCGTCGCGCCGCGCCAAAGAGCCACGACGATCAACAGGCCGACGCAAGCAATTATCAAGAGTTCCCATGTAGGCATCAGCAGTCTCCCCTAAAGAGAATTGGATTGATCGGGCCAGTCGGCTCGGGGCGGCAATCCCGTCTTTTCGGCCTTGGGCGTCCAGCTTCGTCTGTTTCGCCGAAGCACCAACCAAGCGATCAACGCTGGGGCGATCAGGATTGCGGCGAGCCCTGCAAGTTCCACCAGACTCGAAATAGTCATCAGGCGCACCTCCAATGAGTTCCGAATACAATTTCGCATATCTCGACGAGCAGACCAAGCGGATGATCCGTCGGGCGCTGCTCAAGGCCGTGGCGATCCCGGGCTACCAGGTGCCTTTTGCCTCGCGTGAGATGCCCATGCCCTATGGCTGGGGCACCGGGGGTGTGCAGGTCACGGCGGCCTGCCTCATGCCTGACGATACGCTCAAAGTGATCGACC
The DNA here is from genome assembly GCA_039185285.1 of Pseudomonadota bacterium. Taxonomy (GTDB): domain Bacteria; phylum Pseudomonadota; class Alphaproteobacteria; order Rhodobacterales; family Rhodobacteraceae; genus Thermohalobaculum. The sequence goes on from JBCDAQ010000068.1 coordinate 15,444, forward strand.
AGGGGGCGGACGATACGACCAACGCCGTCTCGATCCGCAAGTTCTTTGAGAAGACAGCGAGGGTTGCTGTGACGGAGGCGACCGACGAAGCCTCGATCATCCAGACCCGCCACCGGATCCCAGAGCAGGAGCTGAGCGAGGACCAGATCCTCGTCTACCAGGTGTCGATCCCCGAGCCTTTGCGGCTTCTGGAGCCGCGCGAGACTGAGACCCGCAAGATGCACGCCTTGGAAGAATATGGGCTGATGCATGTGAAGCTCTATGAGGATATCTCCAAACACGGGCAGATCGCGACGGCTTACGACTATCCGGTGAAGGTCGAGGGGCGGTATGTGATGGACCCCTCGCCGATCCCGAAATTCGACAATCCGAAGATGGAGATGGCGGCGCTGCAGCTCTTTGGCGCCGGTCGCGAGCAGCGGATCTATGCGATCCCGCCGCATACCCAAGTTGTCAGCCTCGATTTCGAGGATCACCCGTTCGATCCCTCCAAGGCACCCTGTTCCTGTGCGCTCTGTGGTGCCGAGGACAGCTATCTCGACGAGGTTATCATGGACGATTCCGGGCGCCGGATGTTCGTCTGCTCCGACACCGACTACTGTGCCCGACGGCGGGCGGCGGGCTACACCGGCAGTCAGGAGGATGCGGCGTGACCCAGATCGAGATCCGCGCGCCACGCCTCGACGACGTTCCTGCCTTGGTCGAGATGCTGAACCTGCCGGGTGTCCGCTCGGGCACTGTACGTCTGCCCTTTGGCGGATCCGCGGGCGTGCGCGAGCGGTTCGTTGAAACGCCGCCCCATGTTCATCCCGTGGTTGGCTGTTGGGAGGGTCCCTGCGTCGGCCATGCGACCTTGACGCGACGGTTTGGCCGGCAGGCCCATTGCGGAGAGATTTTTCTGTTTGTCCATGACGACTTTTGGGGTCGCGGGATTGGTACTGCCCTTTTGGGCGCGCTGACAGATCTTGCGGATAAATGGCTCGGATTGGTCCGGCTGCAATTGGACGTGAATGCGGACAATTCGCGCGCGATTGCTCTTTATGAGCGAGCCGGATTTGAGCGGGAAGGCACGCTCAGAGGAGATGTTCTGCGCGACGGCGCTCTGGTTGACAGCTATTTGATGGCTCGGCTCAGGCCTGCGCCCCGCCGACAGGAGGAAGGGTCATGATCAATCAAATTCGCGTCTATAAGATCTTCCCCGAGACGGCTCAGGCCTTCCACGACCGGTTCCGCGATCACGCCGCCCGGATCATGGGCCGCCACAGGTTTCGCATCCAGGCGATGTGGGAGACCGGTGCGGGCGAGACGCTGGCCTTTGTCTACCTTTTGGCCTGGGAAAGCGAGGCGGAGATGAAGGAACGCTGGGCGAACTTCATGGCCGACGAGGAATGGATCGAGATCAAGAAGGCGACCCGAGAGCAGCCAATGGTGGGCGGAATCGACGAGATGGTCTTGCGCCCGACGGCATACTCTTCCGCGATAGGAGGTGAGGCATGACCCCCCTTCTCGCCGTCAAGGAGGTGACCAAGTTCTATGGCAGTCGGATCGGCTGCGCGGATGTCTCATTCGATCTTTATCCCGGCGAGGTTATGGGGATCGTGGGCGAGTCCGGGTCGGGCAAGTCGACACTGCTTAACTGCATGGCAGGCCATCTCCCGCCGGACCGAGGCGAAGTAGTGTTCGACACCCGGGTCGATGGCCCGCGCGATACGCTGGTGATGACCGAGCCGGAGCGGCGGATGCTGATGCGCACGGACTGGGCCTTTGTGCACCAGAACCCGCGCGATGGGTTGCGCATGGGTGTCTCGGCCGGCGGCAATGTGGGTGAACGTCTGATGGCCGTCGGGGCGCGTCACTATGGAAACATTCGTGGGTCGGCGCTCGACTGGTTGGAGAAGGTCGAGATCCAGACGGATCGGATCGATGACCGACCAAGTGCTTTCTCGGGCGGGATGCAGCAACGCCTGCAGATCGCGCGAAACTTGGTGACGGGGCCGAGGCTGGTCTTCATGGATGAGCCGACCGGCGGGCTTGATGTCAGCGTGCAAGCCCGGCTTCTCGATCTTTTGCGCGGCCTGGTCCGTGAGCTCGGCCTCTCGGCTATCATCGTCACCCATGATCTGGCGGTAGTCAGGCTCCTGGCCGACCGGCTGATGGTGATGAAATCGGGCCATGTCGTCGACAGGTCCAGAGCGCGCTGCATCGACGCCGCTTTCGCAATCAGCTGGCGATAGTAAAAGTCCGTCGCGGCCGGACCGATGCCGCCAATCAGGCCGATATGCA
>JBCDAQ010000069.1:0-17558 GCA_039185285.1 Pseudomonadota bacterium
ACTTTCAAGTGTGGCGCCTTCGGCTCTTGGATAAGGATCGAGCGCGAGTGCCAGGCTTTCAAGCATCACCGCTGCAAGATCAATTTGAGGTCCGATCGGCTCGGGCCCGTCTTCAGTTTGATCGGCGTCGACAAGGATATCGTCCTGCGCCTCTAGTTCAGCTTCTGGTAAGAAACGACGGCTGACATCCTCTTCGATATACTGCGTGACCGGTGCCAGAGTGACGACGCAGTCTTGCACCGTGATCGCGCTCAGGCTGCCGTCCAGCTGCCAGCCGGATTTTCCCCAGGGCGCGATCGCTCCTTCGAACCGCGCTTCTGTAATCGCCCTGATCCGCATAAAGCTTGCTGCCGTCTTGCAATCCTCATCGCTGAGCGAGACCTGGAAGTCTGTTTCTGCCTCACGCGACAGCGAAGCCAGTTCCAATGGGTGGCTCGGTGGAGAAAGGGAAGATGTCGGTTTGTGATCTGTCATAGGATGTAGGTCTCGGCAGCCCTGCCTTAGGCGTCGCTATCTTGAACTTAATCGGTTTGCGCGGTAATCGAAAGATCCTTGGAGCTCGGAAGGAGATCGTTGTGCGGGTTTCTGCATTGAGTGTGATTGGCGCTACGGCCCTGTTGATGGCTTGTGAGAGCCAAATCTCCAGCCATGGCTTTGCGCCCGAACCTGAAGTGTTGGATACAGTGCAAGCGGGCATCGACACCCGTGGATCAGTCCGGCGCAAAGTCGGGCGCCCTTCTTCAACAGGGGTCTTTACGGATCGGGGCTGGTACTACATCGCGACCGTTATCGAGAAAGACATGTATCATGAGCCAGAAGTAATCGATCGCCGGGTTGTCGCAATCACCTTTGACGAGAATGATGTCGTGGCGGCCGTCAACCAGTATGGTTTGGAAGATGGTCGGCTAATCGATCTGCAAGCTAGGACGACGCCGACTGCAGGTCGCGAGCTGACAATCCTCGAACAGGCGATCGGCAACATCGGTGTAAGTACCGAGAATTTCCTGCAGTAGCGCACTAATCAGCGCGGCTCGGTCCAACTTGAGGCCGGGCTAAGAGGTCCGTGACGAGGTTCCTCGGACTTGCAGCAGGCTGAACCAAACTGCGGCCAGTAGTGACATCACCATCACATAAGGACCAAACAGGGTCCAAAGAAACAGTGCGCCACAAGCCGGCAAGATAGAGGATGCCGTGCGCCCTCCCAGCAATTCGCGCCGGGTTTGGACAATCAAAAAGGCGTGGCATGTGCCGAGGACAAAGCCAAACAGTGCGCCTGCAAAAAGAAGCTCTGACATAGGGCTCCAACCTAAAATAACTTCATTCTATGTTAACTTTTAACACATTCTCGAAGTTTTAGAGAGCGAATCGCTGATATTGCGTCGATTTGCAGATTGCCGAAGAAGATGGCGTAGTTACAGACAGGCAGTGAAACGCTTACCTCGAAAGGATTTGCCGTGCCTGTCCTCGACCAGATTGCCGGTTATTCAGATGAACTCACAGCTTGGCGCCGCCACATTCACGCGCACCCAGAGCTGGGTTTTGACTGCCATGAGACTGCGAAGTTCGTAATCGACAAGCTAGAGCGATTCGGTGTGGACGAGATCCATAGCGGCATTGCGACGACCGGGATCGTTGGGATCATCAACGGCAGAGGCGCTGGGCGCACTATCGGTTTGCGTGCCGATATGGATGCGTTGCCCATGCCCGAAGATACGGGTGTGAGCTATGCCTCCACGAGGCCTGGGCGGATGCATGCTTGTGGCCATGATGGGCATACAACGATGCTTTTGGGGGCTGCGCGCTATCTGGCGGAAACCCGAAACTTCTCCGGAAGGGTCGCGTTGATCTTCCAGCCGGCGGAGGAAGGGGGCGGCGGCGGACGTGTGATGTGCCAGGAGGGCGTGATGGACCGTTTCGAGATTGCAGAGGTCTATGCGCTCCACACATCGCCGTGGTACGAAGCCGGCACGTTTCATACAGCACCAGGTCCGGTGATGGCAGCAGTCGACGAATTTGCCATCGAGATCACTGGCAAAGGCGGGCATGCATCTCAACCACAGCGTGCAATCGATCCAGTCGCGGCGGCTCTGCAAGTCGGTCAGGCGATTCAGACGGTTGTTTCACGGAACATCAATGCGCTCGACCAAATCGTCGTATCATTGACCGAGATCCACGCAGGCACAGCCCATAACGTCATCCCCAACCATGTCTCTATGGGAGGGACTATTCGAAGCTACAATCCCGAGGCGCGAGGGATTATCCACCGAAGATTGGCGGAGATCTGTGATGGGATGCAAGCAGCAATGGGTGTGACAATCAGCCTGCGTTTTCCCGAAAGCCTGCCGTCGACCGTTAATCATCCGGCACAGGTCGAAATGGCAGCTCGGGCTTGTCGCTCTGTGGTTTCCCCGGATTCGGTCGATACATCGATGGCGCCAAGAACTGGGGCTGAGGATTTCTCCTACATGTTGCAAGAGCGACCCGGCGCTTTCGTCTTCATAGGGCAGGGTATTGGTCCCGGCGTTCACAACCCGGCCTTTGACTTCAACGATGAGATTGCGCCCATCGGAGCGTCGTTCTTTGCGACCTTGGTTGAGCAGAGCCAGCCCCTATCGAACCAGGTCTGAGATTACCACTGACTGGGAGATGCCCCCTTGATCAGCCTGGGCATTTTTAGGAAGCTGGAGGCTATTGAAACTTCAACTCTGTGAAAGCGGGGCGCAATGAAGAAAATGATTCCTGGCCTGGTGGCCGTTCTTGCTGGTTTTGCCACAGCAGCAGATGCCAGCGACTCCGTCGCGATCTTCACTGGCGGAGCGCCAGATGGCACCGGCTCTAGCTATCATGAGGGCATCGGCCAGGGTGTCGAGGATATGCTGCAGCCGATCGCGAAGAAGTTTGGCTATACCGTCACGCGTGTCCCAACATCGGGTGCAGTCGACAATGTGCGCCGTGTCTCGGTCCAGACCGAAACGCTGGCCTTCGGTATCGGGCAGGGCGGGCTCTCCTACCCCGAGGTCGAGTCGGGCAAGGCCTTGATCATTCGCAACGACCTTCCTGGCGAATGTGCAATGGCCTTCACGCGGGAGCCAAAACTGACGAACTGGAAGTCGATCATCGCGAATGCCCGGCGAGTTACCTGGGTCGTGCCTGAGAAGTCAGGTTCTGAGGCTTTCATTCGCAAGCTTTTCGCGACCGATCCAAACTTTGCGGGCGTTGATCCAAAATTTGCCTACACATCGGGGCAAAAGGCTATTCTTGCGGCTCTCAAAGATCCGAGTAACCGTGGCTATGTCGGCTTCTTCTACGCATATCCGAACCCTGCGTCTGGCACGGTTCGGGCGGCTGCGGATGCCGAATTGAATGTGATCGGGGTTCTATCGCCCGAGGTCGCCAAATCGGATGAGGCGTTCTATTTGAACCGCCGGGCGCCCTACCAACTGAGCCTTTTCGGGTTCGGCACCACCAAAACGGTCCGGGCCATGTGCTCGAAGGCGCTTTTGTTCGCGAGTAACCCAGCAGCAATCGCTGATGACTGGTCGCGCGAAGACGCTGAAGAGATGATCAAAGCGGTTAAAGCAGCTCCATCCTCCGCATTCGTTCCGAAGAACGGCGCATTGGCAAGCATTATGCTGGAAGTCGAGGGCCTGTCTGAGGAATACGGTGTCAGCGAAATGGCGGATGACCTGGCCAAGGAAGTTGAAGGCGTGTTCGAGTAGAACGCCTCACACCCCTTGGATGTGATGGGCCTTGCGCCGAGGCCTAAGCAGGGTTGCGACTTTTCCTCATCAACCAAAGCAGGCTGAGCACCGCTAGGGCGACGCCCGGTAAAACGGCAATGTTCACCGCATGCCAGCCGATCCCAGTCAACAGGGCGCCGGACCCGAAAGAAGCAATGGTGACTGTGCCGAAAACCAAGAAGTCATTGACCCCTTGGACGCGTGACCGTTCTTCTGGTCGATGGGCGCTGGCGAGCATTGTGGTAGCTCCAATGAAGCCAAAGTTCCAACCAACCCCGATCATCATGAGTGCTGCATAGAAATTGCCAAGCTGGATTCCTGTAAGCCCAATAACGGCGGCGCCCGCCAAAAGGGCAAGGCCGACAAAGATAATCTTTGGCGCGCCATAACGGGCGATAAGCGGCCCGGTGAAAAAGCTTGGGATGTACATGGCCAGCACATGGGCACGGACAACATCCGCCGCATCGCCGGTCATAAAGCCACAGATGATCATCGCGAGCGGCGTCGAGGTCATCATCAAGTTCATGAGTGCATAGGTCAACATGGCGCAGAGCATGGCGACCGGCACGCGTGGATCTGCCAGAATCTCGCGCCAAGGGCGTCCCGCGGGGTGTCCATGGGAGGGGCGTGGTTGTGGTGGGATTTCCAGGAACAGAAGCGGAAAGGCACCGACGATGTTCAGCAGGATCAGGAAAACATACGCGCCTGCATATGGCACAGGTTCCAGCGCGCCACCGAAGAGTTTGACAAATTCTGGGCCTAAAAGCGCGGCACCCAAGCCGCCCGCCATGACCCATGAGATCGCCTTGGGACGGAACGTGTCGGAGGCGAGATCGGCTGCGGCAAACCGATAAAGGTTATGCGCTGCCATATAGATGCCGGTCAAAAGCGAGGCGGTGACGAAAAGCGCAAAACTCTCCACGACCAATGCATAGGCCGCAAGAGCGCCGCCGAGGGCACCGGCGCAGGCGCCGATCAAGAAGCCTGTGCGACGTCCCCATTTTCCCATTAGGGTCGAAATCAGAGGGGCCGCGAGCATCGAGCCGAAAACGATCATCGAGATTGGCAGCGTCGCGAGTGCAGGATTTGCCGCCAGGTGGTTGCCCGCGAGACCGCCCAAGATGAAATGAACGGGCATCTGGGCGCCCAAAACGGCCTGAGCCCATATCAGAATAGCCACAGCGCGCTTGGCACGGGGATCTTCTGGAATTTGGGAAGCTGCATCGAGGGTCGTCATCGGCGAAACCATAGGGATATGGCTTCGGCCGCGCAACGAACGATCTACAGTGAATGGCAGGACCCGCGCCCAGCGTGCCCCCTGCGGGAGCACGACTGCCCGCCCGCCCTGCCACGCGGAAGACTAGTCGCGTCGGTCGATCCTGAGATGAACGCCGCCACCGGGGCGTAGCGTCATGACCATCTCGGGCGTCGGCGCTTTGCCTGGCACAGGGGTCACGCGAAACTTCGTCAGGATGGAGGCCAGGATGATCTGCGCCTCGATGATCGCGAAATTCATACCGATGCAGATCCGTGGACCGGCGCCGAAGGGCAGGTAGAGGTAGCGGTTACGCGCTTTGATCTTGGCTGAAGCGAAGTTTTCTGGATCGAATTGATCAGCGTTTTCCCACCAAAGCCGATGACGGTGCAGAGCATAGATCGGCAATATGACCGTATCGCCCTTTCTGATCTCACGACCGCAAATCTCATCCGCCTGCCTCGCGTCTCGAGAGAGCATGCCAGCGGGTGGGTAAAGGCGCATCGCTTCCTCGATTACCTGGCGGTGATAAGGGAGCTGATCGAGGTGACTTGCCTCGGCCGGGCCTTTGCCACAGGCGGCCCGTGCCTCGTCTGCCAAGCGGTCTTGAACCCGTGGATCGAGGGCAACGAGATAGAGTGACCAGGCCAGAGCCAGGGCTGTGGTTTCATGCCCCGCGACAAGGAAGGCGAGCATGTTGTCGCGCAGCTCCTCAGGTGTCATGGTTCGGCCCGTCTCAGGATCGGCGGCCTCGAGCATTAGGCTCATCAGATCGTCTCGGCGGGGGCTGGCCGCCCGTTCGGCGATCACCCCATCCATCATCTTTTGCATCTGACCAATGCCTGCTCGATTAAAAATGTGGGCGGGGCGGGGGATCCAGTCAGGCAGAGCGAGCACATCCAACAGCGACACACGGCCAACGGTTTGGATGTATTTGGTAACCGACGCTGAAACCGCTCCCCTATCGATCGTTTTGTCGCCGGACATGGCGACATCCGAGATGACGTCGAAGGTGACCGTCACCATGTCCTCATAGACATCCTTCTCGGCTCCAACGACTTTGTCCAATCGATGGACTGTGCGTTCTGCGGCTCGGCTCATGTACGGGGCGAGACTGAGGAGGTTTCGATGCTGGAACACAGGTGCTGCCGCCCGGCGTTGCCAGCGCCAGTGAGCCCCCTCGGCGTTGAAAAGGCTGTCACCGATTGCCGGGCGGAGAAGGCGCAGCGTCACCGCTGACTTTGGGTAGTTCTCGACATTGTCTTTGAGGACATACTCCAATCCGCCGGGGTCGGTGAGCATGTGCCATCGGGCCACCGTTCGACCAGACACCATAGGTTGTTGGTAGGCAAGGCCAGGTATGATCTCGATCAAATTACGCCTGGCTGCGCGCACGATCTCGGGAATCGACAGGGGACGTGTCGGAAAGGGCGTCGTCGGCGGTGTTACAAACCCTGTCTCAGCCATGGTAGCAAAGTTAGGGCGATGGAGCATGATCGCCAATGCTTGAGCGCTGCCTATGTGTCGCGGGATTACTGAAAACGCTCAAGACTCCGCCTTGTCTACGATTGCTAATACTATTCTTTTCGAGAAGTCATCGTCTGGGGGCGCCCCTATGAACAAAAAATGGATCTGGGTGATCGCGGCACTGGTTCTGGTCGGATCGAACTGGGCGGCTTTTAAATCGTTGATCTTTCCAGACTACGGCTAACTCCTCAGCGTGCCTCGACGCGGGAGAGCAGGCGGCTATTCTGCTGCCAGCTCCAACGACCCGCTCGCCCGAGCATCGGAGGGTTCGATCGGATACTCACCCGAAAAGCACGCGTCGCAGAACTGAGGTGTTTTTGAATTTCGGCCGTTAGGATGGCCGCAGGCGCGGTATAGCCCATCAATCGACACAAATTTCAGGGAGTGCACGCCAAGTTCTTGGCGCATTTCCTCCTCTGTCATTCGCGCCGCCATCAACTGCCCGCGCTTTGGTGTATCGACGCCATAAAAACAGGGCCATTTGGTTGGTGGACTTGCGATACGGAAGTGAACTTCTTTGGCGCCCGCCGCGAGCACCATATCTTTGATCTTCCGGCTGGTGGTGCCACGCACAACGGAGTCGTCGACCAAGACTACCCGCTTTCCAGCCACAAGCGCCCGATTCACGTTTAGCTTGAGGCGGACGCCCATGTCGCGGATTTCATCGGTTGGTTCGATAAAGGTACGCCCGGTATACGAGTTGCGGATAATCCCCATCGCATAGGGGATCTTGCTTTCCTTGGAGAACCCGATCGCGGCAGGCGTTCCACTGTCCGGGACAGGGCAGACGAGGTCTGCCTCCACTGGTGCTTCGCGAGCCAGTTCCATGCCGATCCGTTCACGCGCCTCATAGACGCTGAGGCCACCGATCACACTGTCCGGGCGGGAGAAGTAGACATGTTCGAAGATACAGAACTTGGCGTTTCTGTTCTCGAACGGCCAGCTTTGATCGACGCCGCGATCGGAGATGATGACCATCTCGCCAGGCATGATCTCTCGCTCGAAATCCGCACCGACAATATCGAGAGCGCAAGTTTCTGATGCCAGAACCCAGCCTTGGCCGAGCCGTCCTAGGATCAGCGGGCGGACACCCGATGGGTCGCGCACGCCGATCAACTTTGTTCGTGTCATCGCGATGACCGAGAACGCACCTTCGACGGAGCGGAGCGCTTCTTTCATCCGCTCTGGGATCGTGTCGTGATGCGACCGCGCCATCAGGTGGATGATGCACTCGGTATCTGAATGGCTTTGGAAGATAGAGCCGCGCTCGATCAACCTCGCGCGCATCGTGTCGGCATTCGTGAGATTTCCGTTATGGGCAATCGCACAGCCGCCCATCGCGAAATCCGCGTAGAGCGGTTGGACGTCCCGGATCTGTGCGCCTTTGGACCCAGAAGTCGAATAACGGTTGTGGCCGATCGCCGAGCGGCCCGGCAGCAGATCGAACACGGGCTTCTTGGTAAAGTTATCGCGGACCAGGCCGATCCGACGCACCGTATTGAAGGTTGTGTTCGGATCGTACGAGCAGATCCCAGCTGCCTCCTGCCCGCGATGCTGCAGAGCATGCAAACCGAGCGCTACATAGGTCGCCGCTTCCGGCACGCCGAACACGCCATAGATGCCGCATTCTTCATGCAGCTTGTCATCGTCAAAAGGGGTGTCGTACCAATCGGGATCGGACTCGGCGGATCCTGTCTGCATGTCTTCGGTAAGGCCGTCGCCAGCCGCCCTAAACTCAGACTCCATGCCCACTCTCCGCACGTTGCTCCGAAGCTCGCCTGCTTCCCATCTGTTATAGGGCGCGAAGGGTCAAGTGTCATCACTCCTTCATGTTTCTTTTCGCACTGAATCGTTCCACAGGCTGTCCAAAAAAGCCTGTGAACTCCGTTCGGTATCAGAGTTCCACGCAATAAACTGTGGGCAGTCATCGATCCTTCATCGAAATGAGAGAAGAGTGAAGCATTCGGTGCGTAACTCGGCGTGCGGCAGAGGAGTCCGCATGCTCAGAGTCGCGAATCTTACAAAGACTTTCGGTGAAACCACTGCAGTGAATGGTGTTGGTTTCGGAGTTAATCACCCACAGATGATTGGTGTTATTGGACGCTCTGGCGCGGGGAAGTCCACGCTCTTGCGAGTCATGAACCGCATGACCGAGGCCAACTCAGGCGAAGTTATCGTCAACGGCGAGAACGTCCTTGCCTTCAAAGGTGCGGCGAAGCTCGCCTGGCAGCGCGAATGTGCGATGATTTTTCAGCAGTTTAACTTGGTCCCGCGCCTGGATGTCCTGACGAATGTCATTCTGGGCCGGTTGAACGGGCAATCGACCGTTCGGTCGTGCCTCAAGTTCTTTACGCAGGAAGAGCGCTATGAGGCGCTGCGGCTTCTGGATCGCTTTGGCGTCGCTGAAGTTGCCCTGCAACGGGCCGAGACGCTTTCGGGTGGTCAGCAGCAGAGGGTCGCGATCTGCCGCGCCATGATGCAGCGCCCGAAGATGATTCTTGCCGATGAGCCGATCGCTTCGCTTGATCCCCTGAACGCCCGCCTGGTGATGGAAGCGCTCCAGAGCATTAATCGTGAGGAAGGGATCATGGTGATCTGCAACCTCCATACGCTCGATACCGCGCGCAGCTACTGCGACCGCATTATCGGGATGCAGACCGGGCGCGTCGTCTTCGACGCGCAATCCTCAGAACTGACCGACGAGAAAGCCCGCGAGATCTATGGCGCGGAAGCTGACGACGCCTTTGAGCCTGGCGTTACGTCGACCGAGTTGGGGTCCGCCCCAAAACTTGCAGCTGGCTGAAGGGGACACCCAGACCACTGCTGACCACGACCGAGTATGGGAGAGACCAATATGTTCCGCACTGCACTTACCGGCATCGCAGCCGCTGCCGTCGCAACCGCTGCGTTCGCAGCTGACTACACCGGCCCGAAATTGGACCTGTCGACCGTCCAGCCTGAGTTCCGCGTTGGCTTCCTGGGTGACGAGAGCGCCCAAGACATCCTGACCCGCAATGCTTGCCTTGGCCCCTACATCGAGGCCGCGTTCAATGTTCCGGCCAAGATGTTCACGTTCAAAGACTACGCCGGCACCATGGAGTCGATGCTGGGTGGCAACCTTGATTACACTTGGTTTGGTTCGTCGGGCTATGCAGGCCTCTATCTGCAAGACCCCGATGCTGTCGTGCCGGTCATGACCCGGATGCAGCCGACAGGTGACACCGGCTATTACTCGGTGATGGTGGCGCGGAAAGACTCCGGGATCACGACGCTGGACGAAGCCAAGGGCACGAAGTTGGGTTTCGCGGACCCGAACTCGACCTCGGGCTATCTGATCCCGTCGATCGAGCTGACGGAGGCGCCCTATAGTCTCGACCTGGAAAAAGACTTTGCTTCGGCTGAGTTCATGGGCGGCCACGAGAACGGCGTTCTCGCGGTCCTGAACGGCGATGTCGACGTGGCTGTGACCTGGGTTTCGGGTGTTGGCGAGTGGGACGAGGGCTACACCTCGGGCAACCTGCGTAAGATGGTCGACAAGGGGATCCTGAACATGGATGACCTCACCCAGGTCTGGTCGTCTAAGCTAATCCCGAACGGCCCGATCGTGATGCCGAAAGCGCTGCCACAAGAAGCGCGCGACACCATGCTGGGCATGAAACAATGGATCCTCGCGAACGATCCTGCGTGCAACGAGAACATCGCAGCCGGTGTTGTCAAAGCATGGATCCCGGTCGATCACTCGTTCTACGAAGTCGTCGTCAAGGCGCGCAAAGCCAAGATTGAAGCGGCGAAGTCCAACTGACAGCATGCAAATGGGGCCGGCGGAGCATGCTCCGCCGGTTTTTGCCTGCGTAGCAGGCATTTAGGGGGCTCGGTCGCATGGCCATCACGACGGAACAAACCAATGTGCTGCCTGCGCATCTCCAGCAATTGGAGCTCGAGCTGCACCGCTCTGCCAAGACCCGCGCGCTTTACACCATGCTGGGCATCGGGATCACCGCGCTGATCGTGTTCTTCGGCGTCGGTATCGCCAATGAGTACAATGCCGGTAGCTTCTCTCGCGGGATGGAGCAGTTCTTCGACTATCCGTTCGATATGATCGCGGATGCCTGGGCATCGGGGTGGAAATGGTGGGGCCTGCTGATCAAGCACATGCCCGAGCTGTTTGCGACCATCAACATGGCGCTGTTCTCGACCTTTATCGGGTTCGTTTTCGCCCTCGTGCTTGCCTGTTTTGCCTCAGCAAATCTGATCAAGAACCAATCGATCGTGCTGTTCACCCGCCGGGCACTGGACCTGATGCGGTCGTTCCCGGAACTCGTGATCGCGATGATCTTCCTCTATCTGATGGGCAAGAACCTGCTCCCCGCGGTGATTGCGATCTCGATCCACACTACCGGTGCGCTGGGTAAGCTATTCTCCGAAGCTATCGAGAACATTGACCGCAAGCCGCTTGACGGGCTGCAATCTTGCGGCGCTGGTTGGATCCAGCGGGTCCGGTTCGGGGTGATCCCCCAAGTGATGCCGTTGTTTTGGAGCTATGCGCTCCTGCGCCTTGAGATCAACGTGCGTGCCTCGACGATCCTGGGCTTTGTCGGTGCAGGTGGCATAGGCGAGGCGCTGTCCACGAACATTCAATGGCGCTATGGCGATGAGATCTGCGCCATCATCGTGCTGCTCGTCTCCACCATCATCGCGCTGGATTACCTCTCCGGTTATGTGCGCGGCAAGCTGATCGGAGTGAAGGGATGAGCGCAGTCGCCGATATGCCTCTGGCCATGCAGATGGCCGCCTCTGATGCCCGGGCCCGCAAGAACCGGATCTACACAATCGGCTTCTTCGCCGTTGTGGTGATCTACTTCTTCGCTTCCTTCGTCCAGTTTGAGCTCTTCCGCGTGGTTGAGCGCTGGAACCCTGATCGGGCGGCTCTGTTCGTGCTCGATACCTATGCGCACAAAGACCACATCACCATGCGCTGGAAAGAACCTGAGGAGATCCGCGTCGCCTTTGAAGGCGGCCATCGCCACGTCTATGATCCGCTACCCGCCTGGTTCACCTACACGGATGATGGTGGCCAAGTGGTGGACTTCGACAATGGGGGAACCATGACGATCTATAAGGATCGCGTGGTGATGGCCAGCTGGCCGAAGACGACCAGGGACTATGTCTTCCTCCGCAACGAGGGCGGGTCTCCTTATGTAGAGGACTACAAAGACAACCCCCAGGATCTGCCGGACTTCATCCGGGTGACGGAGAACAAGATCGAGGTCCGCCCGACTTTGTTCGAACGCCTGCAAGTCTACAAATCGAAGGTCGAGATCCACCGATATGAGGTCGGCTGGAAGTACTTCTGGTTCGACTTCGACAGTCCGTTGGTGGGCACCGGGTTCTTCGGTGCGATCGGATTAATTTTCTCAGGCGATCGGGTTGTGCCGGATCAATCCAACTTCTCACTGGTGCTGGACCAGTTCCTCGAAAACGACATCTGGCATCATGGCATCGTGCTTTTTGCGCTGCTCGAGACAATCCTCATGGCCCTGATCGGGACGATGATTGCCTCGATGCTGGGCCTGCCACTGGGTTTCCTCGCGGCGCGCAACGTAACGCCCTTCAGCTCGGTCCGTTTTGCTCTGCGTCGTCTCTTTGACTTCCTGCGCGGGATCGACACGCTGATCTGGTCACTGATCTTCCTACGCGCGTTTGGCCCAGGCCTCTTCACCGGTATGTTCGCGATTGCGTTTACCGATACCGGCACGCTCGGCAAGCTGATGTCCGAGGCAATCGAGAACGCTGATGGCAAGCAGGTCGAGGGGATCCAGTCCACGGGCGCCAAGCGCGTTCAACGCTATCGCTTTGGGATTGTGCCGCAGATCATGCCGGTCTTCATCTCGCAATCGCTCTATTACCTTGAGAGTAACACCCGCTCTGCCGTCATCATTGGGGCGATGGGGGCAGGGGGCATCGGGCTCCAGTTCCTCGGTGCGCTCCAGACCGGAACCGACTTCGAGAACGTGGCCTACATGGCAATCCTCGTGCTGCTCACCGTGATTGCGATGGATGCAATGTCAGCCCGCTTACGCCGCGCACTAATCGGCATGGACGAAGACAAACATTGACGGAGAGAGACCATGCGTCTGACCCTGATCGCCCCTGTACTCGTTGCTCTTTTGGCTAGCCCGGTGCTGGCGCAAATCCAACAGGCTGGTGAACTCTCAGATACTGAGGGGGCGTTCCAAAAGCTGGTCGAGCAATGCGATAATGTCGACATGCTTGTGCTGCGGGGCCGGATCCGTTTGCAGCAAGGTCGCGTGCCAGCGGATACCGCTGCGATGTCACAAACGCTGATGGAAGAAGGCTTTAAACTCTGCGGAGAGGGTGACGCGGCAGGCGGTAAGGCAAAGCTTGAAGAGTCGCTCGCACTCGTTGAGGCAAAAGCGAGCGAGATCTATGACGCGCAGGCCGAAGCTGCCTCGCAACCAGAGCCAGAACCAGAACCCACCGCCCAAGGCGAGACCGAACAAAAGCCTTGGTGGCAACTCTGGTAAGAACGCCTTTCCTCAATCCTGGGCTTTCGGATTAAGCTGCTCTCGCCGCTATCTGGGATGGGTCAAGCAATGGATCTCTTCAAAGGCGTTGAGCGGCTCATGGGGATGATCGATACATGTGGCGGCGTCACGCGAACCCGTGGAGCGTCTACACGCGTTTTTCTTGTCTACCCTTGATCGCCCTCGCATCTGGGGCCGGGAGTGATTTAGCCTCTGGTGCCTTTTCCCGCTCGCTTTGGCGATGGCCTGGGTTTGGTTTTGCGACCTTATGGTCTGGCTCTACCACAACAGCCGGGCTGAGGGACCGACTTAGTTGCCAGTCGTCCCCTCGGTCGTGCCTTCGCCTTCGGTGGTGCCTTCAACCGGTGTCTCGCTACCTGGCAGCGTCAAACCACCCTCAGGCAATTCTGCCGAGCATGGCGCCATCAGCGCGTCGATCCGCTCACCAAACCAAGGCGGCATCTCTGTGGGTAGGTATTCAGTCGCGCGGAGCACCAATTCATCGAAGAAGACCCGGCTGCCCGCATTGGCCAGTGGTTCCCATTCCTCGGCACTGCCTGACAGGTTGGTGTAGATCATATACGCCACCGCAATCAGGGCCACGCCACGGACGATCCCGAACAGGAAGCCAAGCGCCCGGTCGATGGGGCCAATCACACTATCTAGGACGGCATTGGCAAAAACTGGGGTGAACACTGATAATAGTAAGAGCGCCGCCGCAACAATCAGGGTGAATGCCGTGATCGTTGAGAGCACACAACTTCCTGCCAAGAAGTCACCCAGAACAGGAACTTCGCGCACAAGCGGCTCAAGCTCTGGCGTGAAGTAGAACGCCAATGCCGCCGCGATAATCCACCCCCCGATGGCGAGCATCTCACGCGTGAAACCACGCGAATACGCCAAGATGCCAGAGAGCAGCGTGATGACGGCAACTCCGCCGTCGATGATGGTAAACGTCATTTCTACCCCCCGTCGATCTGCCGGTCTGCTGTCTTTGCCTCTTTCGTCGCAGGCTCAAACAGCCCGTTAACAAATCCCGGTAACCCGTCCCAATTATTTACGCAAATGCTCGATTCGGCCACCTGCTTCGTCTTTCCTGCCACGTGAGCAGTGGTAAATCCAAGTTTTTCGGCTTCTTTGAGCCGGGCATCTGGCTGTGGCACCGCACGCAATGCACCAGAAAGAGACACCTCACCAAAGAGCACGGTATCGACTGGCAGCGCTTGGTCCGTCAGCGCGGATATAAGCGCTGCGGTGGCTGCCAGGTCAGCGCCTGGCTCGCTAACACGCATTCCCCCCGCCACGTTGAGGAAAACATCCATTCCTGCGAGCGAGACGCCGCAGCGTGCTTCCATCACGGCAAGAATCATCGAGAGGCGTGCCGAATCCCATCCAACGACCTGACGCCGCGGCGTGCCGAGTGGGGAGGGGGCAACAAGCGCTTGGAACTCAACCAACAAGGGACGGGTCCCCTCGATCCCTGCAAAAACAGCAGAACCGGATGCGGGCTCTCCGCGTTCGCCCAAGAATAAAGCAGAGGGGTTCTCAACCTCCGCCAGCCCTTGTCCGGTCATCTCAAAGACGCCGATTTCATCTGCTGGCCCAAATCGGTTCTTTACGGACCGGAGCAAACGGAACTGATGGCTGCGTTCGCCTTCGAAGTAGAGCACCGTGTCGACCACATGCTCGACGACTCTCGGGCCGGCGATCTGGCCTTCCTTGGTCACATGGCCAACCAAGATCACAACCGGTCCACGGCGTTTTGCATGGGCGGTGAGCTCATGAGCAGTTGCACGCACTTGGGAGACTGATCCCGGCGCGCTTTCGACGTGATCAGCCCACATCGTTTGGATCGAGTCGATCACCACTAGGTCGGGCTTTTCAGCCTCCATCGTCGTCAGAATGTCGCGGAGATTGGTTTCTGCGGCGAGGCTGACCGGAGCCTCGGCCAACCCAAGCCGCTGCGCGCGCATCCGAACCTGAGCCGAAGCTTCCTCGCCCGAGACGTACATCACCTTCAGGCCTTGTTGAGCGAATGCCGCCGTGGCCTGCAACAACAAAGTCGACTTCCCGATCCCAGGATCTCCACCGACGAGGACCGCTGAACCGGGTACTAATCCGCCGCCCAAAACCCGATCTAACTCACCAATTCCAGAAACAGCGCGTCGAGGGGGCGCCTCCTCGCCACTGAGGGCGACCAGTTTCAATGATCTGCCCTTGGTCGATCCGAGTGTCTTGGCGGCGGGGCCGGAGGCGCTCAGGCCTGCGTCCTCTTCGATCGAGTTCCAAGCGCCGCAGGCGTTGCATTGCCCTGACCACTTTTTGTGAACCGCCCCGCAGTCGCGGCAGACAAAGCTTGCTGCCTTAGCCATCGAACTGCACATACCCCATGAAAACCAGCATTGCGAAGACGCTCTGGATTAGCGGCAGGATCTTGAACCAGCGTTTCTCGACCCAAAAGGTGAGCGCCAGGGCGATCAGAAGAACAGGGGAGAGGAGTTGCGCGGTAACGACATCCCGCTCAAGCAGGAACCACATCACGCTACCCATTGAGGCAATCGCGAAAATATGAATCGCCCGGGTCCAGCCTTTCTCGAGGATCGCTTGGGCGAGTGAATAGAGCGTCCCCATGCAGACAGCGATGCCGCTGAAGATTCCAACGATTATGAATATGAGATTCATACGAGGCGCTCCGTCTATTCGAGGAGTAAAGGAGCGCGGCGGCTGGAACAAGCATCGCGCTGCACTTGCTCGCGTTCCATTTGGCTGGGCTTGAGGTGATCAGGTGTTCGCCTAAACGACCTGCATATGGTCACCGGAGATTGCTGCATTGTCCTCGGTGGCTTGCAACTGACCAATCGAAGGTACGCTGGACCCGAAGGGGCTTGAGCGTGTTGGTGAATGCTGCGGTCTTCGACGCCACTGGGTGTAGTCTCGAGCGCCGTCGACGGTGTCGAAATCAATCTTGCACACACTTAGATGCGTCGAGGCTCGATTGATAGGAGACTTGCGAGAGATCAGTCAGGTTTGCCGTCTAAGCGCTGGGCGAGGTCGACCTGTTGGGTCCGCCAAGCGATCCACATGGAGAGCAGCACACAGGCTGTGAAGAACCAAAGCCCCCAGGCGGTTGTTACATGCCCGACGCCGACGCCTTTCACCACGACGATGTAGACGGCGATCAGGAAGACATCTGTCATCGAGAGCTTTCCAATGATTGCGACCACGCCCATCGGTCCGCGCCAGCCGCGATGAATGGCTGCCAACATCGCCGTTTTTGCCATGGGCATGATCATCGCGAAGAGTGCAACCAGCAAAGCGAGCGCTCGGTCGACTTCCCATAGGTTCTGGACGCCGCCCAGAACTGTGATCGTGTCGCCGGTGAACCAGGGCAGAAAACCCGCGCGGGCGAGCGGCGCCCACCAAGCGAGTGGATAGGCGAGAAAAAGTGCGAGATTAAGAAGATGGTGTGCCGGCATGGACCCTTCCACTCTGCGTCAAAGGGTCCTTAACATATCGCTTAGCGAGAGGGCTTTATCTTGTTGTAGTAGAACGCGACCTCTTCGGTCGGCTGATCATCAGCGGCAGAGCTACTGGTTTGGTAGCTGGTCACTTGCACCTTCTTAAGGCTGTAGCCGCCTGCAGCTTCGTCGAGCTGATCTTCGCTGAGGTCTTGAGGCGGCGTTTCACGCATCTTGGTCATCTGTTTCTCCTGTCCAAAAACGGCGCCGATCCTAACGGCTTTTGGCGCTTTTGTATGTGACGGCCGTTACAGGCCGCTTCGCCGCCGAGCAATCAGGAGGGCGGTACGGAAAAGATCTGTGGCAAAGCGCGAAGAAGCCGCTCGGTCGCGGCGGTGAGGGCGGTTGTCAGGGCGTTGATCATCTCTCTCTCCTTCCGTTCAGAGCTTGCGTCGATGGAGAAAGGTATAGTGAGAGATTCGCCTTCTGGCTGTATCAACTGCTACATGGGAACACTTTGGGATCAGTCGAAGAAATCAAACAGATCGTCGAGTTCGAAGATATCATCCACGGCGTCATGTAAGTGATAGAGCAGCCCCTTGCGTTTCCGCCCCTTCTTAGACTTCTGCCGTCGATAAGAGTAGTCGCCCGACGCATGGGCGCCTGCGTGCTCCGCAGGGCGGATCTGAGCTCTCTTCTTGGATTTGGATTTTCGGTTGTGGGATGGTTCTAGCCGCTCAATTACAGAGATCGGCGCACCGCAACCATGACATACCAACCGACCGCTCTCACCTTTAGGCAAGAGCGAGCGGGAATCGCAGTAACAACAGATCACGACCCGACTGCCGGGTCCGGACTTTTTGGTCATGACCGTCGAGAGGTCGTCCTAGTCTGACGATGCCAGGTTTGACGCAGCCATACGGCCATCACGGCCTGGCTCAAGATCAAAGCTGACCTTCTGCCCATCGGCGAGGCCCGTCATACCTGCACGCTCAACAGCGCTAATATGAACGAAAACGTCTTTGCCACCATC
>JBCDAQ010000070.1:0-17470 GCA_039185285.1 Pseudomonadota bacterium
GACGACCTCCACCCACGCACACATCTCGCTCGACCGTGAGAGCGCGTTCTCTTACACAGTCCACAGCAGGGCAAAGAGGGGGGGTAGTTAGATCCTCGCAGAAAACTAATGAACAGCCCGCCCCCCTCTCACGCGGAGATTTTTTTCTTCGCAGTATGAAGTGACCCAAAAAAGATCTCCTTCTTATCTGTTCGTTGAGTGAAGGAGGAAGAGCCAACGCCCCTTAGCGAGCATTAGTGACTAATCAAGCCCCAACACTAGGGCGGATAGTTGACCTTCGCTGCGGTTGCTAAATCATTTATGCCGATCAATAGAAGGAGACCTGAGCACATTTTGCTGGCACTTTCTCTTACTGTGAAAATATAAATTGTTTCGGGGCACTTTGAGTAATTCGGGAACACCATCATATGGACGTCGGCGCATTTCTTTCTGACGTGTCTGGTATCTATCAAACTGGAGCGGCTACCGAGCTGTCCTATCGTGCCGCGCTTCAGAACTTACTTTCTTCGATTGACGACGATACATCAGCCCTGAACGAGCCTAAGCGTGTCAAATGTGGGGCACCCGATTTCCTCGTCTCAAGAGATGATATTGTGATTGGGCATGTCGAAGCTAAAGACGTGCCGGTTGGCATTCGCAAATTGAAGAATGCGAACAAAGATCAGCAGGAGAGATATCGAGCAGCGCTTCCTAACCTGATCTATACCAACTGCCTCGAATGGGATTTCTATCGCGATGGTGAGCTGACAGCCTCTGTGCGCATAGCTGACTTCACTCTAGGCATCCAGCCTAGGCCAGATCAGTATGGGACGCTTGAGAATCTGCTGCGAGACTTCGCATCCCAGAAACCGCAAACTATCACCAGTCCGCGCGATCTAGCTGAACGTATGGCGGGCAAGGCGAACCTCATCAAAGATGTTCTAAGTAGAACCTTGCGAGAAGATGCTGAGTTTCAGACCGAGCTTTATACTCAATATCAGGCGTTTCAGGAAAACTTGATCCACGACATCACCGCCGAGGATTTTGCGGACATCTACGCCGAAACCATTGCCTATGGAATGTTCGCCGCGCGCCTGCATGACACGGCACTGGATACGTTCAGCAGGCAAGAGGCGTTGGAGTTGCTTCCCAAATCCAACCCGTTCTTGCGTTCCTTGTTTAGCTATGTAGCAGGCTACGACCTCGACGACCGCATTGCATGGATCATCGATGATCTAGCACGAGTATTCCAAGCCTGTGACGTGGCGAAGCTTATGGAAGGTTTTGGCAAGCTGACAGGGCAAAACGACCCGTTCCTGCATTTCTACGAGACGTTCCTTGCGGCCTATAACCCCTCAAAACGCAAAGCGCGGGGTGTTTGGTACACGCCCGAACCCGTAGTGAATTTCATCGTCCGCGCTGTGGACGAGGTGTTACAGACCGAATTCGGCTTGCCCGATGGGCTGGCTGATACTTCGAAAGTGACTATCGACTGGGACACTGGCCAGACGGCTATGACCAAAGCGGGAAAGCTTCGCAAGGATGGGAAGAAAACGATTGAAAAGCGCGAAGTTCACCGCGTCCAAATCCTCGATCCCGCTACAGGGACAGGCACATTTTTGGCCGAGGTCATCAAGCAGATTGCGCCCAAGGTTCAGGGTATCGCACCCGCGATGTGGTCAAAGTACATCGAGGATGATCTGATCCCCCGCTTACATGGCTTTGAGCTTCTCATGGCGTCCTATGCCATGTGTCATATGAAGCTGGACATGATCCTGACTGAACTGGGTTACAGCCCCACGAAAGAACCACCCCGCCTATCCGTCTATTTGACCAATAGCCTTGAGGAAGGTGAACCCGCCAACCAGACTTTGCCCTTCACGCAATGGCTATCCCGCGAAGCCAAGGGCGCAAACACGATCAAGCGCGATATGCCCATCATGTGCGTGATTGGGAATCCGCCTTATCTGGGTGAGGGGGGAGTGTCCGAAGGCTGGATCGGCGACCTGATGGACGACTACAAGAAAGAGCCGGGCGGCAAGGTAAAGCTCAAAGAGCGCAACCCCAAATGGCTGAACGATCTCTATGTGAAATTTATCCGCCTATCATCGCACCTGATCGAGAAGAATGGCGAAGGCGTTCTCGGGTTCATCACCAACCATGGCTATCTCGACAACCCAACATTTCGCGGGATGAGGTGGCACCTGATGAACACTTTCGACCGCATTTGGGTTCTTGATCTGCACGGCAACGCCAAAAAGAAAGAGGTCACCCCAGAGGGCAAGCCTGACAAGAACGTGTTCGACATTCAACAGGGCGTCTCGATCATCATCGGCGTGAAGAAGAAGGATGGCGGCAAAGGCTTAGCTGAGGTGATGCACGGTGAGCTATGGGGTGCACGAGCGGCGAAGTACGAAGCTCTAAGTACTCTAAAAAGTCTTGATCATGCCACGGGTAGCCATCTGTCTCCTCACAAGCACTATCAAATGTTCTATCCCGTCGATGCAGGTTCGCTAGACGCATACGATGCGGGTTTTTCAATAGGCAAATTCTTCCCTGACAATCAAATTGGTCTTACTACTTCGCGGGATCATTTGGCGGTTGGGTATAGTCATAGTGACCTCGCCGATAAGCTAAGAATTTTCACTTCATCGCAACAATCTGATGACCAAGTGCGCAAGCTATTCTTTGGCAATAAGTCTGCAAAAAACGGCCGTCTTGCAGGGGATACGGCATCTTGGTCGATGTCTGAAGCTCGCGCCACGCTTGCAAACCTCGATTGGGACGCCCTCATAAAACCTATAGACTACCGCCCATTCGATACACGCACTGTGTGCTACTCGCCTGTAATGCTAGAGCGGCCAAGAAAGGAACTGATCCCGCAGCTTTTTCATAGCGCAAACGTAGCTTTGTCTTTTAATCGAAAAATAGACGAGGTGCGGCCATTCTCTGACTGCTTCGTGTTTGGAAACGCTTTGCAACTGCACTCTTTGAGTTTGAAAGAGTCAAATTACTTCGCGCCACTCTACCTCTACCCCGACGAGCAAGACCTCGACAAATCCCGCAGGGTGAACTTCGACCATAGGCTTTATAAGAAGCTCCAAAAGATGGCCGACCACCCCGACCATGGGAAGCCCGACGAGGTGCAGGTGTTCGATTACATCTACGGCGTCCTGCATTGCCCCGCCTACCGCGAGACATACGTCGAATTCCTGAGAATCGACTTCCCTCGCATCCCATGGCCAACCACCCCAGACGAGTTTTGGAATGTGTCTGCCAAGGGCGCAGAGTTGCGCAAGCTCCACTTGATGGAGTCTGCCTCTATCGGCTCGACCCCCTACCCGTTCACGGGTGAGGGTGACAACGTGGTGTACGAGACCCGCTTCGAGGATGGCCACATCTGGATCAATGACGGCCAGTACTTTGCCAACGCACCCCCCGCGTCATGGGATTTCTATATCGGTGGCTATCAGCCCGCGCAGAAATGGCTCAAGGATCGCAAAAGCCGCGCCCTCAGCTTTGAGGACGTAAAGCACTATCAGCGCATCCTCAAAGTCCTGTCCGAGACAGATAGGATCATGAAAACGATCAAGATCGAATTTAAGGCTTGAGTTCAGCATAGTCAGAATATCGCTGCAGCATCGAATAGCTGCTTCGGTGCCCCGCTGCTGCGAAAACTGTCAATTCGATGAATGTCTCTGAAGGGCCGCTTCGGGCCGAAGGTGTATCGCAGCAGACAGTGGCAGAGAGTACTCTGACAAAGAACGGCACTTGCGTGTTTGTCCGGATGCTGAGGATCTGGCCCAATTCTTGGGAACCGAACAACCTCAGGCGCTGCTAGGTAAGTTCTGGATCAGGTAATCAGACACAGTTTTGCGCAGTTGGTCTCCGTCCAGGTTCGCGTCTGCCGCTTTTCGCAGCCAAAGACCGTCGATCAATAGAGAAATCTCGTCCGCCACTTGCAAAGCATTGCTGCGTTCCACGCCTCCCGTCTGCAGGTGATGAACCAGGTTGCTACGCAGTCGTTTGGCATAGATATAATCGAGCCGCGCCAAGGACGGAAGCTCTGGGATGAGGGCGAAAAGCGCGACCCAGGTCACAACAACTTCGCGTCGCAAGATGTCGTCGCAGACCTGTGCATCGCAAATCGCGATGGCCTTTGCCATCGGAGAGCCCGCGGCCTTAACGCGCCAGCGGATTTCAGCGTCCATCAGTTGGTAGATATGCGTATAGACCGCCTCAAGAAGCTGAGGTCTGTCCTTGAAGTAGTGCACGATCAGGCTGGAATTTATCTCTGCCCGGTCCGCAATCTTTTGCATGCTGGATTTGTGGATACCGAGCGACGTGATGCACTGCATCGTTGCCTCGATGATCTGTTTTCGCCGCACGGGCTGCATTCCAAGCTTTGGCAAGTTTGCTCCTCAACCGATTTCCACTCACCAATGTCTATAGCACCCGCGTTAAAGTTGCTATCTTTGAGCAGTTACTCAAAGTTGGTTATTGAGCATTCGCTCGATATCGGTTATTGAGTAACCACTCAGTAACCTGAGAGCCTACTAACCCGACAGGAAGGTTCCAAATATGAGACTATCCACATCACTAATTGCAGCTTTGGTTTCTGCCACACCGGCTTTGGCGGACATGACGGTTATCGACAAGGACGCCCATTTCGCTGAAGGGCCAGCGGTGGTCGATGGAACGCTCTACTATGTCGAGTATGCCGGTCAGACGATGATGCGGTGGGATGGTGAGTTGACCGAGTTCTGGCGTCGCGACGGCTGTGGACCGGCCGCGACCATCCTGTTCCAGGGTGGGTTCCTAGTCACCTGTTACGACTCCGGCGAGGTGGTCCAGGTCTCGGCCACGGGTGAGACCCTCTCGGTTGTCACGCAGGATACGGATGGCGGAGCTTTTGTTGGACCGAACGATTTTACAGATGACGGTGAGGGGGGTGTCTGGATGACAGCCTCAGGGCCCTGGGACAGTGCGCCCATCGAAGGTGTCGTCTATCACATCGCTGCGGATCTTACCGTTCGCCGCATGGCCAGCGACATGCATTACGCTAACGGAATCGCCCGCAGTGGCTCAACTTTGTACATCGCTGAATCCGAAGCGGCGCGGATCATCGCTTTCGACATCGGCGAGGGAGGCGCCTTGTCCAATCGACGTCTCTTTGTTCGGATTGGTCAGGTCGATGAGACCTCTGGCCCATGGGCGTATCCTGACGGAATCAAGATCGGGCCAGAGGGGAACCTTTGGATCGGATCCTACGCAGCCGGGCGCATCGTGGTGGTATCTCCAACGGCGGAGTTCGTGCGTGCCGTGGATGTTCCCGCCGCGACTGCGCCTAATCTGGCATTTGGGGACGGGGGGGAGATCTACGTGATGACGGTCAACCAAACCGATGCGGCGCCCTATGCCGGCCTTGTCTATCGGATGGAACCGTAAACTGCTTCGAACGTGGGTGAACCCAGCAGGATGCCCTTGGGTTCTCCTACTTCATGAACATTTGGAATGCTCCGTGTGAGTGGAGCTCCCTGCGGCAGTCACCAGCGACGTCTGATTAACGATCAATAGGCCAAGCATTTGCTCTTGCGGCTCCCGGAGTTTACTTTATGGGCACCTCGAAGGGCAGCTTTCGTCTACGTACGCACTAAATCGGACCCTTCTCTCGAACGTCCGCAATGGGCCGACCGCATAGTAATGAACAGCAGCTTTCAGCTTGGTCTCGCTGTGTGCTGCGATACAGATCGAGCGGATTCTTCTTAAAGCCAGCTGAGACAAACTGAGTTTGACAGTTATTTTATGGCGAGAGAGGCTGGAAACTTCTGTCCGCCAAACACCGTGCCCCAGACCTCGATGTCTCGGATAATCTCTGGCTCGACCTCGAGCGGATTGGCTTCCAGAACGGTGAAATCAGCATGCTTTCCCGGCTCGATGCTGCCAACCCTATCATCGATCCCTAGCACATAAGCGGCGTCTAGAGTCACCATGCGCAGCGCCTCCTCTGCGTTGACGCGCTCGGCCGGCGCGAGGACTTCGCCGGACTGGCCCAATCGGTTCACTGCCATCCACATCAGAAGCAGCGGCTCGGCCGGTGCCACGGGGAGGTCAGAATGGATCGTGGTAGGAACAGCGTTAGCCGTCAGGGTTCCAAGACGGGCCGCCTGTGCGGCGCGATTTCGGCCGATATATGACGCGTTCAAGTCTCCGCGGAGATAAACGTAGCTTGGATTGACGCTAGCTACAGCGCCGAGCGCCTTCATGCGCCGGATCTGATCTAGCGAAGAGAGACCAAAATGCTCGAACACGAACCGATGGTCAAAGCGCGGACGCACAGCCTGTAGCTCAGCAAGAGCATCGAGCACGGCATCATGCGAGGCATCACCGTTCGAGTGGATATGGATGCGGAACCCGGCCTCCCACCAGGGCCGCATCACGTCGACCATATCCTCAGGCCGCGTGTTCCAGATGCCCTGTAGGCTCGGGTCGAGATAACCAGGCTCACGAAGCGCCATGGCAAGGCCCAGAAAAGCGTCGTCGGCGAAGAACTTGATCCCGGAGTAGATGACTTTCTCGGTGTTGTCTTCGGAGAGCTCCGTGACAGCCTCGACGGCACCGTCTCCATGCAGTTTCTCATAGGACGCCGCGTCAGCGACAACCACGATACGCAGAGGCGTCGCCGCATCGTTGAAGTAAGCGTTCAAGAACTGGCTTTCGAACTCTGGGTTGATGGTTCCAAAGGCCAGCTCGGTCGTCGTCGTGATACCCGCTTGGCGATTGAGAGCGATGATCTGATCGACCGCTGGGCGCATGTTGGCTGTTGCCTTCGTGATCTCGGGTATCAGAGCGAATGCGGCAGCCTCCGTCGCTAGAAACTGACCGTTCGGTTCACCGTCAGGACCAAGTTCGATGCCCGGAATCTTCGCCGCATCCTCGGCGGTCACACCAATCTGGGCGAGATAGGGTGAGTTGGCATAGGCGAAATGAACTGAGGCATCCCAGATGACAATCGGGCGTGTCGTCGAGATCGCGTCCAGCTCGGGGCGCGTCAGATGCCCACCCATTGCGATCACATCATAGCCCCAGGTGAAAAGCGTCTCGTCAGGCGACGGGTTCCGGGCAACCTCGTCGCGAAGCCGATCAAGCGCCTCCTCCTTGCTTGCGACACCCGCGATATCGGTTCCGAACGGGTTGGGCGTCGAATAAAATGCTAGCAAAGGGCGATGCGTGATCGTGTTGGCCGCAAGGATCGGATGCTCGTGGGAGGCGATCAGCCCAGGAACCAGAACCTTGCCCTCAAAGCTGCGGTCGATCTCGTGGGGGAACTGATCGATCCAGGATGCGAGGTCTTCGAACTCACCAACCGCGGCGATGCGCCCATCCTTTACAGCGACCGCAGTCGCCTCCGGCAGTCCCGGATCCATCGTGATGATCTTCTCGGCGATATAGACCGTGACCATCTGGTCCTGTCCCAGCGCAGGCGTGGCCCAAGCGGCCAATACCGCCAAAGCACCGAACAACAGGCCTACGTCACGATTAAAATTGGTCATGTGAACACTCAGCTGCTGATTTTCTGCAGGGAGTATTACTGATAGTTCACCCATCGTCACAGTTTTCCTAGCCTGTTCGAAGTTTCTGCTCCAGTCAGCGGCTGAGCAAAAAGCCCGAAGCAGACCACGGTGATCGCTTCGTGGTCTGAACCCAACACTAACTTCTCAGGTGGTTTCGCGATCGCCACTAATGCCTGCCTTCGGGAACGCGCCTGCAAAACTGACAACCTGATGTGAAGGTCCGATCTGGGCCGGAAAACAAGTTGGTCAGGTGCCAGCTATTCTCGTTCGAGCGCGGCCTTCCCGAGTCTTGACCCGAGCCGACACGGTCCGATTGGCCCGCCTTGGGGCAGGTCCTCGAAGGTCCACCTGTCGCACGCGTTCTCGAACCGGCACTCGGTGCAATGGCGGCTCTGCAGAAACGCTCGATTTTGAGCCAGCTACTTAATCCCGCCGCTGTGAAGGAGTTCGGCGAGATCCTGCCTGAAGATATTGCCCGGAACATCCTTGGGCGCCGTCGTTCTGGGCTTCCTCATAGTAGAAGCTCGCTTTTCTAAGAAAAGGGTGCGCTGGAAAAGCTATTGAAAAATACCATTAGCTGATGTGCCTATTGAAGAATGCCAGAGCATTAGGATTCACAATGATGGTCAGATCAGCTGGGTTTAAAGCCAGAACGAAGCTCGCTTGTGAGATTGCGAACCTCGATCCACAACAGCTCAATGAAGTGATCTCGTTCAAGCACTTTAATTGTGCGCCCAAAACAAAAGCCGGATCAGCGCGTGTTTTCCAGCGAGACGATATCGTTGTTCTGATAGTCCTTTCATTGCTGCTTAAGGCACCTCTAAAGCAGTCTCAGGCTGGTTTCATCGCTTGCGAAATCAAGGACGTTCTCAAAAGCGACCACGGATCGAAACTAGAGTGGATCACATTTTTCCAAGATATGGCTGGCTTTAGTGTTTGCTTGGCAGGACAGATGAACCCTGACGAGAAGCCAGCTGCGTTTGGTCCCATCTTCTTCGAGCTTTCGTTTCCGGTGGGCGCGTTCCGCAGGGATGTTGAAGAGAAGCTTGCCGAGCACGCAACCATTCTTGGCAGCGAGTGATTAAGATGCAGACGCAGAAGCCCGCCAATCTTCCGCATACTATCGGGAGCGGATGCTGATGGCTAAGTCGACTTTGAAGCAGTCGGACATTACCCGGGCGATTAAGACTGCAGTGGACCTTAATCTGCCGATCAGGAGCTACGAAATCAGCCGCGAGGGCACAATCGGTGTGCATATCGACGTGGAGACCGGAACGACCGACGACTTTCTAAACACTGAATTGAGGATGGGCGTGTGACAAAGAGAGAGCTCCCTCCTTACTTTTACGAGGATCGCGGATACATTCGCTTAATCCGCAGATCGCGTGGTCAGTCCGAAATGATGAAAGAGGAACCGTTCTCTGAAGAGTTTTGGGAAAACTACAACCGTCTCCGAAAGGGTAGGGGGTCCAAACCATCAACGCGCAATTTCGAAACATTAGCGCTGAGTTACTTCGAGAGTGAGCAATACAAGAAACTCAAGCCTCGGACCCAGAAGGATTATCGGAAGTACATCGAACACATCAGGAAGATCTGGGGAGATCGCGATCCTCAACGGCTTGAGACCCATCATATTTATGAACTGCAATGCGCGAATGCCGACCGTTGGTGCCAAGCAAACTATCTCGTGCAAGTGCTAGTAGTTCTGTTGAAACATGCTCGGCTGATCGGCTTCCTGACCAAGAGTCAAGGTAACCCTGCGAAAGATATTCTACTTCTGAAACAAAAAAGCGATGGCTGGGAACCTTGGCCGGATGACGTGCGAGCTGAGTTTGAAGCCGTTGCGACATCTCGCGCGCGGCTGGTCTACGAGCTTTGCATCGGCACCGGACAGCGGATCGGCGATATTCTCAAAATGCGCTGGGACCAGTTTCAGGATGGCGCTTGGGAACTTACTCAAGGCAAGACCGATAAGCCAATGTTGATCCCATTGACAGATCGGCTCACGGCCTGCCTCAGAGCTGTTGAAAGGGAGGGGCTGACGGTAATCACCGGACAGCATGGAAAGCCGGCGAGCTATCGCTCGATTGCCGAGGAGATGAGGAGAGTTAAAGCGCGTATGAATCATCCGGAGGCAGGCAAGTATGTAACTCACGGTCTCAGAAAGAACGCAACAATCGAACTCTACGAGTCGGGATGCGACGACGAGATGGTCAAGGCTGTTACAGGTCACTCTGGGGTGGAGATGTTGAAACAGTACGGTGGAAGGGTCCGGCAGAAGGAACTCGCGACGCTCGCTCAAGAGCGTCGGAATCGTAGAGAACGGAACAAGCCCGGAACGTGAAAGTTTCAAAGGCTGTTTCAAAAATGAGGAAGTCGAGGAGTCAGAATGGTGCAAGTGGTTGAAAAGATTGGAGGCGACGGCCGGAATCGAACCGGCGTACACGGATTTGCAATCCGCTGCGTAACCACTCCGCCACGTCGCCAATCGGATGCTGTGAATAGGAGCCCGCGATATCCTCGTCAAGGCGTTATCGAACCCTCAAGTCGCTCCTAAAGCTCGTTTTCGGGAGCAGCGGATTTCTATACGTTCCTCATTCTCCCATGATGAGTTGCTTTCGTGCGCAGCACCAACTCGCCAAGACGATCGTTAAGATAAACTCGTTGAAGTGTTGCATCCCATGGCGAGGACCATTGACGCTCCGCCGTCTTGGGCGTGTTTTCAGCCGATGGCGGACCCCTCTAAGAGAACGCGCCCGTTTCCTAGGTTTCGCTTAGCGCGCTATCTTGGATCACCCGAAGCGGTTTGAGGAAGTATTCCAGCACCGATTTGCGACCTATATGCAGATCGGCAACGACCGCTAGACCGGGCCGGATTTCGTTTGCTGCGGTTTCAGGCCCCACATGTTCGCTCGAAAGCCCAAGGCGGACCATGTACAAAGACGAACCATCGGGTTGCACTGTTGAGCTGGGAGAAACGGCGAGGACCTCAGCCTCAATCCCGCCAAACCGAGTAAAGTCGAAGGTGAGAACCTTTACCAAAGCGGTGACACCTGGCTCAATATCGCCGATCCGGCTGGCCGGGACATTGAGCTCAGCTATGAGCTCCACGTCATTTGGTACGACTTCTCCGATAATGGCGCCCGGGGTGACAACCTGCCCGGCAGCATTCACCACGAGGTTTTGGACTTTGCCCGACGCTGGTGCCAAAACTGCCACCCGTTCCGCCCGAGTGGCAAGTCTGCGAACCTCCTCCTTCACCTCGGCGAGCTCAGCCTCTAGGTCGGCGATGGCGCGCAGCGCCTCCTGTCTGCGGAGCAGCTTAAATTCTTGCTCTTCCTGGTTTGCGCGGCGGATCGAGAGTTCCGCTTCCCGCGCGTCGCTCTTGGTTTGCGCGATTTCTTCTCGGGTACGGATGAGATCGATTTCTGCCTGATCTCTTGTCAGCCGACTCACCACCTGCTTATCATGGAAGAGGTTGTTCAGATCGCTCAATCGTCGGGTAAGGATCTCTTCGCGCCTGATGAGCTCGCCCAAGCGTTCATGCGCTACGTCAAGTCGGGAAATGGCAATTCGGGACTCCGATTGGAGCACGTCGATCCGAGCGGCGCTTGCTTGAGCCTCAATCTCGAAAACAGCTCGTTCACTCTCGCTAAGCCGCTGCCAACTGTCCGCATTCGGCGCGAAGTCTCGCTCCTCGGCCATCGCGCGTCGTCGCTCAATGGTTATATTTAGTGCCGCGTGACGCGCTGTGAGTTGCCGGAGCCGAGCAACTTCCTCCCGGCGATCAAAGATGATCATTGGCTGGCCGATCTGGACGGTGTCACCATCGGCCACCAAGAGTTCGGTTATCTGGCCACCATCTTGATGTTGGATCTGGCGCGCGCCGGCGATGGGCAGGATACGACCCTCTCCGGTCACTGTTTCATCCACAGGCGTGAACGCCGCCCAAACGATGAAAGCGATCAACGCCAATAGCCCCACTTGAACCAGTCGCCGGTGGGCAGTCTCATCGACTGGTTCCGCAAGTTCAGCATCTAGTAGCATAAGGCGTTGGCGTTCCGTGGATGGTGGTGGAACCGGTGTGAACTTGCTCGGGCGCCTGAAGATCGAAAGCATCATTTCGGTTCTCCCAAATGCCGGATCGATCCGGCCTCTAAATTCATCACCAGATCGGCCGCGCGGACATGGCTTGGTCGGTGGGAAACCATCAGGGTTGTCACCCTGCCGCGGCGGCGGCGAAGCGAAGCCATAACGGCGCGCTCCAGGCTTGGGTCCAGTAATCTGGCTGGTTCATCCAAGAGAAGGAATTTTGGTTTTCGCAGAAAGGCTTGTGCAAGCGCGAGGCATTGGCGGAAACCTGCGGGCAGGATTGCCTGAACCTCTTCCGTTAGGCGGGTCTCGAGACCATCGGGCAAACACGCTAGTGCATTGGTCAGGCCGAGTTCGTCGAGAACGGCTCGAAGGTCTTCGTCGCTTGCTAAGGGTCGGGCCAGGCGCAGGTTCTGCGCGATCGTGCCATGAATTAGGATCGGGTTCTGCGGCACATAGCTGACCAGCTCCCGGAGTTGGCCTTGTGGGATCTGATTTAGGTTGACGCCGTCGATCAAAACAGCCCCATCCATCGGCTTGATGATGCCCAGAACAGCTCGGAGTAATGTCGTCTTGCCTGCACCACTTGGTCCCGTGATGGCGATCAAAGCACCGGCGGGCAAGTCGGCTGTCAACCCGCGCAGGACGGCATCAGAGCCTGCAGTATAGCGGAAGGCTAGGCGGCGGAATGAGAGCTGCCCACGTGGGTCGAAAGTAAGCGGCGTCTGCATCGAGGGCGGCTCACTTTTCAGCCGCATCAATCGATCCAATTGTCCGCTCATTCGTCGCAGATCAGCCCATTTCGCGATTAACAGCAGCATCGCTTGCAATGGTGCGATGATGCGCCAGGTCAGCACCATTGCTCCGATAAGGGCTCCAGCGCTCAGACTGCCTTGGATGGCAAGATGTGATCCGATGATCGCGGTTGCACCGCCAGCCAACGGCATTGATGCAGCGCTGATCCCGTTCAGAATCAGTTGACCTGAATCCACTCGGCGCTGCGCTTCGATTTGGCGTTCACCGCTCTCGCGTGCGCGCGTCTCCCAGATGTCTTGTCCGCCGCAATCGCGGATCGCGTCTGTTTGCAGTATGATCTCGCTTACAATCTCCTCGTGGGCTTCTCGAGTGACACGGGCGGCGGTGCCCAATCTTCGCAGCCGAGGGCCGAGCACCGCTGCGGCCAAAGCGAATAGGACAAATACCAAGATTGGGACAAAGCCAATCGGTCCGCCGATCGCGAAAAGCGCAATGATCATGAGAACTGTGAAGGGGAGCTCGAGAGCGATCTCTGCCGCGGGACCCGACAGAACCGAACCGACTGTCATGAATTGACGCAAGCGGCTCACCTGTTGAGGTATACTGTTGGCAGCAATTCGATCAAAAGATAGCGACAGCACTTTGCGGAACGCTGTCACACCAATGATGTACTCCATCCTCGCGGTTGTTCGGCTTAGCAAACGCGCCTTGGTTCGGCGTAAAAACAGATCCAGCCCAAGTGCCACTGCAACGGCAACGCAAAGTGCGATGAGGGTGTCGTTGGCGTGAGCAGGAACAACGGTATCGTAGACCATTACAAGCGCTAGAACCGCCGCTATGGCCAACAGGTTCAGACCACCTTTTATAACCAAGAGACGAAGTGCTGTTCGATTGAACCGTCGCACCAGGCCGATTGTAAAGTCCTGTGGTACGCGAATCGCCGGGCGGTGGAAGACAACGACCTTAAGCTTCGGATCGGTTGGAGGGATAATTTCTTGGCCCGAAACTGGGTCATAGGCAACCTTACCGACATGTGGTTCATGCTCGAGAACCAGCGCCTGGCCTTTTGGCGTGATTAGCAACGACGGGACGGGCAAATCCTCGATCTGGCGTCGCCCGAGCACGCTTTCCGAACTTGCGATTTTCAGGCGCATCATCGTGGCGCGGAGATCCGCCAACGTGAACGCATCTGGCTGATGGGGCAGGGCGTGCACAATCTTGAGGGTTGAGGGAGACCATTTAATCACCTCCAGCAACCATAGGAGCGCCGCTACCATTGGCTCCTGCCTTCCGAAACCTTTGAACCGCTCGGCTTCAATCGAGTCAGCTATTGCATCGACGGCAAGGGCAGAGCGTGAAGGATCGTCGGCTGCAAGCGGCAAGCTCCAGGCAGTCATGAGACACGTTCTTTCAACTGAGGCACATCCGTGAGCTCGGTCAGTCTACCTTCTTCGATCCGAAAGCGGCGGTCGGCTAGGCTGGCAAAAGACGGTCTCTGTGTAGTAATCACTAGAATACAGCTCTTCGAACGCCTTTCGAGCGCTGCGCGAAGTAGTTGGTCTGCTTTTTGATCCAACGCGCCGTTTGCCTCGTCGAAGATCAAAACAGATGGATTGCGCGACAGAGCGGCGACAATCGGCAAAAGGCCTGCCATCGCGCCAGGCAAACTCCCACCGAATCCTTGATGGCCGACAAGATCAAAACCTTCGCTTCTTGAGGCCAAAAAACGTGAAAGTCCAAGTTCGTCTGAGACCGCGAGTGCCTGTGGTAGACAGCTCTCACCTCTATTTGAGGTAATCAAATCCATAATGCTTCCCGAGAGGATCGTGCCGCCCTGGCGCACGAGGGCAATCTCCCGAGTGATGTCGCGGGATCTGTATACTTTGGCGGGCTCGCCGTTGACGAGCAAGCGCCCCTCACTCGGCGTTAACGCACCCGCGAGAAGATGCATCAGGGTCGATTTCCCAGAACCGCTTGCACCCATGATGGCAATGCATTCGCCGGTTTGGATCTCGAGTGAGATGTCCGTCAAAATCGTTGAGCCCTCGGCCGTTCTGGCGGTGACGTTTTCGAGTGCTAGTGATCCAACACGCGTCATCGGGCGGTCACCTCTATGCGCTGGTGGTACAGCGATGATGTCTTCCAGCTCTTTTTTTAGGGGCGCTAGGATGCGGCGGGCTTCCGCCTGATCCCGAGCTCTAAGGACAGGTTGAACGGCCCGACCCGATAGGAGGATTGCTGCAGCCAAAGCGCCCGTGGTCAACGCACCAGCATTGACCCAGAAAGCCCCAGAAATTGCGATCAGGATCGGGGTTGCTTGACCAATGCTCTCAACCAAGGTCTTGCTGACGGCCTGCCGAGCGATCAATGCTTCCGTCACAAGCGAGGCATGTCCCGCAAGGCTTTCCTGGCGACGGATCATCAACTGCTCTGCGGAGAGACCCTTGATATGCTCAATTCCGCCAAAGACCTCTGATGCAAATCCGCCGAGCCGCGTGGTGTGATCCCTCCTCTTCGCATTCAGCTCGCGCAACGATGCGCGGTTCAATCGGGTCGATAGCAGTGCGACTGCTAGAATGGTGGCCAGGACGGGTAGCAAGGGTGGGGCGACCATCCAGAACACAGCGATGAAAATGGCTGCAAAGGGCAAATCAATTGCTGAGTGTCGACCATGGGCTGCGTGAGAGCTGCGCAGGCGCTCAATTGTCTCCCAGGCTTCCAGATGCCGACTGGTGCGCTGGTTACCATCCAGCGTTTTGGGGCGATGAAGGATTTCATGCATCAGTTTTCGTTCGGCCTCGGCCGCGAAGTTAGTACCTTCTCTGAGCAGAAGTGCTGCCACACCATAGCGCAGGATCGCTTCGATAAGCACAGCACCGAACAGAAAGGCCGCCAGGACCGTAAGGGTCGCCTCCGCCGCATTAGGAATAACGCGATCGAAAAGCTGGATCATGACCAACGGCAGAACCAGAGTCATGAGGTTGGCACCGATCGAGCCTAGCTGAACCGTTGCACCGCTTCTGAGCCTGGGCAGAGCCGGTTTATCCTTTGATTTGGCGCTCACATGACCATCCGTTATGGACTATATTGCTCCCCTCGTATCGGACTGGTCTTAATGCGCGGCAAACGAACACGCTGAAATGGATCTTGGTTACCAGGTGATACCCTCGATCCCGTCGAAGGTGATTTGCTCACCATCATCAAAAGTGATCGTGCCCGACGAGCCTGAGGTGAGTTCCAGGTTTCCCTCGCCGACGCTTTGAATAGCGCCTTCGTCGATTTCTGCCATCCAACCAGTGCCTTGGACGGTCGATCCATCAATTGTTACATCACCCGAGAAACCGTCAAGTGCAATCACATCGGTCCAGCTTCCATCGCCCCCGTCTACGCTGTCGCTGCCATCTCCCCGAGCATATTGGAACACGTCATCGCCTTCACCGCCAGTCAGGACATCGTCGTTAACACCACCGCTTAGAAGGTCGTTGCCCGAGCTCCCATCTAATGTGTCTTTCCCAAAATCGCCTTTAAGCGTGTCGTCGCCATGACCCCCGTAAAGGCGGTCCCAACCATAACCACCTACCAGCAGATCATTTTGAGAACCGCCGTATAGGTCGTCGGCCTCAGCGCCGCCGAAGAGAGAGTCATTGCCCGAGCTGCCAGACAGGATGTCTTGTTCAGCCCCGCCATAAAGCGTGTCATTACCTTCACCACCCTCGATTGAGTCCTGGCCAGTGCCACCAAAAGCCATATCGTTGCCAGCCGTCGCACTCAGGTAGTCATCGTCCGTCCCGCCGTAGAGCGTGTCGTTACCTCCCCCCGCAAAAAGGGAGTCGTCGCCCTCGCCGCCAAAAATCGTATTGTTGCCGCCGCTTGCGTCAACTTGGTCATCGCCCGCACCACCATACAGTAGGTCATCGCCTCCCGCCGCGAGAAGAGAGTCCTCTCCGTCACCGCCGATCAGGGTATCGCTACCGGGCGTGCCTTGGAGAACGTCGTTCTCGGAGATTGCCGTTGGATCATCGGATGCCAGGGTGCCTTCGCTGGAGCCATCGGGATCGTCTTGATCATCTGGCACCGGATCGACGGTGAAACTGATCTCGGCCTGGCCGAGCAGATCGCCCGCACCACCATCCTCGGAGTGGAGCGAGAAGGCGAGGCTATGCTCGCCCGGCTCCAGGGTTGTGCCCGCGAAATAGTTCCCATTGGTGTCGCCAAACGCCGAATAGGGCTCGACATTCTCGGTTCTGAAACTGCCATCGTTGAGCGCGATCTTAACGCTCTCAACCCCGGCGAGTTCTGGGCTCTCGCCATCTGGGGCGACGACGAGGGAGACATCGCGGCCCGCGAGCAAAGCGCCATCGACCGTAGCACCATCGGCGATCTCTGTGATGATCTCATCGCTTTGCGTGTCGACAATGTAGAACCGCGCGAGATTCGCGGGTTCGGATTCGGTGCCATTGTCTCCAGTCGCCGTATCGGCTTCATCGCCTTCTGGAGGGGTTACTGGCCCATTCTCATCGGGATCGTCTTCCTCAGGCGAAGAGTCGAGCACGTCATTCTCGTCGCCACTGTTTGGAACATCATCTTCTGGGGCCGTGGTCTCTGTGTCATCATCGGCCTCGTCACTAGGTTGATCTGGCTCGGGAGGTGAGTCGGGAACAGCACCATCCTCCAAATCACTTGGATCATCCTCCTCCGGCTGTGAGGTTAGCCCGTCGTTTTCCTCTCCGCTGTAGATGTCGTCATCTGCCGGATCGTCGTTTGGCGCGTTGTTGTCCTCTCCACCATAGAGCTCGTCGCTGTCCGGTTCGCCGTCAGGCTCCTCGTCTTCCTCTCCGCTGTAGATGTCGTCATCTGCCGGATCTTCGTCTGGCGCGTTGTTGTCCTCTCCATCATAGAGCTCATCGCTGTCCGGTTCGCCGTCAGGTTTCTCGTCCCCCTCACCGCTGTAGAGGTCGTCATCTGCCGGATCTTCGTCTGGCGCGTTGTTGTCCTCTCCATCATAGAGCTCATCGCTGTCCGGTTCGCCGTCAGGTTTCTCGTCCCCCTCACCGCTGTAGAGGTCGTCA
>JBCDAQ010000071.1:0-17315 GCA_039185285.1 Pseudomonadota bacterium
CATTGGTCGAGACCTCGAACCGGCGCGAGGGCGCCAGTTTCAGACGGCGCAGATGCGCCTCGATCATCCGCCCAAGCATTTGGGCCTGTCCGTACCGGACCATGGGATGGCGCATCAACGCCTCAACCGACGTATCGGGGGGCAAGAGGCCCGGCGCGGAGACCAGCAGGAACGGGTCGCGCAGGACCGGATGGCGGACCAACTCATCACCCGGAAGATCGGAATCGGCCGAGATCACGAGGTCGACGGACCGGCTTTCCAAGGCGGCCAGGTTCTCGTGGCTCAGGCCCGAGCGGATGACGAAGCTGCAATCGGGATAGATCTTGGCGAGCCGCGCCAGAAGCGCAGGCAGGATTTCGGTCTCCGCCTCATCCACCACGGCTAGGCGCAGGCGGCGAAAGGTGCGCCGCTCCACCCGCGCGAGATCCGCCCGTGCCCGGGCCGCCTCATCCAGGATCGCGAGAGCGCGTGTGTGAAAAAGCTGTCCGGACGGTGTCAACGCAAAAGGGCGCGCACCCCGGTCGATCAGGGTAGCGCCCAAGGCGACCTCCAGGTTGGAGATCTGTTGCGAGACTGCCGAAGCCGAAGCGCCCAATCGCTTGGCGCCACCGCCGAGCGAGGCTTCTTCGACCACGGCCACAAACATCTCAATGCCTCTTAGGGTCAGAGGCTTCTCCTCCGGATCTGCCATCGGAATTTCTTAAATGTTTGCGTCGGAATTTTCAAACGCAGGCTCACCCACTTGTCTCTGCGGCTTTATCTCTGATGCTGACCGCCATGAGCAATCGAAAAAATCGGGGTCGACAGGCCCGTCTCAGCGCCCGCGCGCCCGACGCGGTGCAGCCAAACCCCTGCCCGCCCGGCCAGCGCGGCGGGCAATTTCGCCCGCTCTCCGAGTTGCAGATGAGGGAGATCTATCAAACGGCCCTGCGCCTCTTGGCGGAGCTTGGTATGGGCGAGACGCCACCCGCGCTGGCCGAACGCGCCATTGCCCAAGGGGCGGAGATGAAGGGCGACCGGCTCTGCTTCCCGCGCGCCATGATCGAGGATATCATCGATGGCGCCTCGAAAGGCTTCCTCTTCCACGGCCGCGACCCGGCCCATGACATAGAGATCGGCGGCGATCGCGTCTATTTCGGCACTGGCGGGGCAGCGGTGCAAACCTTGGATATGGAGACCGGCAGCTACCGCCCCTCGACCCTGCGTGATCTCTATGACTTCACCCGCCTGATCGACCGGCTCACCAATGTCAGCTGGTTCACCCGATGCTGTGTCGCCGGCGATATGGAGACGATCGAGGCCTTGGATATCAACACGGCCTATGCGCTCTTGCGGGGCACGACGAAACCGGTCGGCACCTCTTTTACCGTGGCCGAAACGGTCGCCCCGATCATCGAGATGTTCGACATGGCCTTGGGCGGCGAGGGCCGGTTCCGTGCGCGCCCTTTCTGCAAGGCGCATATCTCGCCGGTGATCTCGCCGATGCGGTTCGGCGAAGACGCTGTCGCCGTGACCGAGGCCTGCATCGCCCATGGCGTCCCGATCAACGGCATCATCGCGGCCCAATCCGGCGCCACTGCCCCGGCAACACCTGCCGGATTCCTCGCTCAGTCATTGGCAGAGACACTGGCGACGCTGGCGATGGTCAACGTCACCCACCGCGGCTACCCGATGATCTTCTCCAACTGGCCACTGGTGATCGACCTGCGCACTGGCGCCTTCTCAGGCGGCGGGGGCGAGAGTGCGGTGATGAATGCAGGCTCCGCCCAGATCATCAACTGGCTGGGCCTGCCCTCGGGCGTCGCCTGTTCGATGGCGGATGCCAAGGCGGTAGACGCGCAAATGGGCGCGGAGAAGGCACTGACCAGCCTCGCCACAGGGCTGGCAGGGGCGAATATGGTCTATGAGAGCTCCGGCATGACCGCTTCGTTGCTCGGGGTGAGTTTCGAAGCTTTCGTGCTGGATGATGAGATGCTCTCCCACGTTCACCGGATCATCCGTGGGATTGAGGTGACGGAGGAAACCCTCGGCTATGACGCGATTTGCGAAGCAGTGCTGGGTGAGGGCCATTTCCTCGGCGGCGCCCACACCATGGCCGCGATGCAACGCGATTACTTCTATCCGCGCTTGGCGGACCGTGACCCGCCCGTGACCTGGGAAGAGCAAGGCCGCCCTGATGCCTGGATCCGCGCAAGGGAGCGTGCGCAAGAGATCTTGTCAGAACCCGATCCCGGCTATCTGAGTACCGAGGCGGATCTTCTAATCCGCGATCGGTTCGACATCCAGTTGAGCCCGGGGTGACCGGATCCAGCAAGCTCCAACACCCTGAAAGCGTCCTGGACCCCTTGCGGGGCCTTGGCGAGCAAAGCCCGCCACCCTCGCGCGGCGCGAGGCAGGACGCCCAGCGCTCAGCTCCAAGTATCGCGAGGGGTGTCGGAAAGCGCCAACGCGCCCGGGAGGGCGCCAGCATAAGTGTATGCGGCGCAAGCCGCATTCCGTTTGGTTCGACCTTCAGACCAAGCTGGCTTGCTGGCGATCGGCGAGCCACTGCTCCCGCGTGATCTTGAAGCCAGGAATATCCGCTTGATAGGCCCGGATCGTCCCCATCTGCCGCAGCCCACATTTCATGAGCACGTGGCGGGAGGCATGGTTATCGGGATCGATGGTCGCGACCACCTCACGCAAGGGAGAGTCCTCGAAGGCAAACTGTAGCATGCGCATGCAGGCCTCGGTCGCATAGCCTTTGCCCCAGGCGGCGCGCTTCAGAATATAGCCAACCTCGATATCCCCTTCCGGGATCTCCTCACCGATCAGTAAATCCCATTCCGTGTCGTCCAACTCGACCGGCATCGGGAGCAGAAAGATCGATCCTATTTTCTCGTCTGTGGCCTTCTCCGTCAGGGCCCAAATCCCGATGCACCCCGCGCCACACCGTCGGGTCACGATCGGCATCTCGTCGATCAGTTCTTGCTCGGAATAGGTCCTCTCGGCGACGTAGCGCACGACATCCGGATCGGTCCATTGCTCAATCGCAAGATCGATATCGCGCGTCTGGAGAGGCCGAAATGCCAACCGCTCACTTTCAAAGATCACATTCATAGCGCCACCCCTCGAAGAGAGTTAAGATGACTCATCGATGTGTAGTGATTATGACACCGGCCAGAGATCGCAGAGGCAACCCGATGCATGGCAAAAATTCCCTCGATTCGCTCGACTTTGGACGCTCGACCGAAAGCCAGGAGGGAGTCGATCTTAGCCACATGGCCCGAACCCGGGTGCAGTATCTAGCAGCACAATCGGGCACGCTGGTCACACAGACACAGTTTGCGGATGCAAAGGCCGCGGCCCTGATGACGCTCAGCGGCCTGCTCCTCTTCCGCGGCCCGGCTGGTCTGACTGAGGATCTCGCCACCGCGCCCCTGCTGCTGTTTGCCCTCGCACTGAATGCGGCTTGTGTGATTGCCTGCATTTGGACCCTGATCCCCCGTGTCCGGCCCCAGGGACGAGCGCCCGAGCTCTACGGTGTCGAACGTTTTTCCTGGGTCGCCCTCTCGGACGGCGTGGCCAATGAAGAGGACTTTCCCGAATTCATGCGCACGGCCCAGGTCAGCCAGCTGATCCTCAGTCAGGCTCGGGCAAATCAGGCGGTCGCGAAGGTTCTGAAGCAGAAGTTCAAGGTTTTGCGGGGCGCATTCCTATTGGGAAGCGCCTCGATCGCAGTGATTGCACTTCATTGGGCGATTAAGGGCTTCTAGTCGGCAAAAATCCCTTGCCTGAGGACCCTTTTTAGCCAAACCGTAGAGGAGCTACTGTGATAGGAGACCGCGCCATGGCCGTGACTGACTTCCCGAGCAAGACCGACAATCTCGCCCACTATCAGGAACGTGTAGATCTCGCCGCCGCGTTCCGCTGGTGCGCCCGTTTGAATCTGCATGAAGCCGTCGCCAACCATTTCTCGCTGAGCGTGAACGAGGACGGCACCCAATTCCTGATGAACCCCAATCAGGTTCATTTCAGCCGGATCAAGGCCTCAGATCTGTTGCTGATCGACGCAAATGATCCAGACACCATGAACCGCCCGGACGCACCGGACCCAACCGCCTGGGGCTTGCATGGGGCGCTTCACCGGATGTGCCCACATGCCCGGTGCGCGATGCATGTGCATTCGGTCTATGCGACCGTCCTGGCGTGCCTCGAGGATCCGACCCTTCAACCAATCGACCAGACCACCGCGATTTTCTACAATCGCGTAGCGGTTGATCCGGAATATGGCGGCCTGGCTTTTGAGGAAGAGGCCGAGCGTGTCTGCCAGAATCTCTCGGATCCGAACGCAATGGTACTGGTGATGGCCAATCACGGGATCATGGTGGTCGGTGAGGACGTCGCTCAGTGCTGGAACCGGCTTTACTACTTCGAGCGCGCGGCGGAGACGTATATCAAGGCGCTCTGGACCCAGCGGC
This sequence comes from Pseudomonadota bacterium, assembly GCA_039185285.1. Taxonomy (GTDB): domain Bacteria; phylum Pseudomonadota; class Alphaproteobacteria; order Rhodobacterales; family Rhodobacteraceae; genus Thermohalobaculum. Next base: position 4,461 of record JBCDAQ010000071.1, read on the forward strand.
CGTTGCGCGTTCTCAGCCATGAGATTGCCGAGAAAACCAGCAACGAGATCGCCCAGTACGAAGGCCAGGGCGACCGCCATCTGGACGAGTTGAAAGCGATCCTCGACGAAGAAGGCTCGAATTACGCCTCCTGATTAAACTCGGCGCGCAGCACCTTGTTGCGTGCCACGCCCCTGGTATAACGGCGTCTAAGAGCAGCGCCGGAGAGCCCCCATGTATTCCGAAACCATCCCGGTCGAGATCGGCTATTGCCTGACGGACGCGGAGGGCGGTTTCGCGTTCCAGCCGCCCCGCAGCGTGTTTTCCGAGCGGGATAAGCCGCTCGGCACGCGGGCGATCCAGAACTGCCCGGCGGTCCACAGCCTTGAGCGTCATCTGGTCGAAATGCCGTCGCCCATCGGGATCCGTCTGCGCATGGACGCGACGCCCCAGGGGCCCAATCTCAAGATCGAGCAGATGGGCACCTTCGTCCAAGAGGACAAGATCCGCGAGATGCTCATCGTCGAGCCGCCCCAGCGCTGGCGCCATCCGCGCAAACCGGTGATCCAGATCCGCCTGCCCTTCTTTTTCGTCACCGACGAGCCGGCCTGGGTCAGCCAGGTGCCGCCTTTTCTTGGAAACTCAATGCGCCGCTGGCCGGGCCTGATGGTTGCCGGGCGGTATCCGGTGACCCTTTGGCCCCAGAACCTCACCTGGGCATTCGAGTGGGACAAACCAGGCGAGGAGCTGGTTCTGAAACAGGGGGAGCCTCTTTGCTACTTCCTCTTCGAGTTTGGCAACCCGAACAAGCGCCCGAAGCTGGTCGAGGCAGCGCTGACGCCCGAGTTGGACGAGTGGCGCAGGGGCATGGAGGGGCTTCACCACCTCACACCTGAGATCGAAGGAATTTGGCAGAGCGCGAAAGACCGTCGGCCCGCCAAACTGATGACCCCGCAGGACGCCGCCGATGCCGGATGAGGTGCTGGTCGGCTGGCGCTGCACCAGCCCGCAGGCGGCACTGGCGTTCTTCCCGCCCGAAGCGATTGGGGTCGATCGCGCGGCAGAATTGGGCGTCTCTCCCGACATGGCACGCCGGATCCTGCAGATCCGCTGCCCCTACAACCTGACCGTCCGGCTAGTCGACCCCAAAGCGAGCCCGCCGGGGTTCCAACAAGTACCCATGCCAGGTGGGCTGACGCCAGCGGCCTATCAAGGGCTCGCAACCCCGATCCTGAGGCGCGCCCAACGCGATCAAGCGACGCCTGCGCTGCAGATCAGCATGAACCTGATGATGGTGACGGAGGAGGATTGCGCGCTCCACCTCACGCCCCCCTTCCTCGAGCCCGCTTTTCGCGACTGGCCCGGCACACTGGTCTGCGGGCGCTTCCCGCTACGCTCTTGGCCCAGACCTCTCAACGCTGTGCTAGAATGGCAGGATCAGACAAAACCATGGGTGCTCAAGCGCGGCGAGCCCATGGCTTACATCTGGCTCCACTTCGACGATCCGAACAAGGCGCCTAAAGTGGTCGAGGCAAAGCTCACCCCTGCGTTGAAACGCCATTTCGCCCAAGTCGACAATGTGAGCTCTTTCGGTCGCAATGTCGGCCCGATGTTTGAGCAAGCTGCTGAGCGGCGCCCCTCCCAGCTCCTCGTCGCGAAAGAGACAGGCTGCCCAGATTTCGAAGACAGTTAGAGCGGACAGCCCTAACGATTGTGAAAGCGGCCCAAGCCGCTATCGCGGCAGATCGGACAACTTGCCCGATCACGGCGGGCAAGCCCGCCGCGGGCCGCCCGGCGCCCAGCCCAACCTCTCTCGCCTGTAGCGCGCCAAAGGCGTGCTTTCGGGGCCGCCGGGGTCCGGGCTTGCCCGGGGCCCGGGGGTCGCATCTAGAAACATGCTGAGCAAGCGGGACAAATCAAAGAGGAGAGGATTTCAGTTCAAGTACGATGCCTAGTGTTGCACCAAGCTATCAGTGGTTTATATCCGCCAGAGCTTGGAAAGGATCGGGCATGGACAACTTCTTCGCTCTCGCGCTCGACAATCTCGCCTCTCCCCTGATCCTGGCCTTTATTCTGGGACTTGGCGCCGCCCTAGCCCGCTCAGACCTCACTTTTCCCGAGGCGGCAGCAAAAGCACTCTCGATCTATCTGCTCTTTGCCATCGGGTTCAAAGGTGGGGTCAGCGTGACCGAGCACGGGGTGGATGCAGGCCTGCTCCTCACCTTACTCATTGGTGTTGCGCTCTCGGCCTTGATCCCCTTTATCGCCTTTGGGCTTCTTCAGATAATGACCCGGTTGGATCGAACAAATGCGGCGGCGGTAGCAGCTCATTACGGCTCGATCTCGATCGTAACCTTTGTTGCAGGCACTTCAGTGCTCGAGAGCCAGGGGATCGCAGCGGAGGGCTATATGGTCGCTGTTGCTGCCGCGATGGAGGCGCCCGCCATCCTCTCTGCCCTATGGCTCGTCTCCCGCAATGGATCGACACGGATGGATGCCCGGCTCTGGCGAGAGATCCTTTTGAATGGCTCGATCGTCCTCCTCGTCGGCGCGTTCGTGATTGGCCTGATAACGGGTCCTGACGGGATGTCGGAGATTGAGGGGCTGATGTCCGCGCCGTTCAAAGGGGCGCTTTGCCTCTTTCTTCTCGATATGGGGCTGATCGCGGGGCGGGGCCTGCGTCAAAGCCGGGGTCTCTTGACCTTTGGCCTCGTAGCATTTGGCGTAATAATGCCAATGATCGGCGCGGTCTTGGGCGCGGGTGCAGCACTTTTGCTGGGCCTTTCAACCGGCGGCACGCTTCTCTTGATGGTTCTTTCGGCCTCGGCCTCGTACATCGCTGTACCGGCGGCCATGCGGGTCGCAGTCCCTGAGGCCGACCCAGGCATCTATTTGACGATGTCGCTCGGCGTCACGTTCCCTTTTAACCTGACGCTTGGATTGCCGGTCTATCTGGCAATCGCCAAGCTAATCACGGGAGGCTGATCCATGGAAACTCATCAAGCCAAGCGCGTTGCCATCATTATCGAGAAACCCGTGCGCGGGCGCCTCACCGATGCCTTGGATGAGGCAGGCGTGACCGGTTACTCAATCCTGCCAGTCATCGGCGGCTCTGGCCGGTCCGGCAAATGGAGCTCGGATGAAAGCATTGGCCTTGCGGGCGGTATGGTCCAGGTGATCTGCATTGTCCGGCCCGAACGCATTCAAGACCTGCTCGACAATGTCTTTCGACTGGTTGAGCGCCATATCGGCGTCATCACGATCAGCGATTGCGAGGTTGTCCGGGCGGAGCGGTTCTGACCCCTCACGCCATCGCGAACGAATACACATTTAAATCCTGTGATTTTTACCTATAGTTGTTGGGCGCAACGAAGGAGAGCCCGATGACACCCGAAGTAACCTGCTTTTTTGACGAGCCCACAAACTGTGCGTCCTACATTGTCAAAGACCCGGAAAGCACGACCTGCGCGATCGTCGACTCGGTCTTGGATTTCGACCACGCCTCGGGCCGCACGTCGACCAAATCCGCGGATGAGCTGATCGCGTTTATCAACGATCATGGCCTGACGTGTGAGTGGATCCTCGAGACTCATGTGCATGCCGATCACCTCTCCGCCGCGCCCTATCTGCAGGAGCAGCTCGGCGGTAAGATCGGAATCGGGGGTGAGATCTGCACGGTCCAGGATGTCTTCGGCAAGATCTTCAACGAAGGGACCGAGTTCCAGCGCGACGGCAGCCAATTTGATGCGCTGTTCAAGGAACAGGACCTCTTTTCCATCGGTGGGCTTCAAGCCCACGTCCTGCACACGCCCGGGCACACGCCTGCTTGCATGACCTATGTGATTGGGGACGCGGCTTTCGTCGGCGACACGCTCTTCATGCCCGATTTCGGTACCGCGCGGTGCGACTTCCCCGGCGGCTCGGCGCGTGAGCTCTGGCATTCGATCCAAAAGATCCTGTCATTGCCGGACAACACGCGCATCTTCACCGCCCATGACTACAAGGCGCCCGGCCGCGATCAGTTCGCGTGGGAGAGCACGGTGGGCGAGCAGAAAGCCAAGAACAAGCATGTGCGCGACGGCACGTCCGAGGACGAGTTCGTCGAGATGCGCGAGACCCGCGATGCCCAGCTCTCGATGCCCAAGCTGATCATCCCCTCGATCCAGGTCAACATGCGCGCGGGCCAAATGCCCGAGCCCGAGGATAATGGCCAAGTCTATCTAAAGGTCCCGATCAACGGTCTTTGAAAAGAGTACGGGCCCCACTGGGGCCCGTTTGTGATCGATGAGATAGTCGGATCGTCAAACGATCGCACCCGCCATCACTGCTTGTTCGTATCGTCGTCTCCGAGATCGATTTCCATCTGATTGATAATATCATCAGCGATCAGCTGCTCTTCATTAAGATTGTTCGCGAGATTTGATGCGAATTCCGGATCTTTATTGGCGATATTTACTTGCTTAGGTTTGACAGAGAAGATCTCACCATAGTCGTCACCGATCTGACCGTAGCCGGTATCGTCATCATCGACGGCACCGCTGTCGATGCCTTGCTTCTCGAGATTTTGCAGCGCTTCAGTGGCACTCCCCCAGCCCGCATCATCAATTGCATTGAGGGCGTTCTCTGGCGTGCCAGACACAGAGTCAGCGTTTGCCGTTTTCGGAGTATGTGTGTCGTAGTGGGCTTGCAAAGCTTCGGCCTTTGCTTCGTTATTCGCTTTGATCGCACGGGCGATATTGATCGTTCCCCCAGTGAAGATCTGCTTCATGATTTCCTTCAGTCCCTCCCACACCATGTTCGCGATCTGGCTGGTTTTGCTCCTCAAACCGGTTTCCGGCTCGGCCGTCATGATATCGTTGTAGTTGACCTCCATGTCATTCGACATGTCGACGCTGAAGCGCGAGGACAGCTCCGAACCGATCGACATCTTCATGTCTGGATCAAACGTGCTCTGACTGAAAGAAACCGAGTTGGAGCTGTCACGAGTACCGAAGTTGTCAAAGTCATTCGAGTCGAAGGAGAGGATCTGGGGTTGGGGAGTGCTGATGTTGTCGACCATAACTTACCTGCTTTCTGTCTCTGTATTCTTCGTCAAACAAAGGTTGCGGGAGGAGTATGCCCTGCACTCATCCCACCATCGTCGAACCGGCTGGCAATCGCTGTTGCCAACCGTTCTTGGCCACGCAGAGCGCCACCAATCATGTCCGAGACCTTGTTATGAGCGAAGACAATCGCTTCGAAGTTGTCGATCAGCTTATGGGCATCCAACAAACCGATAGGCACCCGACCCACCAACATTAGGCGGCTCTGATCCGGGTTTAGCGCAAAGTAGAATGGTCCGTAGAGTTGCGGGAAAAAGTTCACCACCAAGAGATCGCCAAAAAGCTCTTCCCGGTTTGCCTGCTCGGTCGTACCAAGGATCGTTGCCATTCTGAGCAGACCTGACGGATAATCCGCGCTGACAATCACCGATACATCACTTGCATGCTGGATCACGGTCACCCCGTCCTCATCCAGCGTCAGATCAAGACCGGTTTCGGTTTTGATTTCGCCGATCAGCGTCTCAAGTGCGTTTTGAGCGTCCATTGTTCGTGTCCCTTTTCCCGTCGAACCGTGTGCAGTATGCGCGCTGTCCGACGACTTCACAATTGTCGTTTTACACGCGTAAATTTGCCCAGAAGTGACGAGATTCGGACGCTTGCCACCTCAAGTCAAAAGAAATGGGGCTCGCGCCCGACAACTTGCGTGTTCAACGAGCGAGAGAACCCGACTTGCTGTGACAAAAATTTCGGCTTCAAACCCGCAATGGGCGAGCTGCTGGGGCCGGACCTGAAGTGGGATAAACTGAGCTCACGAGATGAGCTCTGGAAGCGTGGATTGTTTACAAACCCCGTGGTGGCATCTCAGCTAAACCTTCGGTCAGGTTACCGTCTGGCCGCACCGTCTGTAAAAAAGGCCAAAAAAGCCGAGCGCCGTGAGCATCAGCGGCATCACTGCGGGGATGGGAACCACGGTCGTGGTTCCAGACACTGTGATGTCGAACTGGCCGGTGCCCGTAGCATCATCAAACGAGGAAACGACAACGGAGTAGCGCCCAGTTACCGGAGCGATCTGAGTGAACCGCGGGTCTTCAAAATTCCCCCCGAAGGCATCGTCTTCGGTGTCATCCTCACTAATCAAGAAGACCAACGGCAGAATCTCGTCTGCAGTCGCGGAAATTTGCGTGCCTCCAAAAGCGACAACAATAAAATCGACAATTGCGGACCCAAAATCGGTTCCCGTTACATCGCCGATAAAAAGCGAAGCAACCAGATCACCCGCAGCCTGGCGGCGATTGATATCAATATCGAGGGAGTCACCAGCGGTCGCATCGAAAACGAACCAATTGGCGTCGTTCGCAAGATCCTCTGTGGTCGTCGTCAAGGTCTCGATGACCGTACCACCCTCGGTCAGGAGAGTTGGCGACGCACTCGTAGCGTGGCCAATACCTGGCGCGAGCATCAAAGCCATCGCGCCAATCGCAATTAGTTTTTTCATGCCTACCCTCTTCACTCCAAGTCAGCGCTTAAACTGGATCGAAGGCCAGGGCAAGGGAGCTTAGAAGGATGCAAGACCTTCGGCATCGAGGAGCTCGAAGTATCCGAGTTTCTCATCGACCGATGCGGAGCCTGAGATCTGAACGAGTACTTTGCCATCGATCAGGGCTTGGATCTCGCCCTCGGGCGTCACCACAAGACGTTGGCCATTCACCCGCTTCACCTGCCCCATTGAGCCCATGATCGCGACATTGCCCAACGCTGCCGCCATCGCCGTCACCATTGGGCTGTCGGCCATCAGGGTCAAGTCGACCGAGGCACCTGACTTCTCATAGACCGCATTCGCCGTGAGCCCACCGCCAAAAGCGAGTGCAGGGGCTGCCTGCGCGCCCGCCTCTTCGCGCGTCCAACCGGGCATCGCCTCTGGCAAAAATGCACTCAGGCCTGACGCTTTAAGCTGGCTCAGCAGCTGCGAGGCGAAATCCAACTCCTCCTTCGCAAGCTTGATATCGCCCGCGGCATAGGCATCGAGCGCCGCTTGGATCGTGTCGGTGATCTCGTCGGCCTGGGCAACAGGGGCCAGCAAAAAGGCCGCCGTGAATATGCCGATCAGTTTGCGAAGTTTCATAGCACGCTCCTCCCTCACCAAGGGCCGCATTGTACCCCGCGATCACCTGTCGACAAAGCGCTCTTTAGGCGGCGGCTTCTTCTCTGATCGCCTGCACATCCCCCGCCATGCGCCGCGCCACAGTCTCGACCGGGACCGAACCATCGGCCGCATCCGCGACATCCCGGCCCGATAGCGCGCCAAACTTGAAGCCATGACCCGAACAGGCCGAGACGGCGAGGACACGGTCCCGCTCTTCCAGTAGAAACGCGCCCTCGTGCGCCTCAGTCCAGTAATTGGCCTGATGCCAGCGCACGGTGAAGCGTTCGGCGCCCCGGAAGCGCAGGGCGTAGTCCGAAAGCACGCGGCGCACCTCCTCTGCCGTCATCGCGCGATCGGCTGCCTCAGGATCCCGACGGCCAAGCTGACCATCGCCCAGCTTCATCGGCAGACCATCGATGGCCGGCATGCCCCACAGATCCGTATCCCCGCCGAGATCGGTCCAACAGGGGGCACCCGCATAAATACCTGCAAGATCCTCTGGCGGAGTTGCGTAGACAATCACGGTGCGAAAGGGCACGAGACGCTGCGCAAATTCGGGCAACAGGCGCCCTGTTGAGATCCCGGCTGTCACAATCACCCGATCCGCCCCGAGCACCCTGCCATCCGCCAGTCGCACAGTGCCATCGGCGGTCTCGACTGCTTCCACCGGAGCTTGCTCCAGAACCTGAACACCTGAGCGCCGCAGCCAATCCGCCAGCGCGGCTAGGATCCGGTTAGCCATCAGGGCACCGCCCTCGGACAGGGTTGCGTAACCGATGTTGGATGGCTCGAGGAACGGGAACCGCGTTGCCAGATCCTCTGCCTCGATCCTCTCATAGGGAATGCCAAGGCGATCCATCACAGCGACCGAACGATCAGTGTAATCGCCTGCCCGCTGACTGGCGGCCAGCATGCCGGTCGCCGCGTAGTAAAAACTCTCTTCACCGGGTAGATCTGACCAAAGTGTGCGCCAAGCTGCAAAAGCTTGGGAAATGCGCTGCGCATACCCCTCCGCCTCGCCATAGGGAAAGCGGATCAACCGGTGATGATCGGCTGAAGACGCCACGGGGTTCGGGATCGCCCCTTGCTCGACAATCGTCACCTGAACACCGTTTTTGGTGAGCCAATAGGCCGCTGACAGGCCGACAATCCCAGCACCAACAATCAGAACCCTCGCACTCATGCGGAAAGCTGCCTGGCGATGATCAGCTTCTGAATATCGTTGGTGCCCTCATAGATCTGACAGACCTTTTGGTCGCGATACATGCGCTCGACCTCGTAGTCGGCGAGGTAACCATAGCCGCCCAGCACCTGGATCGCCTCTGACGTGATCCGCTCAGCCGCCTGGGCGCAGAAGAGCTTGGCCATGCAAGCTTCCTTCAAGCAGGGCTCGCCGCGATCCTTCATCGCCGCGGCGTTCAGCACCAATTGCTTCGCCGCCTCCAGATCCGTCGCCATGTCCGAGAGGCGGAACTGCACGGCCTGGAGATCAAAGATCGGCTTGCCGAAGGCCTCGCGCTCCTTGGCATAGGCAAATGCCCGGTCGAAGGCTGCTTGCGCCAACCCGGTTGCCTGGGCCGCAATCCCGATCCGCCCGGCTTCGAGCGAGGAGAGCGCGATGGCATATCCCTGCCCCTCCTCACCAATCCGATCCTCAAAAGGGATCTTCAGGTCGTCGAAACTCAGCGCGCAACTGTCAGACGCCTTCTGCCCCAGCTTCTCTTCGACGCGGACAACGCTGAAACCCGGCGTGTCATTGGCGACCGCAAAGCAGGACATGCCCTTCTTGCCCGCCGCCGGATCGGTCATCGCAAAGAGCACGGTTGCCTTGCCGATCCGGGCGGAGGAGATGAACTGCTTCGATCCGTTAACCGTATAGCCCTCGTTCGACTTCACAGCCCGGCTTTTCAGGTTCGACGCATCGGACCCCGCCTGCGGCTCGGTCAGCGCGAAGGAGCCGATGTGCTGCCCCTCTGCCAGCGGGCGCAACCAGCGCTCCTTCTGGTCGTCATTCCCGAACCGGTCCAAGACCGCACAAACCGGCGCGTTATGCACGGAGACCAAGGTCGAGACCGACCCGTCGCCCGCCGCAATCTCGATCAGTGCCAAAGCGTAGGAGACATAATCCGCCCCAGCACCCCCCCAATCCGGGTCAATTGTCATGCCGAGGAGGCCAAGCTCCGCCAACTCGCCCACAATCTCCGGCTCAATCGCCCCTGCCTTCTCCCGCGCATGGGCGGTCGGCGCCAAACGCTCCTGCGCATAAGAGCGGACAGTGTCGCGGATTAGTGTTTGTTCTTCGGTCAGCATTGAACCCCCATTTATTCCTAGGAACCATAGGTGGGTGGCTCGAAGGTGTCACGAAACCTCTTCGAGTTCCGCCAATGCGAGCAAGACATCAAACTGCCAGTCTTCGATCTTGACGCTCTTCACGCTCCCCGTTTCTGAACCCCCAATGATGGGGAGAAGATAGACTTGGCGTCCCGAATTGGATTGCAATGGGGCAAGCCTCAATTCGAAACCGGAGGCGTATATCAGGACAATTCCTGGTTTTGGCGAACCGTCAAAGCGAAATGCCTGATCGAAAACAAGAAGCTGTCGACCATCCGAACCCGTTGCAAGAACAGCATTTCCGGAAACCAGATGATCATTAAACCCTGTGAATCCACCGCTTAGCTGCGGCACTGCATCAAGTGCATCTCGCGAAGTCGTTGCTGGCGCAGATTGTTGCGAACCAGACGGCGCGCAAGACGCCAGTGCAACTACAAACAAAATGGCTGTCAGCCCTCGTTTTAGGAAGATCACTTCAAAACTCCAAATCCGCTGGTTTGAATCATGTCCGCTTGAAGGTTCTACGGCTTCTTACTCGGCTTCTCCCCCACCGGCCCGCCCGCCTTTTTCCAGCCTCCGAACCCGTCGGAGATGTGGGAGACGTTCTCGAGCCCCATCTCTTGCGCGACCTTGGCCGAGAGGGCTGAGCGCCAGCCTGAGGCGCAGTAGAAGATAAGTTTGTTGCCGGTCTGGAACTGTTCCTTGGCATAAGGGCTCTCGGGGTCGATCCAGAATTCCAGCATCCCGCGGGGGCAATGGAAGGCGTCGGGGATCATCCCTTCGCGCTCCAGCTCGCGCGGGTCGCGGAGGTCGACGAAGGTCACGCCCTCGGCGCCGTGCTGATCCAACAGCTCTGCTGCCGGCGCATGGGCCACTTCTTCATTGGCTGCCGCCACCATGTCCTTGACGCGTTTCATGGGCTTCCCTTTCGCTTGGCACTCGCCCAGCGATCTGACAGCACCCTGCCCGCCGGGGCAAGGCTACTTCCGCGAAAAGACCATCTTCTGATGCGCCAGCTTCTCCTTCGGCCCATGCCAGGCATAAGCAAGAAGCGCGGGTTCCGTGTCGCTGACCGTGATCCGGTGCATGCGGCCCGGTGGGTTCAGGATAAGCGAGCCCGGCGCATAGACCCCATCATCATTCTCACTCACCGAGCCCGAGAGGGTATAATAGCTCTCCGTCACGCCATCATGGCTATGCGCGGGATAGGTGCATTTCGGCGCAAACAGCACCATGCCGAGGATCACTTCCTCCGACATCACCGGGCCAGAGGGACCCGCCACCTCCGCATAGGCGTATTTCTTCGCCAGGCCGCGCGGTACCTTCTCATAGCCATAGAGCCAGCGCATTTCTGGCAGCACGCTCTCGATCGCGCGGATGATCGAGCTGGTCGCCTCGCGCCGCCCATTGTCGATGGCGCGTTTGAGGTGGACGGTCACGGGTTTGTCGACCGGCTCTTGCAGGTCAACTACCGGGTTCGCGTCGATCAGCCGATTGATCGCCTCGCGCACCCTGGTCTGATGCGACCGGATCTTGGCGCTGCCGCCTGCCTTGCCGCGGCGGTAGAACTCGTAGAACTCCCGCAAGAGGTAGATGTAGTCCGGGTTATCCGCCAGCCGGCTCTCTTTGGTCATGCTGCCCCTCCGCTGCGGCCGCGATCGCGGCCAGTCGCTCCAACGCAATCTCATAGGTCGTTCGGCGCTCAGCGTAGGCGATATGCCCCTCATGTTTCGCCGCGAATTCTCGTCGCAGGACAAGGGCTTCGGCGGGTTTCAGGGCGCCGATTTCACAGATACTGGTCTTGATGCCAAAGATCACGGCCCCCGTCTCGGGCAGGCGTGTCAAAGTCTGGCGTTCGGTGCGCAGATAGATGCCCTCCTCCGGGTCGGCTTGGAAGGTCATTCGCTCGTTCTCGCCAAGCGGCAGATGCAGCTCGCACATCTCATGGATCAGCCAATTGACCCTGATCATTGGGCGACCCGGGCGGATCGCCTCGAACACCCGATTGACCCGGCGGGCTAGGGTGTCGTCATATTCAGGCACAGGTTCATGGATTGGGGTCAGGGGCCGCCCGATCTTCTCACTCAACAGCCACCGGGACGGAAAACAGAGAAGCGCAGCGCGCAGCGCGTACTCGCCGCTGGCCTCATCGGGTAGGAGAACGCAGAGGTCATCAGCTACCAAATGACCGAGCGTCTCGAGCGGATGCGAGGCATCGCAGCGAACCTCCCCCCCATCGGGCCTTGTCGCTCGGTCGCCGTCGAACGCATAACCATGCCGCCCACCGAGGTAAGCAAGCGCAAAACGATAGAGCTCTGCCACCGCCGCTTCAGCCCCTTCTTCGACGGCGAGGACGATACCGGGCCGCTCCCGGATCAACTCCGCACGATAGGCCATTTGAGCCGCAAAATCGGGATCCAGCCGGATCCAATCCTCCGGCGGCAGAGGACTAAGCCCGGGCGGATTTGCCGTCCGGGAATGCATGAAAGGTGTGTCGCGCGCATGATCGAGAAGCCAGGGGATCATCAAGCCCGTCCTGATTTCGAGTAGTGGAGCAGATTAAAGGCCGTCAGCTCCCTGCTAACCGGCCCCCAAATCTGCATGAATGCCATCCAGTCAAGCCCCGCTGACCGTGCGATCTGTTCCAGCGGCGCGCGGCCATCGATCTGCGCAATCAAGGGTGCCGCCCGGCGGGAGAGCTCAACGCGATACTCCAACCCCTCAGACGTCAGGGTGAACCCCCCTTTTGCCTTCACCTGCTGGGCCAAGGCCGCTGAGGCGACCCCGCGCAGATGCGGCACCGCCTGGGGCTGGCGACCCGTCGCCTGAACAGTCTGTTCGCGGCCCGCCCTGGTCGCATAGACAATATGGGTTTTCATATTGCCCGAGATTTGCTCGGCCAGTGCCGCGCGGTCCATCGGGTCGAGCTTTGCCAACCGTTCCTTAAAGGCCGACGACCTCGGCAAATACTGCACGGGGTCGTAACGGCCATGTTCGAGGAAAGCGACAAGCCCCAGATCCGCCCGAGCCAACGCATCACTGAGCTCTGTGACCGTGTACGGTCGATCGCGGCTGTGAAGCAGCAAATCGTAGAGCCCCGCATCGCCATCCTTGTGATCGCCAACTAAGGCGTTCCGCGCGAACGGATGCGCGGGAGAGAGCCGCTCCAAAACCTCCTGCGCCAGGGCAACCTGTGTCTCAGGCGCATCGTCGGTGAAGAGCGTGCCAAACCCCTCCTGCAACGGATAGACGCCCGACCGACCGAGCGGCGCATAGACCATCAGGCCCATACCACCTTCTGGCGCCAAAGCCTCGGACAGCGCCCGAAAGCCCGCATCGGGGTCGGGCAAATGGTGCAGG
>JBCDAQ010000072.1:0-17311 GCA_039185285.1 Pseudomonadota bacterium
TAGATTTGAGACAGTTCCCCGTTTCAAGGAGGGTCAGATGACCGCCTCGCCATTCGAACAGAAGATCCTCGATATGATCGAAAACAAGAATCACGAAGCGACAGAGGCGATGCTCGCCGAGGACGTGGTTTTCCGCCCACCGACCTATTGGGCGGATTGGCAGGGGCGCGAGGTTACGGCTATCCTGCTGGGCCATGTGGGCGAGATTTTCGAGAACTTCCGCTATAGACGCAGCTGGTCCGAGGGTAACAACCACGCGCTTGAGTTCGAGGCGAAGGTCGGCGACTTGGATATCGTGGGCGTCGATCTGATCACCACCAATGACGAGGGTCTCATCACTGAGTTCGAAGTGGTTGCGCGTCCCTACAAGACCGTGGGCGCCCTGCGCGAGGCAATGATGGCTCGAGTTATGAAAGACCCGCGCATGCTGAAGTTTGCCAAGTAGCTCTTCCTAAAGCCCAGCGGTCCAACGTCCATCGACCTCAAGCTCATTAGCGGCGAGCCCGATTGACATCTTGGCTGCCCCTCGGATGGTTTCGATGGTGACCTGATCGCCTCGGGCCACCTCTCGTTTGGCGGCAAACGGCGTGTAACACGTGCCCCAATGTGATCTCGAATCCTCGCTCGTCAGCCGAACGCCGCCTGGAAAGAGGACGGTCATCCATTGCTCCGTCCCGGTAGCAGTGCCGGCCTGATCAGCGGTGAGGGTAGACTGATAGATCTGCTGGTCTCCGACCCGCGGATCACGAAGGTCGATATCGGCTATGTGCACAGCGGGTGAGAGGCGCCGACGCATCGCTCGACCCGGCATGCCGTGGGTCGCTGCGTCGATTTTGGCGATTGGAGACAAATCGAACCCTTCAACTGACCACCACGGGACTTCGCCTTGGGTCATGTCGCCGGAAAGGGCTGCTCGAACCTCGATGACATCCGGCAACAGAGGCGCCTCGGCCGTCAGCAGCTCTGCCCGAGCATGGGTGAGACTGGGGACCATGCCTTCCGTTACGATGCTGCTGGAGAGGATCTCGTGAACCAAAAGATCCGCATGACGGGGCAAATGCTCCCCCACCGTGAGATCGGTCGAATGCGCGTTGAGCACGGTGATCCGATCCTCGAGCCCGTTTAGAGCAATGCAGGATTTTGCGATATCAGCCATCAGAGGGTTCTCCTCGACGGTGATCACCTGCTCGGCGCCAGCGCGCGCGGCCATCATGGCGAGCAGCCCGGTGCCTGCACCGATCTCTAACACCAGCATGCCCGGTCGAACATTGGCTTCGATGGCGTCACAATACGCTTTGGAACGGGCTTCATCCTGCAGCATCCTCCAATGCCAGGCGGGGACTTGGGTATAGACCAGGTCGTCGGTTGCGACCCAAACGAAGCGGTCTTGCGGGGCTGAGGCACGCAGTGCCATGGCCGAGCGAGCAAGTTCGAGCAGAGGAACTTGATCGACCGAGCGCAGCAGCAATGTTGCGAGGACCCGTTCTGCATACGGCGCCTGCATCATCCGCAGGGCTTCCTCTCGGATGGCTGGAGGGAAATCGGCCCCGTCTGGATCGAGGGGTGTCGAGTGTTCGAAGGGGGTAGTCATCGGCGCTCCTCAGGTGGGTTAATCAAAAGTGTAGCATTGGCCCGGACCGGCGTCTTCGATAGGAAAGCCGCAGTGTGATGGAGGTGCCCCGGATGAAGACCTACAAGATTGCCGCGATCCCGGGCGATGGGATTGGGGGCGAGGTAATCTCTGCCGGCTGCGAGGTTCTGGAAGCGCTGGCGGCGCGGGACGGGTCGTTCCAGTTCAGCTTCGACGATTTCGACTGGGGCGGCGAGTACTATAAAAACCATGGCCGAATGATGCCGGAGGATGGGCGTGAGCAGATCAAGGATCACGATGCCATCCTGTTCGGCTCTGCCGGGCATCCGGAGATTCCGGATCACATCACTCTTTGGGGTCTACGCCTCGCGATCTGTCAGCCCTTCGATCAATACGCCAATGTTCGGCCAACGCGGATCCTGCCCGGCATCTCCTCGCCCCTCAGAAATGTCGAAGACAAAGAGCTAGATTGGGTGATCGTGCGCGAGAACTCCGAGGGCGAATATGCCGGTGTCGGTGGTAGGGCGCACCAGGGCTCCCCGCTAGAGGTTGCGACCGATGTGGCGATGTTCACCCGCGCGGGTGTCGAGCGGATCATGCGCTTTGCCTTTCTCCTGGCGCAGTCCCGGCCACGCAAGTTCTTGACCGTGGTCACGAAGTCAAACGCTCAGCGTCATGCGATGGTGATGTGGGACGAGATTGCGGTGGAAGTGGCCCAGGAGTTCCCCGATGTGACCTGGGACAAGATGCTGGTCGATGCGATGACGATGCGCATGGTGATGAAGCCCGAAAGCATCGACACAGTGGTTGCCACAAATCTGCATGCCGATGTGTTGTCCGACCTCGCGGCGGCTTTGTCTGGGTCCTTGGGGATTGCGCCAACCGCGAACCTGAATCCGGAGCGGGTATTTCCCAGCATGTTCGAGCCGATCCACGGCTCAGCCTTTGACATTACCGGGATGGGGATCGCCAATCCGATAGGGACCTTTTGGTCCTCAGTCATGATGCTCGAGCATTTGGGGGAAGCTCCTGCGGCCAAACGCCTGATGACAGCGGTCGAAGCAGTAACGGCCAATGACGAATTCCATACACCTGATCTGGGCGGTCAGGCGACGACCGAACAGGTTACCCAGGCCGTAATCGAGGCAATCCGAGGCGCTAATCTCTGACATTCCCGCCTCGATAGGACCTCCAAGCCCGGTCAGTTTCCGACGATCTCGGGCACGATGGTGGTGTAGTCGGGCATGCTGGAGATCAGGCCCGCCTGGAACAGCAATTCGGAAGCTGCGGCAAAACTTGCCTCGTCCATAGCCGACGTCTGACCCAGCAGGGCGCTTACTTCTTCCAACATCTGCGTTTGTTCGGACAGGCTTGTGGGGTCGAGATTGGCCAGGTCGACGACGATCTTGGCAGCTTCTTCGGGGTTCTTCTGCGCCCAGACCCATCCTTGCATGGAGGCGTCTACGAACGCCTGCACATTCGCCGCAAAACTCGGATCTGCGAGCCGTCCAGCCTCGACATAGAGCCCGTCGTCAAGCAACGACGTGCCAAGGGCTGGCGCATCGATGATGGTCAGGTCACTGGAGACAAACCCGGCACCCGTGACCTCACGCGCTTCGTTGTAAGACATCGTCGAGACGCAATCGGCAGCGTCATCCTTAAGGAAGCTCGAAGCCGGACCGTTTTGTTCAACCAGCGTTACATCTGACGGTGTTAGCCCTACGGCTGAAAGAAGAGCGAGTGCCGGGTATTCGTTTCCAGCCCCCCAGATCGCGATCTTGGCACCTTTGAGCGCCAAGGCATCGTGCACCTTTGATTTCAGGCAGGTCAGTGCAAAGCCAGACTTCGCGTAGGGTTGGGCGACATTCACCAATTCCAGCCCGCCTTCGCGGGCGGTCATGGCCGCGGGAAACCATTCGATTGAGATATCTGCTTTGCCTGCTGCAAGCCGTTCCGCAGGGTCGAAGTCGACCCCGCCGGGGATGATCTCGACCTCCAGCCCCGCGCTCTCGTAGAACCCCTTCGCCTCGGCCACATAATAGCCGGCGAACTGGGTTTGAGGCAGCCATTTGAGTTGCAGCCGCAGCGGTTCTGCGGTCGCGGGAGTGGCGGCGAGCAGAGCGGCGAGGAGGAGATAGCGCATTGCATCAGGTCCTTATCTGATCGGGACTGTCAGTCTGACACTGCCATTGCGCGCATCGAGCGTCCACCTTGTCCGTATGACGGGAATTTCTGTATCAGCGTGCGGCGCGAACCATGCGCTCCAATGCATCGAGGAAGCGGCTGCGATCCGCCTTGGTGAAGGCTTTGCCGCCACCGCCTTGGTTGAGAGGATTGGCGGCACGCAGATCGGCCATCAGATCCCGCATCGCCAAGGCATGGCCGATATTCGCCTGGGTGAACGCCTCTCCGTTATGGCGCAGGGCGCGGGCGCCCGCCTCGATGCATTTCGCGGCGAGCGGAATGTCACCGGTGACGCAGATATCGCCAGGACCGATGCGCTCGGCAATCCACATATCCGCAGCATCGGCCCCGTCCGGGACGATCACCGTCTCGACCAGTGGATTGCGGTCGGGCCTGATCCCGCCGTTTGAGACGACTTTGACGAGCAGGGAATGACGCTCGGCAACCTTTAAAGTCTCCGCCCGAACGGGGCAGGCATCGGCGTCGATATAGATGGTTGTCATGATCCTCTCTGGTCCCTGGCGGTCCGGCCCGTTATGACAGATCAAAACCGGAGAGATGACCATGAACGAGAAGCTGCCCCACGAGAAGGGTTTCCATGTTAGCTGGGAGCAGATGCATCGCGACAGCAGGGCTTTAGCTTGGCGCCTGGACGGGCGCGGTCCGGGCGAAGGTGGCACCTGGCGTAGCGTCGTGGCGATCACCCGCGGCGGGATGGTGCCCGCCTGTGTCGTGGCGCGGGAGCTGAACCTTCGCGTGGTCGACACGATCTCGGTCAAATCCTACGACCACCAAACACAGGCCGAGGCGGTCATCCTCAAAGCACCCGATGCCGATATCGGAGATGGCGACGGGGTTTTGATTGTGGATGACCTCGCCGATACTGGGCGGACCCTGCAGGTCGTGCGTGAGAAGTATCCCAAAGCCCATTTCGCGACGGTTTACTCCAAGCCGAAGGGGGCCGAACTGGTCGATACCTTTATCACCTCGGTTAGCCAAGACACCTGGATCTTCTTCCCCTGGGATATGGCGCTCATGTATGTGGACCCGCTTAGAGGAACGGGCTAAGAGAGTTTCCAGGTTAAAACCTAGAGGCGTTTTTTGATAACGCACTCAACGTTTAATAGGGGAGATTTTGATGCTCGACTTTCGCCTAGCATCCATTTTCGCAAGCGCTGCTATCCTTGTCGCGACAACCGCTCAGCCACAGGTAGACCAACAAACACTCGATGCGATTTCAACACCGGATCAGGTTGAGACTTCGATTGGGGAGTTGAAGTTCATCGATGGCGCGCCTCTGCCCGAGACTTCAGAACTAGTCTACGACTATCTGGACCGAATGCGAGGCGTCGACACCTTCCTCAAAGGGATCCCGGCCGCATCCCTGCATATGTTGATCGAAGGGCCGCGCAGCCTCGGTGCCGAAGAAGCGCATCAGGTCGTGATCATGGATGAGCTGCTGCAGCCGGATTCGTTGTTTCTCACGGCGAACAGCTCGACAATGTATTTCTTTCCGATCTTGGATCTGGAGCGGGATGGCCCGACAGTGGTTGAAGCACCCTCGGATGTTTTAGGTGCTTTCAACGATGCATACTTCCGCTACATCGGCGATGTCGGGCGGGCTGGACCAGATAAAGGTAAGGGCGGAAAGTACCTGGTTCTGCCACCGGGCTATGAGGGCGAGGAGCCTGAAGGTTACTTCATCGTGCGCTCACCCAGCTATCGGGTCTGGACCTTTATGCGCGGCAATATTGCTGATGGCATAGAAGCCGCGGCGAAGCACATCAAGTCGAGCCTGCGCGTCTATCCGCTGAGCAAGGCAGGCAATCCGCCGGAGATGGAGTTCATCAGCGGCTCAGGCGTCGCGTTTAACACCGTTCACGCAAACAACTTCCAGTTCTACGAAGAGCTGAACGCAGTCATCCAAAACGAGCCCCTTGAGCTTTTCGATGTGGAGACCCGTGGGCTGTTCGCCTCGATCGGGATCGAGAAGGGGGAGCCCTTTGATCCTGACCCCCGGATGCGCGCTATTCTGGAAGACGCGGTGAAGATCGGGAACGCAGCAGCGCGTTCCATCGTCTGGTACCCGCGCCAGGATATGAACCTCGCAGGTTCTCGGATCTTCCCCGGTCAGAACTGGTACATGGCGTTCCTAGACAAGAACGTCTTCTTTAACGGCCCGGATGGGTTCACGATGAACACCGACGCGCGGGTTGTTTTCCATTATCCCTTCACCGCCGTGACCCCGGCGATGGCAAATCCGCGACCGGGATCGGGCTCGGACTACGGGATCGCGTTCCTCGACGCGGACAAGGAGCCGTTCGATGGGTCGAAGACCTACATGCTGACGCTGCCGAAAGACGTCCCCGTGAACAACTTCTGGTCCGTGACGTTGTACGACTCGCAGACCCGATCGATGCTGCAGACCGATCAGCCGCTTCCCGCGCTCGACAGTATCCAGGGCAAGCCAAAGGTGAATGAGGATGGGTCGATCGACATCTACATTGCCCCTGAGGCGCCAGCAGGTCAGGAAAACAACTGGATCCAGTCGCTCCCCGGCAAGAGCTGGTTCACGATCTTCCGGGTCTATGGCCCCTTGGAACCCTGGTTTGAACAAACCTGGAAACCGAGTGATATCTCGTTGGTAGAGTAGCGACTTTACGTGTCGGCGGGCTGTTAAAGTTGATCAAAAGTCCACTGGTCCGCCACGGGGATCGGCATCCGAACCCAAATGGGCATGTGGTCAGAGACATCGTGTTCGAACTCTGAGTAATCAGGTTTGCCGTTCGCGTGCTCCCCGATCACTCCGGCGGACTTGAACAGCTGGACGAAGTTGAACATGCCGTAGTCGAAGAAATCCTCGGTCGAGCTTCCGGCGAGCGCATTATGCTCGGCCAGCGGCAGTCGCGGATCATTGTGGAAATAGGCGATCTGATCGAAGGTCTGTGTCTCCCGCGCATTGGTGTTGATGAGCCCTTGGATCGGATGGTCATATAGGAACGGGAAGTTCACCATCACCTTCTGGCGGCGAGATTTGTTGATATTGCCGAGGAAAGCCTCAATCGCGTTGCGCCGCTGTTCGTTGTTGGATTTGAAGTCGAGATTGAGGTCGCCCAGGATCATCGTGATCGGCGCGTCGGAGCCTCGCCGCGCCCTTTGGAACGTCCACTCCAAAAGAGCTAGAAACTCCTTCTCTCGCTGTTTTGGTTTGCCGTAGTGCAGGTGGGCATTGGCGACGGCG
Source organism: Pseudomonadota bacterium (assembly GCA_039185285.1). Classification (GTDB taxonomy): domain Bacteria; phylum Pseudomonadota; class Alphaproteobacteria; order Rhodobacterales; family Rhodobacteraceae; genus Thermohalobaculum. The sequence goes on from JBCDAQ010000072.1 coordinate 7,017, forward strand.
ACCTCATAGGTGCTGCCCTGGCCCAGAACCTCGAAGGTCGCGAAATGAGGGGCGCGGATATAGTCGAAGAAGTGGTTCATCTTCGTGGGGTTAAAACCCGTCCAATCGGTTGCCCAGTTGAAGAAATCCAATGCTTGATCGGCCAGAGAGCCGGGGCCGATCTCCGCCCTCACGGTGGCATTCAACTCATCCAGTGCCGAGTTCACATTCTGCACCACATCTCGCCGGTCAAACGAGATGTCCGAGGCGATATCCGTATGCCGTATCCGGGTTTGATCGAAGATGAAGGCGAGGCGCTCGCCCAAGCCTCGCCCATCCAGGCCCTTACCCGTTACATCGGAGCAGAGGATCCGGTATTCCGCCTCGGGCACCAGGGCCTGCATCCGGTCACGCAGGTCACGGAGCGAGAACATGTCATCCATGATCTCCTGGATCGCAATCAGGTCACAGCGGGAGGCGAAGTGGGCGTAGAATTCCCGGGCTTTGTCGGTATGTCCGTCCGCCTTACCGAATTTGCGAATGTTCCAGGTAGCCATGATCAGCGAGTTCTCGCGCCGCTCAGGCAGTCCGAAAGCGGCGAGCGTCTTCTCGGCCTTGGCGGTGTCACGTGCGGCTTGGGTGCTGCTCTCTGCCAGAAGCGCGTCGATTTTAGCCCATTCGTTCGCGTCGAAATGCTTTGCCATGGCAAACCTCCGAGAATTTCCCTCAATCTTACCTTAGAATCGCAGCCCTGCTCCTCGATTTTGTAACAAGCTGTGAAAGTTCATATCGCCTGTCCTGCGGAGGACCTTCGTGCTCTTCGCCTTAAAAGTCTGAAGTGCATCATCCCCGACCGGCAGTCGCATTGTATCTCCAGAACGACTCGACCTCGTGTTTGTCCCGTTCAATGCTCACTCTGTTGGGAGCACAGACTGGATCCACCGACGCAGATTGGAGCTTGGAAAGAGATCATGGCTAAATTTGATTGGCACAGCGATCGGATCGACCGCGAGACACCTATTACCGAGAACTACAAGTCGACACAGAATGTTCGACGGTTCTTGAAGTCCCAGTGCGGCGAGGGATTCAAATTTGATCGCGAATTCATGGCTTGGATCAAGAGCGGGCAACCCAAAACTATGGGTGACGTGGCCGACGAGTGGACAAATAGAAATCCATGAGAGTGCCTAAGGGAATGAACAAGATGGAAGCGATGCCAGTTTTGGATCGACTCGCCAATCTGTGGGCATCGCTGCTCGAGTATCCACGCTCGCTGTCAGCCGCTTGGCTCACCCGCGACGTCGCTCATCAATCTAAGCTCCAGCTGATCTCAGTTAGGCGCACTACGGGAACTTCCACAGAAGCGGTTCAAAGGTTTGACCCAAGCCGCATGAGCCGTCATCACTGAGAAGGCTTAGAGTGGGGACATCCATGGCGCGTGATATCATCGAAGGATTGGCATGACGGCGCTGTTGCAAGTCTCGGGGCTCACCAAGCTCTTCGGTGACTTTGCGGCTTGTCGTGGTATCGATTTAACCATTAGGGCGGGTGAGCGCCATGCGTTGTTGGGCGAGAACGGCGCAGGGAAATCAACCCTCGTAAAGATGATCTACGGTGCCCTGGCACCGTCTGACGGGAAGATCCAATGGCAGGGGCAGTTGGTCTCTATCGACGGGCCGAAAGTGGCGCGAGCGCTGGGGATCGGAATGGTTCACCAGCACTTCTCGCTCTTTGACGCGCTTACGGTGGCAGAGAACGTCGCACTCGCGCTTCCCGGTGCGATGCCCCGCAGGATTGCGCCGCGAATTCGTGAGGTTTCCAAAGCCTATCGGTTGGAGATCGATCCCGAGAAAAGGGTGCATGACCTGAGCGTTGGGGAAAAGCAACGCGTCGAGATCCTGCGCTGTCTGCTGCAGGAACCTCGCCTGCTAATCATGGATGAGCCAACCTCGGTCCTGACCCCGCAGGAGGCGGATGCGCTGTTCGAAACGCTGGAGCGGTTGTCGGGTGAGGGGGTCGCGATCCTCTATATCTCCCACCGACTGGCCGAGGTGCGCGCCCTCTGCGAAAGCGCCACAATCCTGCGTGGTGGAGAGCTGGTCGCCACCTGCGACCCGCGCGAGGAGACACCCGATAGTATGGCGGCCCTCATGGTCGGCCACGCCGTCGAGAAGCTGGTTCGGCGTAGCTCAAGCGGGGAACGCGGCCCAGCGCGCCTCAAGCTCGATGGGTTGGTCAGCGGTCGGCTGAGAGATATCGATCTGACTGTTCATGGTGGTGAGGTCGTCGGCATCGCCGGTGTGGCGGGGGAGGGACAGAATGCCCTGATGGCCGCCCTGATCGGCGAAGAACCGGTGGCCCCTGGCATGATCGAGATCGAAGGCCAGAAGATGGGGCAGGCGAGCCCTACCGAGCGCCGTCTCGCGGGCGCCGCCTTTGTGCCGGAGGAGCGGATCGGGCACGCGGCGGTGACGGAGATGGCGCTGCCGCAGAACATCCTGCTCTCCCACCATCGGGCTGAACGTCTGGTGCGCGGTGGTTGGATAGATACGCGCAAGATGCGCAACTGGTCAGACAGGGTCCGATCGGACTTCGATGTTCGTTCAGGTTCCGCAAAGCCGATCGCGGGCTCGCTATCTGGTGGCAACTTGCAGAAGTTTGTTGTGGGGCGGGAGATCTTGCGTAAGCCGGGCGTCTTGGTCGTCTCACAACCCACTTGGGGCGTCGATCCGGGCGCGGCGGCGGTGATTAGGGAAGCGCTCGTCCGATTGGCTGAGGAAGGAGCCGCTGTCCTCGTTATCAGTCAGGATCTTGAGGAGCTCTTCGCCCTGGCTGACCGTCTGGCGGTGATCCACGACGGCAGTCTTTCTAGCCCTGAGACTACCGATAGTCTTACCGCTGAAAGGGTCGGCCTGTTGATGGCAGGCGCGGCGGAGGTCGCCGCATGATCAGCCTAGAGCGTCGTTCAGGCGGGCCGTCGGCATTGATGGGACTACTGTCCCCCGTCATTGCGATCGGACTGACTGTGCTGAGTGGCGCCGTGATCTTTGCCATCTTGGGGATGGATGTTGCTAACGCGCTGTCGATCTACTTCCTCTCTCCGTTTCTCGACGGCTATTCCCGCTCGGAACTGGTCGTCAAAGCGGTGCCTCTCGCGCTGATCGGTGCCGGGCTCGCGGTCAGCTTCCGCGCCAATGTTTGGAACATTGGGGCCGCAGGCCAGTACACACTGGGTGCCATTGCCGGGGGATGGGTGGCTCTCAGTTTTCCCGACGCCACCTCTGCGTTCTGGTTGATCCCGTTCCTGGTGGCGGGGATCTTCGGCGGGATGGCCTGGGCGGCGATACCGGCCTTACTGCGCACGAGGTTCAATTCGAACGAGATTCTAGTTAGCCTGATGTTGACCTATGTGGCGGCACTGCTCTTGGATTGGCTGGTACGTGGCCCGTGGCGAGATCCGCTGGGCTTCGGTTTCCCGCAATCGCGCGACTTTGCCGAAGCGTTCTTGATGCCTCTTTTGACGCCCCCTGATCGTTTGCATGCAGGCGTCTTTGTGGCGCTCGTCGCAGCCATGGCTCTGACCGTGATGATGGGGCGCACAATCAAAGGCTTCGAAATCGCTGTCATCGGAGCTGCTCCCCGCGCCGGCGTGTTCGGCGGATTCAATCAGTCGCGGGTGACTTGGTTCGTGCTCCTACTATCCGGCGGGCTCGCGGGATTAGCCGGAGCGATTGAGGTTTCGGCAACCGTGCGTCAGCTTCAGCCCGACATCGCGGCGGGATATGGGTTCACGGCCATCATCGTCGCGTTTCTGGGGCGGCTCAATCCCGCCGGTGCGCTCCTTGGTGCGTTGATCCTTGCGGTCAGCTACATCGGGGGGGAGAACGCGCAGATCCTTCTCAAGCTGCCAAAGAACGTCGCTTATGTTTTTCAAGGGCTGTTGCTCTTCTTTCTTCTCTCTTGCGATACGCTGATCCGCTATCGCCTCCGCCTCGCGAGGGCTACCTGATGGAAGCCTTCTTGATCGCTCTACTGATTGCTGCAACACCCTTGCTGTTGGCTGCGACTGGAGAGTTGGTGGCAGAGCGATCCGGAGTGCTGAATCTCGGTGTCGAAGGGATGATGCTCATGGGCGCTGTTTCCGCCTTCGCTGTCGCTTTCTCGACAGGCTCACATACCCTTGCAATTCTGGCAGGCGCGGGTGCTGGACTTATAATGGCGGCGCTTTTTGCGTTCATCGCGCTCTTTTGTCTGGCAAACCAGATGGCGACGGGGTTGGCGCTCACGATCTTTGGGATCGGTCTTTCCGGCCTGGTTGGCCAGGATTTCGTTGGACAGCCGATCGACCGCTTAGCGCAGCTACAAGTGGAAACAACAGCGATCGGCAGGGTGCTGCTGAGCCATGATGTGCTCGTCTATTTCTCCTTCATGGCACTCATCGGTACCTATGTTTTCCTGAATCATACCCGAGCTGGCCTGATGCTCAGAGCCGTTGGCGATAACCATACCGCTGGGCATGCGCTTGGATTGCAAGTCCGAATGATCCGGACGCTCGCGGTGCTCTTTGGCGGTCTGATGGCGGGACTAGGCGGTGCTTACCTCAGTCTCGCCTACACACCGCTTTGGGGTGAAGAGATGACGGCTGGCCGTGGATGGATCGCTTTGGCACTCGTCGTCTTCGCGACCTGGCAACCCATCCGCCTACTTTTCGGAGCCTGGCTCTTTGCTGCTGTTACGCAGCTGCAGTTCTATGGCCAGGACTGGGGAATAGCCTTGCCCAGCCAGTTTCTCGCGATGGCGCCTTATCTTGCGACAATCATCGCGCTGGTGATCATCAGCCAAGCACCATCGCGAAGCCGATCAGTCACACCAGCTGAAATCGGCCGCTCGTTTCGGGCCGAACGTTGATCAGAGCCAGAAGCCGGCTGGCTTGGCTAACTCTGTTCCGTATTTATGAGGAACTTGATTCGCAGAGCAGCGACTTCGATCTCACGGGCAATCTCAAGATGACCCGTGTGTCGTGCGTATCTCTCAATGTCATGTAAGATTTGCACGGCTGTCCAGATATCTCCAATCCCAGCGACGGGAGGCCTCTCCGGTTCAGGCATGCTGCTTACGAGCCGCAGTTCCGGTTTCTGATCTAAGAGATTTTCGTCACTCATCGCCTTGTCAACGCCCCGCCGTGCCCCAAACTCACGATCTGGTGAAGAAAAAACCAAAAATTTAGATAAATCAATGCGGGTGATCAGGATAAATCATGAAGAAACATGATGTATTGTCCCTTGATGGGAAACTGCTGAAGACGTTCCTCGCGGTGTTTGAGGAGGAATCCGTGACCAGGGCGGCCGAGGTTCTAGGGACAAGTCAATCAGCCGTTAGCCATGGATTGGACAGGCTCCGCGAGTGCATCGGCGATCCGTTGTTCATCAAGAAAGGAAGGGGGATCACGCCGACGCATGTCGCTGCTGCGATCGCGCCGAAGGTATCGGAGCTGTTGGCGGATCTTGAGGGATTGACGCTGCAAAGCGACTACGACCCTGCCACCGACCGCACCACCTTTACGATCGCAACAAACGTGCTCGAACTTATGCCTGTACTGATGGTGGCCAAGCGGTTGATCAGACGTTGTAATTGCGACCTTCCCCTTAGATTCATTGAACTGGGTGGGCGCACCAACGCGGGGCCGATGTTGAGTTCTGGCAGCGCCGACTTGGCAATTACCGTTGCCATTGGCTCCCATCCATTGGAGCTCTGGGTCGAGCGATTTTATCACGACCAGATCGTCTGCTTTTACGACCCAACGCAGCGCGAAGCCCCCAAGACACTGGAGCAGTATTGCGCCGCCCGTCATGCCGTCGTCGACTTTGGTGGTGCCAGCAAAAGCTTGATCGACGCGGCATTGGAAACCTCTGGGGGATCGCGGCGAATCTACCTATCCGCTTCCAATTCTTATGCCTTGGCGAGCTTCGCACGAGGCACAGATTTGGTGATCAGCATGCCCAAGCGGTTGGAGCGAACCGCGTTTCAGGGCTTTGCGAGCTCATACATTCCTTTGAGCGTCCCGATGGTGTCTTACGATATTCTATGTCACAGGAGGATGCGAGAATCCTCGCGCAACGTTTGGTTCCGAGAAGTCCTCAAAGAAGCGGCCTCAACACTTGTACCGCTCGGTTGATCAGCGCCGGTTACGGCGTCTCGGCTTCAAGACCCTCAGTTGAAAGGCCCTCGAGTTTGGGCATTAAGCTGAGGAGCTCTCGCGTGTAGGGCTCGCGTGGTGCGGCGAAAAGCGTTTCTGTCTCGGCGACTTCGACCAGCTTGCCTTGGCGCATCACGCCGACCCGGTCGCACATCTGGCGCACCACGGGCAGGTCATGGCTGATGAAGAGCATTGTGAGGCCCAGATGCTCTTGCAAATCCTTCAGAATGTTCAGGATCTGCGCCTGGATCGAGACATCCAGGGCCGAGGTTGGCTCGTCGCAGATCAGGAACCGTGGTTGGGTTGCAAGCGCGCGGGCGATTGAGATCCGCTGGCGCTGGCCGCCGGAGAACTCATGCGGGTACTTTTGGCCAGCCTCCGAGCCGAGGCCGACGCGTTCGAGCAACTCGTCGACGCGTTTCCCGATATCGGCGCCTGCGAGGATCCCGTGGTGACGCACTGGCTCCGCAACGATCTGGCCCACCCGCATGCGTGGATTGAGGCTGGAGAACGGGTCCTGGAAAATCATCTGAATCTGGCAGCGGTATTCTTCCAGCGCCGAGCCGCCGGTCAGTTTGGTGATATCCGTGCCGTCGAACAGGATCTGACCGTCATCGGCCTCGTAGAGTTTTGCGATCGTTCGGGCCATGGTGGATTTGCCTGAACCGCTTTCGCCGACAAGGCCGAAAACCTCGCCATCGCGGATATCGAAACTTACATCATCAACTGCGGTCAACCAGGTGCGGCGTGACGGGAAGATTGAACTTCGTTCGACAAACCGCTTCGAGACGCCCTTTACCTCCACCAGTTTTCCGCTTGCCGAAGGCGGTGGCTTTGGCCAGTTCCGCGCGAGATCGCTGATCTGGAACTTGATCTCCCGCCCGCCATACGAGATTTGTGGGAAGCGGTGAATCTTGAGCGTTGGTCGCGGAACGGCGGCGATCAGTGACTTTGTATACGTATGCTGCGGGCGGCCGAGCACTTCGGCTGTTGGACCGCTCTCAACCACTTCGCCTTGGTACATCACCGTTACTGTGTCGGTTGTATCGGCGATCACGCCCATGTCGTGGGTAATCAGGATGACGCCAACTTGGCGTTCCTCGGCCAGCTCCTTGATCAGGTCGAGGATCTGGGCCTGGATCGAGACATCGAGCGCTGTGGTTGGCTCATCTGCGATGATCACCTCCGGCTCCGAGCAAAGCGCGAGCGCGATCACCACGCGTTGGCGCATGCCTCCGGAGAACTGATGGGGATACTGTTTGATCCGCTCAGATGGGTTGGGAATGCCAACCCGGTCGAGAAGGGCGATTGCACGCGCTTTTGCCTCCGCCTCCGAGGATTTGATGTGGAATTGGATCGTCTCGACCAACTGCTGCTCGACCGTGAAGAGCGGGTTGAGCGAGGTCAGTGGATCCTGAAAAATCATCGAGATCCGCGCGCCTCGCAGGGCCCGCATCGCCTCCGCGTCCCTGCCCGAGATCGTCTCCCCCTGGAACTGGATGATCCCGCCCGCGATATGCCCGGGCGGCTCCAGCAAGCCCATCACAGCGGCCCCAATGGTCGACTTACCCGCGCCGGATTCGCCCACCAACCCATGGATCTCCCCCGGCTTAACCGAGAGTTGGGCCTGATCGACCGCAACGAAGACCTGCTTGCGGGTAGGAAATTGTACCGACAGATCCGCGATGTTGAGGAGCGCGCGCTGTTTATCAGACGGTTGCATATTGCTCGATTTAACCTTTATTTAGAGGGGTGTCGGTCATGCGTGAGATGCGCCAGCAAACCAATCCTCCCAATTGATCTTTTGGCTGCGGTCGCTTATATAAAAGAGCAAGGAGAGACATAATGCTGTACGGACCACCCATCGTTATCCTTTAACCGTTGTTGCGGTTGCCGCCTGATCTTCAGTATCGGGAGGCTTGTGGTTTGCAAGCTCGTTCTCCATTTCTCGAATATTGTCGCGCATTTTGACGGTCGCACGGCGATCTCGTACGCCTTCTGACTTCAAAGACGTGTCCAAAGCAGCAAAAGCGTCGATTGCCGCTTCCAGGGCGTTAATGCCGGCAGCAAGAAGGGCGTCTATGATCCGAAGCCGCTTTTCCTCGGGGTCGTCGTCAAACTCGCCCTTGGTGATCTGCTTTAAGAGCTCCGAGACATATTCATCCTGCTGATAGTAATTGATGATCGGCGCAATCACCTCCTCAGGCAGGTCGGCGATCTCATCTTTGATGTGATCATAAACATCATTGGTTTGAGAGACGACGGCTTTCGGAAGCCCGCCTGTCTTGGCCAACTTAACCGCAGCTTTGAAATTCTTAGCGTTCTCGGCGGCGATATTGGGTGCAAAGAACTGAAACTGTGCTTTGGCGTTCAAGGAGAGTTCCGCCCGCAGCGCAATCAGTAACTTTTGCCGCCGCCTATCGATTGCATTTTTCTCGGCCTGCCGATCCGCCTGATGCTGCATTAGCCATAGCGTAAAAGCGCCCAACCCTGTGATGACGACTCCCGCCATACCGAGCAGTGCAGCAACGATCGTGGCTTGATTTGCCGGTGTGGACCACGCTTGAGACGCCAGAGGTGAAACTACTGCCGCGAAAATGATCGATACGCAAGCCACCGCGAAAACGGCTGTGAGCCGCAGGTTTGTCATCACCGAAGCCTTGGGTTCAGCGCATCTCGAAGCCAGTCACCCAGGAGGTTCACCGACAGGGCGAGCGACAAAAGGGTTACAGCCGGAAACAGCAGAATCCACCACTCGCCAGAGAACAGGAACCCTTGGCCGATGCGGATCAGCGTGCCGAGTGAGGGTTCGGTCGGCGGCGCACCGACGCCGAGGAAGCTCAGTGTCGCCTCGGCGATGATCGCCAGTGCCAGCGAAATCGTCGCGATCACCAGAACCGGATTTAGGACGTTCGGCAGGATGTGGCGGAGCATGATCGCACTCGACGGGCGACCAATCAGGCGCGCTGCTTGGACGTATTCCTTGTTCTTCTCAACCAGTGTCGCCCCTCGCACCACACGGGCAAACTGGACCCAATCAGAGAGACCAATCGCCAGGATCAGGACCCAGATCGCCATCTGATCGCGCAGCTCGACCGGGGTGAAGCCCTTGGCGATGCCAAAGATCAGCATCGCGATCAGGATCGAAGGGAAGGTCAGCTGGATATCCGCGATCCGCATGATCACCGTCTCGGTCCAACCGCCGACATATCCGGCCAGCAGGCCCAGTGTGACGCCGAGTGTCATGGCGAACAAAACGGCCATCGCACCCACGAAGAGCGAAATCCGCATCCCATAGAGGATAGTGGAGAACACATCTCGCCCCTGGTCATCGGTGCCGAGCCAGAAGAACTCTCCGGTGAAGTCATTCGGCGTCATCGGGCGAGAGAACCCATTCATCAGGTTCAAAGTCGCGGGATCGAACGGATCAAAGGGCGCGATCAGCGGCGCGAAGACGGCGGCGGCGATCAAGAGGAAGGCGATCATCGATGAGACGACAGCTATCGGCGAATGCCGGAAAGACCACATCAGATCGGTATCCCAGGCGCGGGCAAGACGCTCCATGGCTCAGGCCTTTCCCGCCGCACCGAGCCTCGGGTCGATGGCGAAGTACAAGAGATCCACGATCAGGTTGATGCCCACGAACAGAACCGAGATCAGCATCAGATACGCCGCCATCACGGGGATATCGACGAACTGGATTGCGTTGATGAAGAGGAGCCCGACGCCCGGCCATTGGAACACCGTCTCGGTGATGATCGCGAAAGCAATGATCGAGCCAAACTGAAGCCCTGTGATCGTGATCACCGGAACCAGGTACCTTAGGAAAATTCCTCTAGAAAAGAACAAAGTGTCACAGGAAGGGCTGTCACGTTTGATAGATGGCCAAAGTCATAAAAACACTGGTCCAAGCTATACGAAAAATGTAGGCATGAAATACACTTTGCTAGCCCTTGCGAACAAGCTGCTCTGCACCTTCCTCTGTGGCCATCACAAGCAAAATGTTACCTTTTCTATAGTACAGCTCAATTTGTCTTACCAAGCAGGGAGGAAATGTGGGTGATTCCCACGCTTTCCTCACACAGTGCAGTCGATGACACCTTTGACCAATAATAACCGA
>JBCDAQ010000073.1:0-17217 GCA_039185285.1 Pseudomonadota bacterium
CCGAGGCATGGAGACCCGCTTTATGGGCAAAGGCCGCCGCGCCAACATAGGCCGCGTGCTTGTTCGGCACCCGGTTGAGGATCTCATCCAACATCAGGCTAGCCGCACGCAGTTTTGGCAGCGCTTCCTTGGAGACACCAGTTTCAAAGCCGCTGTAGCGCGGCTTGAGCATCAGGGTTGGGATCAGCGAGGTAAGGTTCGCATTACCACAACGCTCCCCCAGCCCGTTCAACGTCCCCTGGATCTGCCGCGCGCCCGCCTCGATCGCCGCAAGCGATCCGGCGACCGCACTTTCAGTATCATTATGGGTGTGGATGCCGACATTTAACCCGGGGATGCGTTTGCAGACCTCTGTGACAATGTCACCGACCTCACCCGGCAGCGTGCCACCGTTTGTGTCGCAGAGCACGACCCAGCGCGCACCGCCTTCCATGGCCGCGTCGAGGCAGGAAAGCGCATAGTCTGGATTCGCTTTGTAACCGTCGAAGAAATGCTCTGCATCGAATAGCGCTTCGCGGCCTCGCGCGACCAAATGAGCGATACTTTCGCGGATGTTGGTGCGGTTCTCTTCCAGCGTGATCCCGAGCGCCCTTTCAACGTGGAAATCGTGCGATTTGCCGACCAGACAGACGGTACCTGTGCCTGCGTTCACCACCTCTGCCAGCACTTCGTCATTGGCAGCCGAGCGCCCTGCCCGCTTGGTCATACCAAATGCCAGGAATTTGGCTTTTGTTTTAGGAGCTTGGCGAAAGAACTCACTGTCTGTCGGATTCGCCCCCGGCCAACCACCCTCGATATAGTCGAGGCCCAATTCATCCAAGGCCGACGTGATCCGGACCTTGTCAGCGACCGAAAAATCAACGCCCTGGGTTTGCTGCCCGTCACGCAACGTGGTGTCAAAAAGATAAAGCCGCTCGGTCATCGGAGCGCCTCCAGCTTTGAGGCGTCAAAGTTGGGCCCAAGTTCCCAAACCGCCCCTTTGGGTGTGTCCTTGACGATAACGCCTGCCGCAGCGAACCCGTCGCGGATCGCGTCTGCCCGATTGAAATTTTTGGCTTTTTTGGCTTCGGCCCGATCCGCCAACAGATCTTCGATCCAGTCGGCAACAGCATCGTCTGCTTGTGCCGCTTCGGGTGCCTTAAGGCCTAGAATCCTCATGGCGGCCCGGAGACCATCGATATCTCCGGAATTCGCGAGCGTATGCATCTCCGCCATTGCTTTCGGCGTGTTCAAATCATCGGCCAAAGCGCTCAGCACAGCATTTGGCACAGGACCGTCGCCCGGGCCTTCCGCGCCCAATTTTCGCCAGCGTTCCAATGCGGCGCGAGCTTCCTCGACGCGCTTTTCGGTCCAGTCGAGCGGTGCACGGTATTGCGTGGCGAGCAGCACGAACCGGATCACCTCGCCCGGGATGCCTTTGTTGAGGAGATCGCGCACGGTGAAGAAATTGCCGAGGCTCTTCGACATCTTCTGCCCCTCAACCCGGATCATCTCGTTGTGCATCCAGAAGTTCGCCATTCGGTCGGTGCCATGGGCGCAGCAGCTCTGAGCGATCTCATTCTCATGGTGCGGGAATTGCAGATCGATCCCCCCTGCATGGATGTCGAAGACCTCACCCAGGAGCTCTCTTGCCATGGCGGAGCACTCGATATGCCAGCCTGGGCGACCCCGTCCCCAAGGGCTGTCCCAGCCGGGTTGATCGGGTGTCGATGGCTTCCAAATCACGAAGTCCATCGGGTTTTTCTTGTAGGGGGCCACCTCGACCCGGGCGCCCGCGATCATGTCTTCGACGGAACGACCCGAAAGCTTGCCGTAGTCCTGATAGCTTTCGACGGCAAAGAGCACGTGGCCTTCGGCTGCATATGCGAAGCCTTTGTCGATCAGTTGTTCGCTCATGGCGATCATCTGAGCGATGTACTCGGTGCAGCGCGGTTCGTGATCGGGGCGGGCGGCGCCAAGGGCGTCCATGTCTTCGTGATACCAACCGATCGTCTCGTCCGTGATGTCGCGGATCTCGCGTCCGGTCTCGGCGCTTTTGGCGTTGATTTTGTCGTCCACGTCCGTGAAGTTTCTGACGTAAGTCACTGCTTTGTCGCCAAATTTATGGCGCAGCAAGCGAGAGAGTACATCGAACACCACCACCGGGCGCGCATTGCCGATATGGGCGCGATCATAGACCGTCGGGCCACAGGCATACATCCGCACATTGGCGGCGTCGATCGGCACGAAGTCTTCCTTCGCGCGGGTGCGGGTGTTGTAAAGCTTGATCGTCATAAACGTCCTCGCGAGCGGTAGGTCCGCGGCGGGTAGCATGATGAGGTTCGAAGAGAAACAGAGAAACCGCCGCAGACGCTATGTCAGCAGCTAATGCAGATCCGGCAGATGCAGGTTGCGGGTTTCATGGGAGTGTGATGCGCTGGGGGAGTTTAGATGTCAAGAGCCGGTCGAAGGGTGGGCTCAGAACTGGTAGGAAGATTTGGTAGTGATTAGGGGTGGTTTGGTGGTGCAAATTGTCAGGGTTTCAGCCAGGCGCGCCCGAGCGAGGTGCTGTATTGCTGGCACCAAATATAGACTTGGTTGAACTCTGCCGGGTCCAGCCGGTCGGGGATTTGGTAGAGCTGCTCCCCGGTATCGTCTCGTAAAACACCGAGCTGTGCGTCCCGACGAAATCCATCTTTGCCGAGGGCCACCCAAGGGTCCGGCGCGCCCTCATGCACAAAGTCTTCTTCGAGGCGGACGAACCATTGGCCGTCTTTCTGGATGACCGAGACGGATCCGGTCGTTCTCCCACCGACGAAGGTGCCTGAGCGATCCTGTGCAAGAGCCGGGCTCGCGATCAGCGCAGCAAGGACGGCGGCACGGATCAAGGTTTTTGCAGAAGCGGCATCAGGAGACCCATATCCGGCCCATGAGATTGCCCGGTCAGGGCCTTGCGCAGCGGCTGGAAAAGCGCCCTGCCCTTGCGGCCTGAGCTTTCCTTCATCGCTTTTGTCCAAGCGCCCCAGGTCTCGGTCGTCCAGGGCCGGGGCGGCAGGTTCGCCATTGCCTCCGCCACAAATTCACTGTCCTCGGCTTCGACCACTGGCTCAGCGCCGTTTTGGCAGAGATCCCACCAGGCCTGCGCATCCTGGATCTTGTCGAGGTTGGGACCGATCGCGTCCCAGAAATCGGCGCTCTCCACTGGCAAGCGATCTTTGACATCCTCGAAGGGGAGTGCGCGAAGCGTTTTGGCGGAATGGAGCGCCAGTTCCTCGGCGTCAAATTTGGTCGGGCTCATGTTGAATTGGCCAGGCTCGAAGCTCGCGATGATCTCCTGGATGTCCGTCACCGGCTCAATCGGGATCGAAGCGCCGAGGCGGGCCATGAAAGTGACCAGTGCCAGGGGCTCGACCCCCTGCTCACGCAGATCGCTAAGCGCGAGCGTGCCGAGGCGTTTGGACAAGGCCTCCCCCTGAGCCCCGGTCAGGAGCGAGTGGTGCGCGAACTCTGGCGCCGTGTAGCCCAGTGCCTTGAAGATCTGGATCTGCGCGCCCGTGTTGGTGACATGATCGGCACCCCGCACGACGTGGGTCACGCCCATCTCTCCATCGTCGACCACCGAGGCCAGCGTGTAGAGCAACTGCCCATCCGCGCGGAACAGCACGGGGTCAGAGATCGAGGCGGCATCGATGCGCTGATCGCCTCGGATCAGATCGGTCCAGCGAACTTCGTCCTGATCCAGCAAGAAGCGTTGGTGAGGTGTGCGTTCTCTCGCGAGGTCGACCTTTTCCTCATCAGAGAGCTTGAGCGCGGCGCGGTCATAGACCGGCGGTTTGCCTGCATTGAGTTGGGACTTGCGCTTCAGATCGAGCTCCAGCGGGGTCTCGAAGCAATCATAGAGACGCCCAGCCTCTCGCAACCGATCCGCCGCGGCGTAGTAGCGGTCAAACCGGTCTGATTGCTTCTCTTCCCGGTCCCAATTGAGGCCGAGCCATTCCAGATCGCGACGGATGCCATCGGCGAACTCCTCGGTCGAGCGTTCCTGATCCGTGTCATCAATGCGCAGGATGAAGGCGCCCCCCGCCTTCTGACTGATCAGCCAGTTCATCACGGCAGTGCGCAGGTTTCCGATATGCAGGCGCCCGGTCGGTGAGGGCGCAAATCTGGTCGTCGTCATCTGATGTCCTTCGGGTTGACCCGGCTGCGCAGGTCCATGACCCGTTGGCGCGGTATGGTCAAGCGCCGATCAGGGCAAATTGAGCAGATCTGAGGGCTGTTCCAGCAGTTGGGAGGCGTCTAATCGTCTGGAACATAAAGACTGCGCATCCCGTTCATGTCCCGTGCAACCTGCTCGAGCGGAACATCGAAGAGCTGGGGAGGCAGGACGAGATCGTCTTCATGCGCAAGCAAAGTGCGATAGCGGTTGATGCTGGAGGGGAACCGCTCCATCGAGATCTCCGGGTTCTTGAGGCTAATGGCGAGCACGCGGCGGCGCCCCGGTAAAATCTTTACCGAGACCCGCTCAATCTCATACCAGGAAAAAGGGCCGATCACATTGTCGCCGTCGATCAGGGTGACCCCCGTTGGATCGGCAATCACATTGGGATCCCGGTTTGAGACCGCGCCAACAAACTCGTACCCACCCCAAAGGGCGAGAAGGCCGGTGATCGGCAGGGCGATATTGAGCATCAGCTCGAAAGTGTCGGACGACGCCCCCGCGGCATTGGCGAGCGTTGGCACGCCAAGGAACCGCCAGGCGAGAATCGCGATGAAGAGACAGGTGAACACGAAAAAGGAGGACCCGGCCTTCAGTCGGCCGCGACGGTAGATAAGCCGCAATTTATCGTGCGGATTAGCCACGCCGGTTCATACCCCTACTTAACTCGCTCCCGGTGCCAGCTTCCCGAAAGCCTGACTTTTCACTGCGATACATAGGCTTTTTAAGCCGCAGCATCACATCCTCCGTTAGTCTGATCGCTGCGTGTTGTCACGCCTATCGTTTTTTTGGTGGTGCTTTTGGGCACTAGATTTGTCGAAAGTGTTGCCGCCACGCTTTGGTGAACCACTTGTCTTCGCCGCTCCCGATCATCAGGATCTTCGGGTGTAGGCTTGCCTCATGTATTCTAGTTCTTGCGCAGCTTGGGCGTGAGGAACCTCGAAGAGGTGTGTTTCCATTTTTAGAGCCATCGGATCCCCTCCCTTGCGCCGGTAACGCTTGAGGTGTCGAGAGAACGGCGAGAGCGACTCTTCGGGATACCGGAAACGAAATTCCACCCCTCCGTCTCCGCCTTGCGAGCCGTAAGCTCGGATTTCTCGCAGTTCGTCCCACTCGAAGGGGCCGATCTGGTGACGATACGCCAGCAAATTTAGCCCAACGGCGTCTGCATAAAGCGTGAGCTTTCTGTTCAGGATGCTGAAGAGGTTCACGACTGCAAAGTAGACGATGATCCCAAGAGCAAGAGCAATGATGCTCAGGAGAACTTCACCCAAGTAACGTTCAGGAACGAGCCAATCGATCAACTCGACGATCACGCCCGCTTGCCGCGACACTCGGGTCCCACCGTCGGAGCCCTGCCCAGGCTTTCGCTTGAATTCGTCTTCGATCAACCCCTGCGCCAAATCGACAAAGTCGACGTAATAGAAAAGAGCGCCCAGGATGGAGAAGAGTAAAATGCATAAGAGGATCGGACGGCCGAGCGGCCTGCGGTAAAAGGCTTCGAGCTCCTCGGACTCGGCGCTCAACTTCGATCCCGCCAGCGGTTGATGATGGGGTAGCGGCGGTCGAGCCAGAAGGCTCGGTGGGTGAGTTTGACGCCCGGGGGGCTTTGGAAGCGTTTGTATTCGTTCAGATAGAGCAGGTGTTGGACCTGCATGACCGTCTCACGCGCGTAGCCTTTGGCGATGATCTCCTCGGTTGAGAGTTGCATTTCCACCAGATCGACCAGGATGGCGTCGAGCACCTCGTAGGGGGGCAGGCTGTCATCATCTCGCTGATCGGGACGCAGCTCTGCCGACGGGGGTTTTTCGATGATCGCGGTCGGGATCACCTCGCCCGGGGGACCGAGCATCCATGGTTCGTGGATCCGGTTTCGCCAGCGGGCGGTTTCGAAGACGCGAGTTTTGTAGAGATCTTTGATCGGATTGTATGCGCCGTTCATGTCGCCATAGATCGTGCAATAGCCGACCGCCATTTCGGACTTGTTGCCGGTGGTCAGCAGAAGCTCGCCGTATTTGTTCGAGAGCGCCATGAGGTAGACGCCGCGCAGGCGCGATTGGATGTTCTCCTCAGCCGTGTCGGCGGCGAACCCTTCGAAGAACGGCGCGAGCCCCTGCCCGACCGCGCTGACAGCACCCGAGATCGGCAGATCGCCGTAAGTGACACCCAACGCCTCGGCGCAGGCGGCCGCATCGGTGAGCGATCCGTCGGAGGTGTATTGCGAGGGCAGCATGATGCAGCGGACATTCTGAGGCCCCAACGCATCGGTCGCGATCGCAGCGACAAGGGCCGAATCAATCCCGCCGGAGAGACCGAGCAGTACCTTCGAAAAGCCCGTTTTTTGCACATAGTCGCGAGTCGCGAGCACGGTTGCGCGGTAATCTGTCTCGGCGGGGCCGGGCACAGGCCCAAGCTCAGATACCGCCAAACGCCAGCCATCATTGTGTTGTTCAGCCTCGAGCGGAGCCGACGCCTCCTCGAAAAATGGCATCTGGAGGACCAAGCTCCCGCCTGGGTTGAGCGCAAAGGATCCGCCGTCGAAAACCTGATCGTCCTGGCCACCGACCAGGTTCAGATAGACCAGAGGCAGGCTGGTTTCGACCACGCGGTTCAGGGCGATTTGCATGCGGATGTCGTACTTACCCCGATGATAGGGCGAGCCGTTTGGCGAGATCAGCAGCTCGGCGCCTGCTTCCTCGAGGCTTTCGACAACGTCGGGAAACCAGATGTCTTCACAGATCGGGAAGCCCACTCGGCAGCCTTTGATCTCGACTGGCCCGGGCGACGGTCCCTCCAAATACAGGCGTTTTTCGTCGAAAACGCCGTAATTTGGGCGATGATGCTTCAAAAACCGGGCTCGGATCTCACCATTCTGCAGGAGATGGTAAGCATTGTAGGCGCCGGCATGGTCCTGCCCGGGCTCCGCGCTTTCGCCTGGGATTGGCGCCCCGATGGCGAGCGCTGGGCCGCCCGGCACCGTCTGCGCTGCCAGGACATCAAGCGCTGTTGAGATGTCACGCAGAAAGGCGGGTCGGACGGACAGATCGAGGACCTGATAGCCGGACAGAAACATCTCGGGCAGGACGACCAGATCAGCGCCCGCGGCCTCCCCTTCTGCCAAAGCCCGACGGGTCTGATCGAGATTTCCCGCTATGTCGCCCGCGATCGGGTTCATCTGGGCGAGGTGCAACTTGAGCGAGGTGGACATCGGGCCTCCGATCTGACGTGACGCCTTTGCCATATGCATCACATCCTGTCGTTGCAAGCCTTGGCCATAATTCCGCCAGATGTCATTGTCATCAGAGACTTCGAGACCTAGGTTGTCTCTAAATGATCCAGGGGGAACCCGGGCAGCGAGTGGGATGGGTCACGAATGACAAAGCTAATGTCGATTTTCGCCGTGGGGCTGATCCTTGCAGGAACAGCGATCGCGCAAGAAACGAGCGAAGAAGGTGCGGCGTCGGTTGCGACGACGACCAAGGAGTATGACTCCGGCGCGATTTATCAAGGCGAGTTTAAGGACGGCAAGCAACACGGCCAGGGGACATACACGGCCCCTGACGGGTATGAATACACGGGCACCTGGCAAGATGGCGTCATCGAAGGCGATGGGCGCGCAAAGTTCCCGAATGGCTCAATCTACGAAGGTCAATTCAAGGATGGCGTGCCGCACGGAACCGGCAAGATCGTCTATGCGAATGGCGGATCTTATGAGGGTGAGTGGGCGAATGGTGTGATCGAGGGGCGGGGCCTTGCGATCTACACGAATGGCATGCGCTATGAGGGGGATTTCAAGAACTCCGCCCATGACGGTATCGGCCGGATGGAGCGAGAAAACGGCTACGTCTATGAAGGGGCCTGGAAGGAAGGCGCGCAGGAAGGCGAGGGCAAAGTGACCTACCCCGATGGCGCAATCTATGAGGGCGGCTTTGTCGCTGGGCTGCGCGAGGGCCAAGGCTCAATCAGCCTGCCGGATGGCTTCACTTATGTGGGCGAATGGCAAAAGGGCCAGATCACGGGCATTGGCACCGCGACTTACGCCAATGGCGACACCTATACAGGTGGCTTTATGGATGGCACCCGCGAGGGCGAAGGCAAGGCGGTCTATTCAAACGGGAACACCTATGAGGGCAGCTTCACGGCGGGTGAGCGCAATGGTGTGGGCACTTTCACTGGGGCGGATGGTTATATTTATGCTGGCGATTGGCAGCAGGGCCAGATTGCGGGCAGCGGTAAAGCGACCTATCCCAACGGATCGACCTACGAAGGGCAGTTCGAGAGCGGCACACCCAATGGGACCGGCAAAATCTCCTATACTGATGGCGGCAGCTATGAAGGGGAATGGAAAGCCGGTGTGATTTCAGGCACTGGCGTTGCTCGGTATGCGAATGGGGCTGTCTACGAAGGCCAGTTTGCCGACGCCAAGCACAACGGCCAGGGCATGATGACCTATGCCGATGGTCAAAGCTATGAAGGCGAGTGGAGAGATGGCTTCCATTTCGGGACCGGGACGCTGACTTATCCTGATGGTGCGACCTATTCCGGTGCGTTCGTAGATGGCAGGCGCGAAGGCGAAGGGGTGCTGCGACTTGCCGATGGTTTCGTCTATGATGGCGGCTGGAGGAACGGCGAGATTGATGGCGAAGGCAGTGCTACCTATCCAAATGGCGATATCTACAAAGGCGCCTTCAAGGAAGGCCGCCAGCACGGCTTTGGGGTGATGACCTATGCCTCGGGCGAGGTCGAAGAAGGTGAATGGGTCAATGGCCGCCGGGCAGAGCCAGCAACCGAATAGGCCGCTTGGCTATTGCGCGGACAGAACGCTGCTGGTCGCTTTGATGATCTCCGCCCAGCCGTCCTCGAGGCTCTGATACTGCATCAGCAGCGTTAGGATCGGGGCGAAGAGCGGCGCGATGACACTGAGGAAACTGAGGACATCGTTTCGGTAATTGCCTGTCTCGAGCAGTTGCTTTCGGAGAGATTGCAGGTTTTCCAATTGCGCCCAGCCTTCCTTGTCTAATTGACTGCGCCGATCGAAGAGGGTTTTGATTTCCTCCTCTAGCGCACGCAGTTGCCGCGACCGCTGAACACTGACGACATGGCGCAAGTCCGCCTCTGCCGTCAGAAAAACGAAAGATCCGCAGATCAGCGAGAAAAGCACGGCAGTCGGGACGACAAAAAGCAGGAAGTACGTAAACCCTGGGAAAAGCAACGGAAGCGTTGCGACAGAGAGCGCAATCCCAATCCAGAAGAGCAACATACGCTTCCCGATCAATCCGATCCCACGAATCAACACAGCGTGGGCTGGATCGAGGGGAAAGGACTCAGCGTTCTCGCGCCGAATGACGTTGGCAAACTTTAGATAGAAAAAGCCGACAAATGTGGCCCTAGCGGCAACGATGTAGAGAAGAAAGAAGCCGATCACACACCAGGTGATCTGGATCATCTCAAAGCGTCGGATGCTCGATTGGTTGTTATCGCTCTCCTGCCAGGAGCCAATGTCATACATGAGCGCGATCCAGGTGATCACTGCGAAAACGGTCGAAAACGCCAGAGAGACAATAGAGACCCGCGCTTCGTTGAAAGGGGTGAGCAGTTCGCGCGCGATCTCGCCGCAGGTGCTCTCGGCCAAGTTCGGCGCAACGATATCTGCGATAACCGACTCCACGCTGTCCGATGTGATTTGCGCGGTCAGACAGGCGTACCAAAGGTACACAGCCCCCCAGAGCGACAGAACATTCATGGGATGCGCGTTGCCAATCACGAACCAGGCCCAGATCCCTGGTAGGATGGCGAAGAGCAGAAGGAAGACCCCACCCATCTCTGTTGCGCCACGCAGCGGTGACGACTGATCCTTTTTTACAAAACTGCGCATAAAGCGGAAGATCGCCCCTAGGGTGCCACCCAATATCTCGTCAATGACGTGGAGGAGCTCTGTTCTTTGCGTCATGTGAAGTCTTACCAGCCTTTTCTTACCCGGAAGACTAGCATAGCTGCTCGAAGCGTTCTCTTCTTGATTGCGTGTCGATCGTTTCCGGGTATAGTTGTGGGATGTTCACAGACCGGGACATCGCTGCGCTTGCCCTTCTCGATGGGCTCCTTACCCGCCCCTGAGGGCGCCGGGACTTGCGGCGCGCGCACTCAGGGGATCTGAAGATCGCGCCGCTTCACTGACAGAGACATTCCCGGCAAACGGATCAGACCAATGACAGAGCAAACACCCGCGCGTGACCGCGTGAAAATCTTCGACACCACCCTGCGCGATGGCGAGCAATCGCCCGGCGCCTCGATGACGCTGGAGGAGAAGCTCCAGATCGCTAATCTCCTGGACGAGATGGGCGTTGACATCATCGAGGCGGGCTTCCCGATTGCCTCGGAGGGCGATTTCGAGGCCGTGACCGAGATCGCCCGGCAGACCGAGAACTCGGTGATTGCGGGCCTCGCGCGCGCCTCGCTGAAGGATATCGACCGGGCTTGGGAAGCGCTTCAGCACGCCAAGAAGCCGCGGATCCATACCTTTATTGGCACCTCTCCCCTGCACCGCGAGCACCAGCTCTCGATGACCAAGGAGCAGGTGCTGGACAAGATCGCCGGCACAGTCGCCCATGCGCGTAGCCTTTGTGAGGACGTGCAATGGTCGCCTATGGACGCGACGCGGACCGAGCCCGACTATCTGGTCGAGACAGTGCGCATGGCGATCGCCAATGGCGCCACTACGATCAACATCCCCGATACGGTCGGCTACACGGCGCCGCGCGAGAGCGCCCAGATCATCCAGATGCTGCGCGACCAGATCCCGGAGATCCATGACTGCACCATCGCGACCCACTGCCATAACGATCTGGGCATGGCGACGGCGAACTCGCTGGCAGCTGTTGAAGCAGGCGCGCGCCAGATCGAGTGTACGAACAACGGGTTTGGCGAGCGAGCCGGGAACACTGCGTTGGAAGAGGTCGTCATGGCGCTTAGGGTGCGCCCGGACATCATGCCGTTCAAGACCGAGATCGACACGACCAAAATCATGCAGGCCAGCCGCATCGTCGCTGCCGTCTCGGGTTTTCCGGTTCAGTACAACAAGGCCATCGTCGGTAAGAACGCGTTTGCCCACGAGAGCGGCATCCACCAGGATGGGATGCTAAAGCACGCGGGCACCTTCGAGATCATGCGGCCCGAGGATGTGGGCCTAACCGAAAGCTCGCTGCCGATGGGCAAGCATTCGGGTCGGCACGCATTCAAGACGAAGCTCGCGGATCTCGGGATCGATCTCGGCCAGAACGCGCTGGAGGATGCCTTCGTGCGGTTCAAAGCACTGGCGGATCGCAAGAAGGAAGTCTTCGACGACGACATCGTCGCCCTGGTCGAAGAGAGCACGGCGACGGCCGCCTCCGAGAAGATCAAGCTCAAGTTCCTCCGCGTGATATGTGGGACCGAGGCACCGCAATCAGCGGATATCATCCTAGAGATTGAAGGGGTCGAGCATTCCCACACGGCGCAGGGTGACGGACCTGTGGATGCCGCGTTCAACTGCGTGAAAGCGCTTATGCCACATGATGCCCGGTTGGACCTCTACCAGGTCCACGCGGTGACCGAGGGCACAGACGCCCAGGCGACGGTCTCAGTTCGTCTGGCTGAGGGCGGTAAGATCGTCACGGCGCAGAGCTCCGACACCGACACAGTCGTCGCGTCCTGTCGGGCCTATTGCCACGCACTCAACAAGCTATTGGTGCGTCGGGAGAAGTCAGCCCCAGAAGCGATGGTGGGTGAATAGCCGAAAGCGCGATTGGCTAAATGCGTTGCAAGATGCCTTGTTCGAAAACATCTAAGTGGTGAGATGACCGCTGAAGCAGCCGACATTGTCGGCTGTTTACCGGGCAAGTGATCCTAACAATGGCGTTATCTGTGCCATTTTAGTCTAATTCTCTCCATTGCCTCCTTTGGTGCTTCCTCAATGCAGTCACAATCGTCCTTTCTAACCGACGGTCGGTGAATGGAAGTTGGGGAGCATTAAAGAGATGTTTAGACAAACCGTAGCTGCGGCTACACTCCTCTTGCTTGGTGTATCGGTTGGGCACGCACAGCAGGAACCGCCGGATGTCCAGACGACGACTGTTGAGATCTTTGGGACAGTCGTTGGAGGAGAGTTTGCTGGGACGGAAGGAACCGGTTCGGTTACCTTTTCGCAACCAGAGTTCTTCCGGCCGCCGATCGACTTTCCTCAGAATGAAGTCTTTTTCCCGCTCCCCGACATTCTGATCGACATTGATGATGAGTTTCCTTTCCCAGGCGAGTTTCCAGGCTTTGGTCCGTTGGATCTTCTGGTTCTTGACCTAGATTTCACCATCTTTGGGCAAACCTTCACCGAAGAGAATGACGTGGACTTTCCGGGAGCTCCGTTTCTGTTCATCGACTTCGAAACCGGAGAGCTTACTGCGATTGACTTCGTGGTGAGCGAGGATGGCGATACGCTAAATACGACCGAGATCGTGCAAGAAGGTGTTTTTGAGCTCTCCTTCGGCTTGCCGTTCTTCGAAATCGACTTCCCAATCGACGGAGAATTCCCACCTGGCTTCTTCCCCGGAGACGAGCAGTTTGCCGTCGCGAACGCCGATGGACCCAGCATCACTGTGGATGTTGTTGTGAACGGTGTGACCGAAGTGCCCCTGCCTGCGACGGCTTGGTTGTTACTGGCGGGCCTCGGCGGTTTGGGGGCTCTCAGAGCACGCCGCAAGGCTTAACGAACAGATCAATCGAACAAGCTAAAGCGCAGGGGAGATCCTGCGCTTTTTTATTGTGGAGTTACGATTGATCGCGGATCAGAAGTTGTTTGGATTGCCTGAGACGATTGTGCCGGTGCCCTCGGCCTTGCCTTCTTTGACCCAGGCCACGCTTTCCCCATCGATGCTCACACCCCAGCAATCTGCCGGATCTTCGCCGTACTTAAAGCACATCGTGTCCGCCTCCACATACCAGCTGCCGGTGTAGCCTTCTCCCCGGATCGTGCCGTCGGCGGCGTAGTATTCGGTGTAGGCGCCGCTTGCCTCCATGCTGCCTTGCACTGTTTTGTCGCTGATGGCTGATTGGATCTGAGCGCTGGTCGCAAGCTCGATCGCCCAGGCGGATGTGGCGACCGCAATCGCAGCGACAGTTATCGTTAACATTCTCATTGTAGACCTCGTGGTTAAGGATTGCGGGCCACGAAGTAGGCCTGCATCCGGCAATGTCTCGTATTGAACGTACATTTAATAGTGAAGACCGAAGAAAACGGGCTGCGGGGCCCCTCGCTTTCTCTTTGCGCTTGACCGCGCCGCCCTCTATAAACGCGGGTCAGGGTCGAGCCATAACGGCCCGTGCAGATCCAGGCAAAATCGAGAGCAGAAGGCGGGCAAGTGTTGGGCAGAATGTTTGGATTTATATCCAGCGACATGGCGATTGATCTCGGGACCGCGAACACGCTGGTCTACGTGAAAGGTAAGGGGATCGTTCTGAACGAGCCTTCGGTCGTCGCGTATCAGACCATCAACGGCAAGAAAGAAGTCAAAGCCGTGGGTGAGGACGCAAAGCTGATGCTTGGTCGAACGCCAGGCTCGATCCAGGCCATCCGGCCCATGCGCGACGGTGTGATCGCCGATTTCGACGTCGCAGAAGAAATGATCAAGTACTTCATTAAGAAGGTTAATCCGAAGTCGCCCTTCTCCAAACCGAAGGTGGTGGTCTGCGTGCCTTACGGCGCAACTGCGGTCGAGGAACGGGCGATTGAACAGTCGGTAATCTCGGCTGGTGCCTCGCGCGCCTACCTCATTCCAGAGCCGATCGCGGCTGCCATTGGCGCCGGTTTGCCGATCACGGAGCCAACCGGATCCATGGTCGTCGATATCGGTGGCGGGACCACCGAGGTCGCGGTTCTGTCGCTGTCGGACATTGTCTACGCCCGCTCGGTCCGGGTCGGCGGGGACAAGATGGACGAGGCGATCATCAGCCATATGCGTCGCCAGCACAACATGCTGATCGGGGAATCGACCGCTGAGAAGATCAAGAAACAGATCGGCATCTCGCGCACACCGGCCGATGGAATCGGCGAGACGATGATCATTCGCGGCCGGGATCTGCTGAACGGTGTGCCGAAAGAACAGGAAATCACCCAGGCTCAGATCGCTGAGGCACTGGCCGAACCGGTCCAGCAGATCGTCGAGGCGGTGATGGTGGCGTTGGAAGCAACCCCTCCGGATCTGGCTGCTGATATCGTCGATAACGGCGTCATGCTGGCCGGTGGCGGCGCGCTTCTCGGCGACCTGGATCTCGCACTGCGCGAGCAGACGGGCCTCGCAATATCAGTTGCCGAGGAGCCGCTGCATTGCGTGGCGCTTGGCACCGGACGGGCGCTGGAGCATCTCGACCGGCTTGGTCATGTCATGAAAGTCGGGGTCTGAGGAGAGCGGCATGCGCGCCTCGGGCGAACCGAATGAACGTGGTTTGAACCGAACGGTCAACCGCGTGCTCTTGGGCTTGATCGTCATTGTCTCACTGATCTTTCTGATCCTCTGGCGGATGGATAACCCGCGAGTGGAGCGTTTGCGTATGGCTGTGGCAGACAGCCTGCTGCCCTCAATGAGCTGGACCAATGCGCCGATCGAGGTGGGCGCGGATATGATCCGCGACTATGAGAATTTCCTCACTGTCTATGAGCAGAACCGGCAGCTCAGGCGGGAGATCCAGCGCCTCCAGGCTTGGCGGGAAACCGCGCGGCAGTTGGAGGAGGAAAACGCCCAGCTCCGCGCCCTTAACAAAGTCCGCTTGGCACCGCGCACGACATTTGTGACGGGCGATATCGTTGCCGATAGTGGCGGGCCATTCTTGCAATCGGCATTGGTGAACGTCGGCCGGCTTGATGGGGTAACTGACGGATCGGCCGCTGTCGACGGCAATGGCGTGGTTGGGCGTGTTGTCGGGGTCGGAGAGCGCGCGACGCGACTGTTGCTGTTAACGGATTTCTCTTCGCGCCTGCCAGTCGTCATCCAGCCATCGGGGAGCCGTGCGATCCTAGTCGGGGATGGAACGACAGCACCCGTGATCCAGTTCTTGGACGGAGAGGACCAGGTCCGCCCCGGCGATCTGGTTGAAACCTCCGGCGATGGCGAAGTCTTTCCACCCAACCTGCCAGTTGGTCGCTTGGTTGCGACGGCGGGCAAGAAGCTGCGTGTTATTTTATCTGCAGATTTCTCCCGCCTCGAATTTGTGCGGTTGATACGCTATCAGCCGGACACGCTGATCGATCAGCCAGGCGCCTTAATTTTGAACCGTGGCAATCAAAGTGCCCTCAGCGCGCCTCCTCTCTCACAGGAGGCTGAATGAGGTGATGGCGACCGACGGTTTAACTCTAGCTCAGTTTCTTCGGATGGCTGGATATGTGAGCCTGGGTTTTCTCTCAGTTTCGTTAGAGCTTGCCCCGGTCGGCCTGACAGCGGGCGCCCTACCCTCGCCCGATTTGCTGTTCTGTTTAACGGCTTTTTTCGCGCTGCGCAGACCCGAAGCCGTTCCTTTGGTTTTAATCTTCATCATGGGGTTTGGGCGCGATCTGCTCACTGACGCACCACCGGGCGCAGGCGTGCTTGCACTTGTGCTGACGGCTTTGCTCCTCGCTGAGTGTCGGGGTTGGTTCCTGCAGAGGCCTTTTTTTCTGGAGTGGATTGGCGTGACCCTCATCTTCGCTGCGGGGCTCTTGCTGCAATGGCTGCTGGTCGCTGCAACATTCGCACCGACACCCCAGATTGGATCGCTTGGCTGGCTGGTGCTGATCACCGCTGGCGGGTATGCCTGTGTGGCCTTGGTTCTGCGCGTTGTTCTGCGTATCGACTATGCACCGGAGTTGCGGCGCCTAGGGGGTGCATCGTGACCCGCAACAGCTTCAGCCCTTTTGGGGTAGGTCGGGCGCAACAGGCCGAGGAACAGAGCCGATCGGTTACCCGTCGTGCGGCGGTTGTGAGCGGATTCACAGCGCTGATCGGCATGGCCTTAGCGCTCCGGATGCGCCAGCTGCAAGTGGTTGAGACTGAGCGTTATCGTCTTTTGGCGGAGGAGAACCGGATCAACCTCCGGCTGATCGCACCTGTAAGGGCCGAGATCTACGACCGCAAAGGTATCCCACTTGCCATCAATACCCAGAACTATCGGGTCGTGATGGTTCGTGAGCAGACAAATAGCGTGGATCAGACCCTGGATGACCTGGGCCAGCTCATTCCTATTGGCCCAAGGCAGCGCGAGAAAGTTGTTCGCGATCTGCGTTCAAAATCAGCTTTTGTCCCGGTCAGCGTGGCGGAGCATCTGAGCTGGCAGGAGTTCTCTCGGATCAACGCGAACGCCCCTGCCCTGCCCGGCATTCAGCCAGAGGTCGGTCTCTCGCGCCACTATCCCCATGGTGAGTTGACTGCCCATGTAGTCGGTTATGTCGGGCGGGTCACGAAACGCGATATCGAGAAGTTGGATGAGGTGGATCCCGTCCTGCAAATCCCAGAATTCCAGATCGGCAAAACAGGGGTTGAGAAAGCTGTCGAAGGCGATTTGCGGGGCGAAGCGGGTTCACGCCATATCGAGGTCAATGCACGGGGTCGAGTTGTTCGGGAACTAGACCGCCAAGACGGCCTGTCGGGGAGCGATCTGTACCTTACACTTGACTTGGATCTTCAAGACGCTGTGCAAAAACGGCTTGGCTCTGAAAGTGCTGCTGCTGTGCTGATCGACCTGCGTGACGGGGATCTCTTGGCGCTGTCTTCTAGCCCCAGCTACGATCCAAATCCATTCGTTCAGGGGATCAGCCAGAACGCCTACTCAACGCTCCTGAATGACGATCATCGCCCGCTCCACAACAAATGGGCGTCTGGGATGTATCCGCCGGGCTCTACCTTCAAGATGGTTGTCGCATTGGCGGCGCTGGAGGCAGGCGTCGTCGGGCCCGGAGAAACGGTTTACTGCCCAGGACACATGACGCTCGGCAATCGACGCTTCCACTGTTGGAAGCGCGGCGGGCA
>JBCDAQ010000074.1:0-17103 GCA_039185285.1 Pseudomonadota bacterium
CGACTTGGTCGAGATCTCCCCCAACGCACACCCGCCTGTCTGCAAGATCATGGACTTCGGCAAGTTGAAATATGAGCAGCAGAAGAAGGCGAACGAGGCGAAGAAGAAGCAGAAGATCATCGAGATCAAGGAGGTCAAGTTCCGTCCGAACATCGACACCCATGATTACGATGTGAAGATGCGCTCGGTCTTCAAGTTCCTCGGCGAGGGCGACAAGGTCAAAGTCACGCTGCGTTTCCGTGGCCGCGAGATGGCGCACCAAGAGCTGGGCCGGGATCTGCTCAAACGTATTGCCGACGACATTGATGTGGATGGCAAGATCGAGTCGATGCCGAAGCTTGAAGGCCGGCAAATGACCATGGTGGTAGCCCCCTCCAAATGAGCGGCTCCGGATCTCCGACCTCGAGCGGAGATCCGCGGTATTCGGCGGGAAGTGTTGACGCGACGTCCGATGGACGGATGCTTTCCCCGAGTGCAGAACGCAACATCCAGCCGATTACTGAGAAGCTGACGGGGCTGCTTTCGGGGCGCAACGGCCGGCTGTTGGAGATCGGCGCGGGCACCGGTCTACACGCAGCTTATCTGGCCAAAGCCCTGCCCCAGATCACGTGGATCCCTAGCGATCCGGCCGAGGTGCATCGAAGGTCCATCGACGCCTGGCGGGCACATCTCTCTCCGCCGAACCTGAAGCCCGCGATTGCGCTGGATGCGTTGACGGACTGGCCCAAGATGCCGGAGATCGCCGAAACGCCGCTCACCGCAATCTTTTCTGCCAATGTGATCCACATCGCACCTTGGGAGGTAACGCTGGGCATCATTGCAGGCGCGCGCCATGCTTTGGAGGCGTCCGGGCTGCTGATCTTCTACGGACCCTTCAAGGAAGCTGGCGCGCATACCGGCGAGGGCAACATCCGCTTCGATGCCTCGCTGAGAGCGAGAGACCCCTCTTGGGGGATCCGGGATATTGATGCGCTGCGGGAAGAGGCTTCGGGGTTTTCAGGCCCGGAGCTCCATCAAATGCCTTCGAACAACCGCCTATTGGTGCTCCGCCGATCGCCCTAGCTTGAGGCGAGCCGCATGA
Organism: Pseudomonadota bacterium; assembly: GCA_039185285.1. Taxonomy (GTDB): domain Bacteria; phylum Pseudomonadota; class Alphaproteobacteria; order Rhodobacterales; family Rhodobacteraceae; genus Thermohalobaculum. The sequence goes on from JBCDAQ010000074.1 coordinate 1,082, forward strand.
AGGCCCGCGCAGCTGGTGAGGGCTTTGGGTCGGCGGCGAGGACTTGGACCCCTACGACTCCGAAATTATAGCCGGGCGCCAGCTTGTGGAGCCGGCCCGCGGCCAGATCGGCGGCGACCGTCTCGCCAATCAAGAGCGCAGCACCAAGGCCGCTCCGCGCCATACCGTAGAGCGCTAAACGGTCGGAGGCTGTCGCGATGGGCAGTAGGGCGATTTCGACCGATGCGCCGGTTGGATCAATGGCGTGGAGCTGCATTCGGCTGTTGGGGTCGATCCCGAGCAGCCCGATCCGTGTTAGGCGCGCGTCGAGCGGTTCCTCCGGCTCTTCCTCCGGATATGCGCTGACGCATTCCAGCGGGAGGATCGCGATGGGTTTCGGGTGCATCCGCCCCGCCGCTTCGGCCGTAGGCCGATAGCTCGCCCGGATCGCCAGGTCGACGGCGTTCTGGCCCAGGGGCGTGTGCAGATCATCCGACGTCATCGAGACGCGCACTGCCGGGTAGGCCGCGCGATAGTCGGCCAGCAACCTGGGCATCCAGGAAAGGGCAAGCTCTGCGGGTACTGAGAGGCGCAGATCACCATCAACCGGACGGTCCTCGCTGGCGACCTCAAGCGCTGCGGCTGCGTGTCGGCGCATCGCATCTGCTTCGGCGCGGAGCAGTTGACCGGCATCAGTGAGCGCGAATTGGCGGGTCGTCCGGCGCACCAGAGTGGTCCCCACACAGTCCTCCAAGTCGCGCAAGGCCTGGCTCACGACCGGAGGCGAGACCCCCAGCGCCTCTGCCGCACCACGGATCGAGCCTGCGTGAGCGATCTGGGTGAAGTAGAAGAGCAGGCGAAGGTCGCGGACAAGCATCGATCACTGTTAGCTTAAACCTTACAATCTGTATAGCTCGAACCATCTACCGAACAATTCAGAGCCATGGGAAGGTCCGCGCACCCCAAACTAAGCAACGGAGTTTCCAATGCGCCGTCTTCTCACTGCCCTTCTTATCCTGCTCGCGCCCATGGCCTATGCCGGGGACCGGGAGGTTGTCGAGGCTTTCTACAATGACCTGCTTAGCAACCCGAGGGGCGATGATCTCGATGCCCGCGTCCGGGCTGTTGTGGCAGACGAATGGGTCTCAGTCCCGACACCGCGCGGCGGACCGGATGCCACCGGTCTGACCAAAACGCTCACCGGGTTCGGCGAAGCAATCCCGGATCTAAAATGGGAGATTCAGGAGGTGCTGCAGGTCGAGAACCGCTTCATCGTCCGCTCTATCGCCACGGGCACGCCGGTCAAAAAAGTCTTCGGCGTGGAGCCGAAGGGCAAAAGCTTTCAGGTTATGACCATCGACATCCACACGGTTGAGGGAGGCAAGATCGCGACCTCGTATCATGTGGAGGATTGGCTGCGAGCGAAGTACCAGCTGCAGGCGGAGTGACCCCTGAGAAACCGAAATCTGGACCAGGCAAGACCAGCCTGATCCAGATCCAACAAACACAACTCGAAGATTTGCCTGGAATCGCCGGAGGGGGAGATCCAGCGACGCCATTCCACGCAACGCAGGAGGACGGGACACCCGATTCCCGCCCTTTACACAACTCAGGCTTTACTGCTTCTCGAACACGAGCCGCAGGGTGACCGGGGTGACGCGGGTAATGGATGGAAGCTTGGCAACCTCCATCAATTGATCAACGCCGCCATCGATGCCCAGATCGGCGGTGGACAGCATGATCATCTCATCCGTGGTGACCATAACCTTCTGATCCGAGAGCGCGACCACGAAGAGATCGGCCTCGACGGGGATGTCCTGGCCCACGAGCGATACAGTTGCCTCGGAGGTAACCGATGCGGTTTCACCGGGCTTCAGGCCGTTGACTTCATCCATGTCGATCTTGGCTGAGATGGTGGCGAGCGGGAAACTTACTGCATCGAAGACCATCTTCTGGATCCGCTCATTTCGAATATCGATCCAGGTTTCGACCGAGGTGACGTCGATCTCGACCGTTGCGGTCCCGTCATCTGCGACGCTACCGCTGAGATTGCCGAAGTGGTGCACTTCACCGACGGTATCTTTTTTGACCGATCCGAACGCGACTTTCGACTCGTCCCCGGACAAGGCCCAGCCGCCTGCAAATGCAGGGGCGGCGACAAGGCTGGCTGAGAGCACGGCGGCGGCCGCGAACGAGGTAGCTGAAAACTTCATGGTGTCCTCCCAAAACTCTGGCTAAGTTGCAGCTTGCTGACTGCTTGATAAAAACTAGAACACGCAGGCGGGGGGGATTATTCATTCCTTGAAAACTTCTCGTGAAGAGATGCAAGCCGGGCTTCCCGGTCTGATGCCGCGCCTTTGGCGATATGGCCTGGTCTTGTCGGGGAACCGGGAGGATGCTGGAGATCTCGCACAGGCCACCGCCTTGCGTGCTTTGGAGCGATCACATCAGTTCAAAGCGGGAACGCGGTTGGATCGATGGTGCTTCACAATCCTCGGCTCCATCTGGCGCAATGAGCTGCGCTCAAGGTCCGTTCGGCGAGGGCAGGGTTTGGTCCCGGCAGAGGAGGCCGACTTGATCGCGCCCGACAAGAGCGAGACGAATATTATGGCCACTCAAGTGTTGTCAGAGATGATGAAACTGCCGGAGGCCCATCGCGAGACCATGTTTCTGGTTTATGTTGAAGGCTATAGCTATGTAGAGGCGGCGGAACGCCTGGAGATCCCCGTTGGAACGGTCATGAGCCGATTGTCGACGGGGCGCAGAAGATTGAATTCGGAGATGGCGGAATGACGAACTCATCCTTCGATCCTAAAGACGTTGCGGATGAAGAACTCGTCGCGTTCCTGGATGGTCGGCTGGCGCCAGAGGAGGCCGCTGAAATTACGGCTGCCTTGGCAAGTGACCCTGCTCTGGCTGAGCGGATTGATGCATTGGCGTTTGATGTGGATTCGCTGAGAGAGGGGATGGCGCAACTTCTGGCTGACGCACCGGAGATTGCGATCCCTCGGGTTCGCACGACCAGAAAAGCCTGGCCCGATTGGCGAATGGTGGCCGCGGCAGTTTCGCTGTTTTTCGTCGGACTAGGCAGTGGAATGATGATCCTTCCGGCTCAGTCTGAGCCTGGCTGGCATCAGGCGGTTGCTGACTATCAGGTCCTCTACACAGCAGAAACCGTAACCGGCGCACCTATACCCGCCCAAACCCGGCAGGCGGGATTGGACCTGGTGAACCAAAGGTTGGGGCTTGATCTGACCTTGGACGCCTTGAGCCTCGAGGGCGTTCGCTTCCAGCGGGCGCAGATATTGCAGTTCGATGGCGAGCCACTCGCTCAGTTGGTCTTTTTGGATGCCGCGAACAATCCGATCGCCTTTTGCCTGATGGCTGCTTCGTCTCCGGCGCAGGCGGCGACCGACACACAGATCAAAGGCATGAATGCCACCCATTGGAAGGATGGACGCTTCCAATCCATCGTGATCGGTCCGGCGGACGCGGACCTGATCAGAGACATGTCACAAGAGTTGATGGGGAAGATCACAACTTGAGCGATCTTTGATATTGGCGCGCCGCGAGATCGACGCTAGCCTAAGGGCATGTCTGACATCGTACTAACTGGACGCCGCTGGCACGATATGGGCGGCAAAGATGCAGCCGCGATTGAAGCCGGGGAGCATGATTTCGCGCTGTGGGAGAAACGGGTCGACGCCTTGATGGTGATCGCATCGGCAAATGGCTTGATGACGGTCGACAGCCTGCGCCGGGTGCTCGAGGACATGGGCGAAGAAGCCTTTGAGACCATGACCTATTACGAGCGTTGGATCGCGAGCGTGACGCAGAACATGATCGAGGCGGGCACGTTCTCGATCGAAGAGCTCAACGCCAAGATGGAAGAGGTTGCGGCCCGCGGCCCGACCTATGGTGAGGCGCAGGGAGAAGGCGAATGAGCACGCCTGACCTGATCGTCAGGGCGGATGCTGTCGCCGAGGGCGGCTTTGCCTTTCGCCACCCGCTGGATCCATCCAAGGGCTGCACGATGATGCCCGTCTCACGGATGGCCGGGATGAAGGCATCCGCTGTTAATTTGGTGCGGATCGCGCCGGGGGAGCAGGCCTTCCCCCTCCATGTCCATCATGGCGAGGAAGAGTGGGTCTATGTGATCTCGGGCACCGGCGAAGTGATGCTGGATCAGGCGCGTCACGCGATGGGGCCTGGTGATTTTGTTGCCTTCCCGCCGGGGGGCCCGGCGCACGCGATGGTGAACACGGGGGCCGACGAAATGGTCTGCCTGATGGGCAGCGACCTGACGACCACCGATGTGATCGAAGCGCCGGAGCTTGGCAAACGGATCACCCGCTTTGCGGACCGATACGAGGCAGCGCCAATCGACACCTTCAAGACGATCATGCCCGGCAAGAATGAGGGGGAGAGCCAATGAGCCTGCCAAAGGTTGACCCACCTGCTTTTCCACCGCCCTATCCTCCGGGTGCGCCCCGCTTCCTGCCGGGTGCTGTGGTTCGAGTGAAGAACGGGCCAGCACCTGGGCATATCCGCACGCCGTGGTATCTGCGCGGCAAGACGGGCCGGGTGGAGCGGATCTGCGGGGCCTTTGGTAACCCAGAAGAGCTCGCCTATGGCCGCCCGGGCGGGAAATTGCCGCTTTACCGGGTGCGCTTCACGATGACCGAAGTCTGGGGCGAGACGACGGAACGCCCGGACGATACCATTGACGCAGAGATTTTCGAGCACTGGCTGGAGGCCGCCGATGCCCCATGATCACCCCCACTCCCCAAGCGATTTTCGCCCGGATAACGATACGCCGCTGACCTATTGGCAGCAGATGGAGATCGCGGTGCGCGAGCTCTTGATCGAGAAAGGCGTCACCTCACCCGCCGAAATCACAGCGCAGATCGACAAGATGGATGCGCGTTCGCCCGCTTTGGGTGCCGAGATCGTGGCGCGGGCCTGGACCGATCCTGAATACAAAGCACGCCTATTGGCCGATGGATCGGCCGCGGCCGAGGAGATGGGCGCGGTTCTTGATGCGGTGAAGCTGGTCGTGGTCGAGAATACCGAGGACGCCCACAACGTCATCGTCTGCACGCTCTGCTCTTGCTACCCGCGCAACATCATCGGTCTACCGACGGACTGGTACAAGACGCGGGCCTATCGCTCACGGACGGTCAAGGAGCCGCGCAAGGTGCTCAGCGAGTTCGGCCTTGATCTCCCGGACAATATGCAAGTGCGGGTTCACGACTCCACGGCGGATATGCGCTACCTCGTGCTGCCCGCGAGGCCGGCGGGGACCGATGGCTGGAGTGCTGAACAACTGGCCGCCCTGGTCACCCGCGACAGCATGATCGGGGTGGCAGTTCCCAAAACCGCGTGATCGCCGAAATCCGCCGGCGCCACGATGCGCTGGCCCCGATGAGCCGCGGCGCGATCGGCTTTGTGCTGGCTGTTCTGATGTTCAACCTGATGGATGCAGGCGCAAAAACGCTGGTCGCCGACTATCCGTCGCCGCAAGTCGTCTGGGCGCGGTATGCGGCACAGACCGGCTTGATGGTGCTCATTTTTCTGCCCTCGGTCAGACAGCGGTTGAAGACAGAGTATCTTGGGCTGCAACTCATCCGGTCACTGTTCCTGTTTTCAGCAACGGCGGTGTTTTTCACCTCGTTCTTCTATCTCGAGCTCGCGACGGCAGCAGCGGTCTTTGCAACTTCGCCCCTGATCATCACAATCCTGAGCGCCGTTGTGCTGAAGGAGCAGGTCGGGACGCGCCGCTGGGTTGCGGTGCTGATCGGACTGACAGGGGTTTTGATCATCCTGCGCCCGGGGTTCGACGTTTTCCAAATGGCAGCGCTTCTGCCCGCCCTGGCCGCCTGTTTCTATGCGAGCTACCAGATCGCGACCCGGTGGCTGGGCGCGAGTGAGCCGATCTGGACGACGCTGCTTTACACAACGGGCGTGGGCACGGTGATTGCCAGCCTCGCCCTGCCCTTCTTCTGGGTCACACCGACGGGCACGGATGCGTTGATCATGCTGAGCATGGGGGCCTTTGGCCTCGCGGGCCATGTCTGCCTGGTCTATGCGCTGAACCAGGCGCCCGCCTCAGCATTGGCACCGTTCAACTACATGGGTTTTGTCTGGGCCTCCATCGTCGGCTTCCTGTTCTTTGCCGAGATCCCGGATGCAGTGACGATTGCGGGTGCGTCGGTGATTATCTCGGCGGGCATCTATGTCTGGCACCGGGAGCGTGTTAGAGCGCGCGAATGACGCCCTTCCTGCCCCGCTTGAAATGGCATGTTGCCGAGCTTCTCACGCTCGCCTGGCCGGTGATGCTGTCGCGCGCCGGGATCCTGATCATGGCGCTGGTCGATATCATCATGCTGGGCAATTACGGCTTTGGCGCGGTGGGGATCTCGAATCTTGGGATTTCGATCTTTGTGCCGATCCTGGTGGTGACGATCGGGCTCTGCTCGGGCCTGGTACCGGTCGTTAGCCAGGCCTATGGCGCGGGTGCTTGGGGGGAGTGTGGGCGCGCCTGGCGCAGGGCGCTGGTCTGGGGCGGCTTCCTTTCGATTTTCGCGACCTGGCTGACCTGCCAGGCGGAGTGGTTGTTGTTGGTCTTTGGCCAGAGCCCGAAGATGGCGACAGGGGGCGCAAGTGTCGCCTATGCCTTGGCGCCGGGGATGACGGCGCAGGTAATCTTTGCCGTCTGCGCCTTCTATCTCGAGAGCACGGGGCGGCCGCGTTTTGCCATGACGGCGATGCTGGTCGCGAACATCGTGAACTTTGGGCTGAACTGGGTGCTGATCTTCGGCAATCTCGGTATGCCGGAGCTGGGAGCGGTTGGCGCGGCGCTGGCATCTACACTGGCGCGGATCATCGTCTGCGGCATGATGCTGTGGGTGATCCTGACCCAGGCGAACGCGATTGAGGCGGGCGTGCGCGGCCCGTGGGAGACGTTCTGGGGCCCCGGCGGCTGGCGCGCGGGCTGGCCGATGCGCAAGCTGGGGATGTCTGCCGGGATCTCTAACGGGTTCGAGACCTTTGGCTTTGCCGCCATGACGATGTTTGCGGGGCAATTGGGTGCGCTGGCGCTCGACGCCTATTCAATCGTGCATAACCTGATGGCGACAGTCTTCATGATCGGCCTCGGCCTCTCGATCGCGACCGGTGTCAGGGTCGGCAACGAGATCGGGCGTGGGCGGATGAACGAGGCGGTCTTTGCGGGATGGACTGGACTCGGCCTCGGACTTGCGATCATGACAACGATGGGGCTGATCACCTGGTTCGGCAGGGACACCATCGCCTGGCTATACGCAAGCGACCCCGATGTCATCGCGCGGGCGGCGGTGCTGTGTATGATATGCGCCTTTGTCTACGCGCCAGACTGTGGACAGATTGTCCTCGGTCAGGCAGTGCGCGCTTTTGGCGATGCGTGGATGCCAATCCTCTGTTATCTCGTATCTTTCACCGTTTTCATGGTGCCCTTTGGCTGGTGGATGGTAAACGGTTGGGGATGGGACGAGCGGGGGCTTTTGATCGCAATCATGGTCGCCTGTTGGATCGCGACGATCCTGCTCGCCTTGAGGTTCTGGACGCTGGCGCGGAGGGCGCATGAGCTACGTCACGGATAAAGACAAATGGCTAACTCGGGCCACGGAATGGGTGATGTATGCCAGCGCCTGGAGCTTTCGCTTTTTGACTTGGCCGCTGAACACATGGACCCTGACGCGAAGCCTGGCGCCTCTGGGTGGATTGGCCGCCTGGATGATCCCGGCAGCCCGCCAGCGGATTATCGAGAATGTTGATCACGTCTGGCCGGGCCTGACGCCGGCAGAGAAGAAGATCTTCGTCAAAGCCAACGGTGCTCAGACGCTCTGCCTCTTTGTTGAATACAGCCGGTTAGACAAAGTTCTTCGCGAAGTTGGCATCCAAGTCGATGGTGAGGAGCATTTGCGCGAGCGGCCAGACGGCAAAGGCGCGATCCTGGTGACGGCCCATTTCGGGAATTGGGAGGCCGTGCGGTTCGCTGCGAAATCCATGGGCCAAGAGTGTGGGATCATCTATCGCGCTTTCAACAATCGCTTTTTGGACCGGTTCACGCTGAACTTGATCCCGGCGGCGGGAGAGCCCGTGCTGCAAAAGGGGACCGGGATGCGCCAGCTCTTCGCCCATGTGCGCAAGGGCGGCGTGGTGATGATTTTGGTCGATCAGCGCAACTCTGGCGCGCCTTACTTGGATTTCCTCGGCAAGCCTGCCGAGACTGTGCTGGCCGCGGCTGAGCTGGCGCAGCGGACAGGCGCCGCACTGATCCCGACTGTGGCTGTGCGCGACCTTGCTGGGCGCAAGTTCAACGTGACTTTCGAAGAACCCGTGACCGGTGACGACCCTCAGAAGATGATGCAGGAGGTGAACGACCGAATTGGCGCCTGGGTGGCCGAAGCTCCGGATCAATGGTTCTGGCTACATCGCCGCTGGCGGACAACCAAACGCTCTCAGGTCCAAGAGGTCGAGGAGGAAATGGCGTGAGCGATCAGACGGGACGATGCCTGTGCGGCTCAGTCCGATTTCGGTTTCGTGGCACGCCGCGTTGGCAAGGCCATTGCCACTGCGAGAGCTGCCGCAAAGGCTGCTCCGCCCCGATGACCAGTTTCATCGGCGTCAGCGATGGCGATTGGGAATGGACCGGTGAGGCGCCAAAGCTCTATGAGAGCTCCCCCGGTGTTCGGCGTTACTTCTGCGCGACTTGTGGCAGCCAAATGGCCTATGAGGCGGATAAATTCCCCGGAGAGATCCATTTCTACGCCGCCAGCCTGGACGACCCGACAGCCTATGCCCCCACCTTCCATGTGTTCGCGTCAGAGGCGGTGCCCTGGTTGGAGATCGAGGACGACCTGCCCAGATACTCCGGCACAGTCGGGACAGAGACACTCGACGACTAGTTCGCCAGCGGGTCGTGACGCTTGATCTTCAAGATCGTTGTCAGGCGCCTTGATGCTTTGACCGTGCGAAGCCGATAGCGCCAATCCCGAGCAGCAAGAACCAACCCGCCGCCGGGAGTGGCACTTCCGTCAGTGTCAGAGACAGCGTGGCCTCTCCCCCGGCAAAGAACCAGTCGCTCGCGTCAATGGTGACCGATGTCAGCGTCGTCGAAACATTCGCCTGCGTGACTGCCGCATTTGTACTTGTGAGACTTGCGACTCCAATGCCAAGCCCAAAGTCCAGATCGCTGAAGGTCAGCATGCCATCCGACCCCAAAGGGAGGTCAAACTGCAGATCGATCCTGTCGGCGCCAATATCAATGAACTCCGAAGCGAACAGGAACTCGCCAAAATCCGTACTCGCGTCACCGCCTTGAATCTCCACATCGTCGTTGACCAGGACACCCAAGTCTTGCAGTGAAATTCCGCCGGTCAGCGCGATGTCCACTTGATCGCCGATAAGGGTAGCCGCTTGCGATGGCGCGGCGACCGCAATGGACGCTGCTAGCGCCAGTCCCGCCGCATGAGTTCTTCTAAATAGCCCAATAGTCACGCCACACCCCTCAAAGTAACGACTCTACGGTAACTCGCTCAAAAGCATGCAGCATTAAGTGCTTTCTGGCAACTTTTTCAGAGCTTTTAATCTTGAGGAGCTTCTGAATGAAAGGGCATCACTTTGCGAAATTCAAAAAATACGCGCTAAGCGGGCGACCGATTTAGCTGGCATTGGTATTGATGTATCTAACCCGTTGGGTGAAGAACCGCGCGTTCACCGGATGAAGCGATGTGCCCACCTTCGGATCTATGATGCGGCGCGTCTACCGTTCGAACTTGGCCGCCGCGAGGATCGGGCCCACTCCGTCACCCTGAACCCAGAGGGCGATACCCTCGCCAGGGCCAGGTGAGGGCAGGTCATACTCGACCGCATCTCCACGCCATTCTTGCAGCGATGTCATTTCGCGGACAACGTTGTGGTAGGTGAGCGTTTTGCCACCATTCTCACCACGCGCGATCTGAATCGTTTCTGCTCGGGTGTATTTGGCAACATAAACGTCTGCCTTTGCGCCGCCATTCATCGGAGAGATCCGGCCTTTGACAACACCATCACTTTCGAAAATTTCGATCTTTGCGAGATCCTTGGTCGCACGGACCTGTGCGATTGCATCTTTCACGCTCATACTGTGCTGACCAGTTACCCGGTTCACGCCTTGCACGATCATCTGTGGTGTGTAGACGACCCGTTCGCCCATATAATTGCGATAGTCGAACTGGCGGCGTGTGAAAGCTTTCTGCGCAAACGTATCGCGCCACCCCAAGTAATCCCAATAGTCGACATGCAAGGACAGCGCGATAATGTCCTCATACTCGGCCAGCTTGCCCAGGACCTCATCGGCCGGTGGGCAGGAGTAACATCCCTGGCTGGTGAAGAGTTCTACAACAACGGCGGGTTCGGCCTCAGCTTGCTTTGGCAGCGCAGCGAAGGCGAAGAGGGCGCAAAGAGCAGCGCGAATGGCAAAAGCAGTTTTTCTCATGCTTTGGGTATAGGCCGAATCCACGCAGGCGCCAACCAGGGGGCATTTCAACCCTGCGTGACTGAACGTATGGTCAATAACACAACCTGAAGCGAACTTAGCCCTTGCTGCAGAGAGGGGTAAACAATAGGTAGCATCTCGGATTAAGACGGAGAAGATAATGCAGCGAGGCCCCGTCGTCCTAACCATCCTCGATGGTTGGGGACTGCGTGAGGAGACAGCAGGCAACGCGCCCAAGCTGGCCCAAACCCCTAACATTGACTATTTGTTTGAGACGTGTCCGCATGCCGAACTCTCAGCCAGTGGTGAAGATGTTGGGCTGCCACCGGGTCAGATTGGCAATTCCGAGGTCGGGCACACCAATATCGGTGCGGGTCGTGTCGTTTGGATGGACCTGCCCAAGATCAACAAGGCAATTGCGGATGGGAGCCTTTTCACTGCGCAAGCGTTGATGGGTTTTTTAACGCAGATGAAGGCGAGCGGCGGTGCGGTCCATCTGCTTGGCTTGGTCAGCAATGGCGGTGTGCATTCCCACCAAAACCATATTGTTGCGCTCGCGACGATTTTGTCGAAGCTCGATATTCCTGTTGAAATTCATGCATTTATGGATGGGCGCGATGTCGGGCCAAAGACCGGACGTCAGGCGATGGCCCGGTTTCTGGCCAGCATTGCACCCCTGAAGGGCGTACGCCTGGCGACAATATGTGGCCGCTTCTATGCTATGGATCGCGACAATCGTTGGGAACGGGTTGAAGAAGCTTACCGTCTGATCGCAGAAGCACAGGGGGCGCGGCTGAAAGGGGCCGTTTCAGCGATTGAGGCGGCTTATGCGGCTGGTATCACTGATGAGTTCATCGAGCCCGCAGTGATTGCACCGGGCTATGCTGGAATGAAACCGGGCGATGGGCTGCTCGCGGCTAACTTCCGAGCCGACCGGATGCGCGAAATCCTTCATGCTCTGCTAGATCCGGCCTTTGACAGCTTTGAAGCTCCGCGCCAAGAGTTTGCTGCAACTTTGGGTATGGTCAGCTACTCAGGCAAGATCGACCAATGGATGCCGGCGATCTTTCCACCAGAGGAGATTATCAACACGCTGGGCGAGTGGCTGGCGTCACACGGCAAGATTCAGTTCCGTCTCGCCGAGACCGAGAAATATCCTCACGTAACCTTTTTCTTGAATGGCGGGATTGAGGATCCCGACCCCGGAGAGGCGCGTTATATGGCACCCTCGCCGAAGGTGCGAACGTATGACCTCAAGCCCGAGATGTCTTGCACAGAAGTGACAGACAAACTGGTCGCAGCGATCCAAGCGGATTTCGATCTGATCGTGGTCAATTTCGCCAACCCCGACATGGTCGGGCACACAGGCTCTCTCAAGGCGGCAATCGCTGCCTGCGAAGCGGTCGACAAGAGCCTTGGCCGGGCGCTTGACGCGCTGGGGGAAGTTGGGGGAACAATGTTGGTGACAGCGGATCACGGGAATTGTGAGATGATGATCGATCCTGAGACTGGCGGCCCCCATACGGCGCATACGACCAACCCGGTTCCGGTTTTGTTGGTGGAGCGTGACGTGTCGCGCGGCGGCTCCGGTCTTGCCAACGGTCGGCTCGCGGATCTCGCCCCAACTCTTCTCGACCTAATGGGCATGGCGAAACCAGCGGAGATGACTGGCCAATCGCTCCTCAGGCGCGAATGAAGCGGCTCGTCAGCGCTGCACTTCTGAGCCTGGCGGCTTCTGCGACGGCTGCCGATATTGCGGAGATCGCGACCGCAAAAGCCTTGCTGGACGAGGCGAGGACGGCCCTCATTCAAGCCGACGATCCAGCCGCGAGGCTTGCTGCTCTGGGCGGCGCAGTGCGCGCTCAGGAAGCGGCGCTTTCCGCCTTTCATATGGGTTTGCGGGTCCTGGCAGCGGAAGAAGAAGTGCTCCGCGTCAATCTCGCCATCGATCGCGCTGGGTTGAGTGCGGCGCTGTCTGCCTTGCAATCGATCTCGCGGGCGCCGGAAAGTGCTCTGTTGGTGTATCCGGGCGGACCGGTGGAGGCTGCCCGCGCAGGCATTCTGATCAGCGCCCTCACACCTGAGATGAACGCAAGGCTCATCGCCGTCCGCGAGCAACTAGCGGAGATACAAGCCCTCAGATCCGTGCAAGAGGATGCACGTGCCGATATCCGGGTAACGCTTGCAGGTTTGCAGGATCTGAGAGCACAAAGCGCAGAGGCTCTAAGAGGCCGCGCCCGATCGGTTGCTGATACAGAAATCCTCGTTGCCGCGAGTTCTGCAGCGGAGCGGGCGAAGGATCTTGGCGATCTGACTGCCGCACTCGGTGCGCTGCAGAGCGCTTCGGCAAGTTCTCAACCTTTCGAGACCCGCAAGGGCACCTTGGCCCTTCCAGCGATCGGCGAGGTGGATCCCAACCAAACTGGGCCTGGGCTTGTGATACAAACAACTCAGTACGCCCAAGTGATAACCCCTGTTGACGCAACTGTGCGTTACGCTGGTCCACTGATTGGATATGATCAAGTTGTCGTCTTAGAGCCACGCGCGGGATGGCTGATCGTGCTTGCAGGGATCAGCAACGTGACCCGCGAAGTCGGAGAAACCGTTCTGACAGGCGAAAAGATCGGCGATATGGGCGGAGATTTGCCCGCTAGTGACGAATTTTTGTTGGCGGCAGATGAAACTCAGGCACTGGTCCTATCTGAAACTCTCTATATAGAGTTACGACAGGACGATAAAATTATAGACCCGGTTCCGTGGTTCGCACCGGAGCGATAAGGCAACAGAGGAAAGATCAGCTCATGCGCAAGACACTTTTGGCTCTGAGTGCAGGTGTAGCATTGGGGGCGTTGTCCCCGCATATCATCGCCCCCGTGATCGCGCAGGAAAATTCTGCCCGCAACACCTATGAGTACCTCGATCTCTTTGGCGACATCTTTGAGCGGGTGCGCGTTGCCTATGTTGAAGAGGTCGATGAGCAGGAACTTATCGAAGCTGCGATCAACGGCATGCTCTCCTCGCTTGATCCGCATTCGGCCTATCTCCCACCCTCGAACTTCGAGGATATGCGCGAGCAGACAAAGGGCGAATTCGGCGGTCTTGGGATCGAAGTGACCATGGAGAACGGCTTCGTAAAGGTCGTCGCTCCGATCGACGATACGCCAGCGGCCAATGCGGGCCTCGAAGCTGGCGATTTCGTGACCCATATCGACGGTGAAAGTGTTCTTGGCCTAACCCTGTCGGAAGCCGTCGATCAGATGCGTGGACCGGTTGGATCCGAGATCATCATCACGATCAGTCGTGAGGATGTCGAAGAGCCTTTCGACGTCACGATCGTGCGCGACACGATCAAGATCCGCGCCGTGCGCACCCGGGTCGAAGGTAATGTCGGCGTTCTGCGCATCACAACCTTTAACGAGCAGACCGCTGACAACCTCGAAGCGGGGATTGCGAAGGTTAAAGAGGAGATCGGTGCCGAGAGTGTTGCCGGTTACGTGATCGATCTGCGCAACAATCCCGGTGGCCTGCTGAGCCAAGCAATTGCTGTATCGGATGCGTTTTTAGATACGGGTGAGATCGTCTCAACCCGTGGCCGCGATCTGGAGGAAGCCGATCGAGTGAATGCCCGCGAGGGCGATCTGACAGATGGCAAGCCGCTTGTTGTGCTGATCAACGAAGGCTCCGCTTCGGCTTCCGAAATCGTGGCGGGCGCGTTGCAAGATCAACGCCGCGCGATCGTTCTGGGCGCCAAGAGTTTTGGGAAAGGCTCTGTCCAGACCGTCATGCGTCTTGGCGACAAGGGCGCGATGAAACTGACCACGGCGCGGTACTTCACGCCGTCAGGCCGGTCGATCCAGGCGTTGGGCATCGAGCCAGACATCCTTGTCGAAGAGCGCCGGATCGATGCTGGCGAAGAAGAGGAGGAGGCCCAACAACGCCGGACCCGTTCGGAAGCCGATCTGCGCGGATCGCTCACCAATGAGCTTTCCGACGACGAACGCGAGCAACTGGAAGAAGAGCGCGAGCGCCATGAGGCAACAGCAAAGCTGCGTTCGGAAGATTTCCAGCTGGCTTACGCGCTGGATCTTCTCGCTGGGCTTGCAATCTACGGGAACGGGGGTACGAAATGATCTGAGGGGCCCTGCCCCTTAGCTCATTTTTAGGAGGTCCCCGTGGCCCTGTCGGTCGAGGCGATCGAGAAACTGCCCTATCGCCCCAGTGTTGGTCTGGTGGTCTTGAACCACGATGGCCATATCTTTGCCGGGCAACGTCTGGACAGTTCGATGGATGCCTGGCAGATGCCGCAAGGCGGCATCGACAAGGGTGAGACTCCAGTCGAGGCGGCGCTCCGCGAGCTGACGGAGGAGACCGGTATTCCCGCTAGCAAGGTCGAAGTTTTGCGCGAAAGCTCGGAATGGCACGCCTACGATCTGCCTCGCCATCTGGTCATGAAGCTCTGGAAGGGCAAGTACCGCGGACAGAAGCAGCGCTGGTTCGCGCTACGGTTCCACGGCACTGACACCGATGTGCGCATCGATACATATGAGCCAGAGTTCCGCGAATGGGCCTGGATGCCCGAGGCTGAACTGATCCGCAAAATCGTGCCGTTCAAGCGGGATACCTATTCCCGCGTTTTTGCCGAGTTCGCCGATATTTTAGACTAGGCCGCGTCTTACTTCGCGATCAGCCTGTCGCGGTCGCGAACTCGTGGGAGCGGGTCACGATCTTTTTTACCGCTTCGAGTTCCACCTCATCACGTGGTGAGAAGACCATGACCAGCCCAGGTGGCAGTTTTCCCAATGTGACAAAGAAGTGGTCCTCACCCCAGCCCGTCTCCACGACTTCACGTGCATCCTCGGCACTTAGTTGGATGTGCATACTGCCACTGTCCGGGTGAGGGTGAATATGGGCGAACTCCCGACCGATCATAAAGGCGTTTTGATTGCACTCTACCCCATCGCAGAGGACAAGCGCCCGAGCGCCTGGGACTGAGATGGCGCTTTGCTCATTGACGACGTCAGACAGGGAAAAGCACCAAGCGTGAAGCTTCTCAATCACGACGTCGGGTCCGTGCTGGGTGAGTTGAGAATGCGGTATATTGCTGGTGGTCTCTGGTTTTGGACCACTGCGCGGATGCAGACCCATTTTGATGCTCATATCTCGGCTCCAACTCGTTCGATACGGTTGACTACCGCGGCGCACATGGTCGAGTGAACCGGCAAAATGCGCAAAAGTCTTTTGCGGGAATGGCTCGCGAGTAGCCGGTCGATGCTGGCCGTCTGGAGCAAAAAAGAAAAAGGCCCCGAAATTCGAGGCCTCTAGAAGCTCACAAGCCGTGTGCTTCTACAGTTGCCCAGCAATTGCCCTGAGATCGTTCAGCCGCTGGTTCTCTGCTTGAAGACGATCTTCCGCCATGTCGCTCAGCGCCGCTTCGCCTTCGGCTATCCTTACGTTCAGCCAGTCGGTGTCGACCTCGCTCGCGTCATAGGCTTCTTCTGCCAGGACCGAGACGGTGTTGTTCGAG
>JBCDAQ010000075.1:0-16795 GCA_039185285.1 Pseudomonadota bacterium
ACGGCTTCCCCGAAAGCCATGCCGCCAGCTTCGCGCTCCTGGTTTATGCCTCCTCTTGGCTCAAACGACACCACCCGGCGGTTTTCGCCTGTGCGCTCCTCAACTCCCAGCCCATGGGGTTCTATGCGCCTGCCCAGATCATCCGCGACGCCCGCGAGCATGGGGTCGAAGTCCGGCCCATCTGCGTCAACCGCTCCTACTGGGACAACACGCTGGAGCCTGCGATGGACGGCAAGCTCGCGCTCCGCATGGGCTTTCGCCAGATCAAGGGTGTGAAGGAGGAGGATGGGCAGTGGATCTCGGCGGCCCGTGGCAATGGCTACCCGGATGTGGAGAGCCTGTGGCGCCGGGCCGGGATCTCGCGCGGGTCGATCGAGAAACTGGCCCGCGCGGATGCCTTCGCCCCTTCAGGCATCGCCCGGCGCCAAGCGCAATGGGACGCCCGGGCATTGGACGGCGCCAAACCGCTGCCGCTCTTCCCCGAGGGTGAGGGGATCAAGGAGGGCGATCCGAACCTGCCCGTGCCATCCGCGGGCGAGGAGGTGGTCGAGGATTACCGGGTGATGCGCCTCAGCCTGCGCGCCCACCCCCTCCAGATCCTGCGCCCGGAATTGCCGGGCCTGACGGCTGAGGGGCTCAAGCGTCTCTCGGACCGCTCCAAGGTCGTGACCACGGGGCTGGTGATCACCCGCCAGCGTCCCGGCACCGCCTCGGGCGTGATTTTCCTGACGCTGGAGGACGAGACCGGAGTTTCCAACGTGATCGTCTGGAACCGGGTCTACCTGAAATTCCGACGCGCGGTCATGCAGGGGCGCCTCTTGCGCATCACTGGTCGTTGGCAGCGCGAGGGCGCCGTTACCCACCTGATCGCCTGGCATGTGGAGGATCTCTCGGGCAAGCTCGACGCGCTTGGCATGCCCACCGACACCTCAAGCCCCCGCGCTGATGAGGGCAAACGCCCAATCCCGCCGCGCACACCGCCCAGAGCGATGCACCCCCGAGATCAGGCGAAGGTGCTGTTCCCCAGTCGGGATTTTCACTAGGAGGCGCCAAATCCGGCGAGCTTCAGTCCTTTGCGAGTTCTCTTAGAATTCGGAAGCCTAGAAAGTCTCTTTTGAAGTTCTCAGGCGCCCGACTTCGCCACGCCAATCGCAAACCATCCATCGCAGAAGCAAATGCCCCACCCTTCACGCTGCGGTGACAGTCTTGTTGAGATCGGGCAAGGTTCAGATACGCACCTGTGCTGGAAAGGCCGATATGCTCATCCGACCAACACGAGAGTGTGAGCTCGAGGAGATTTCCGGACATGTGCCGCAGCCCCCAAAAGTTGGCCGCATCAAGCTCATGAACGCGAACAGGTCGTTCTCGATTGGTCAGATGTGGCATATCTTTCATCAGAATGCGCTCGGTCGCACTGCGGGAAAAATTCGCTTGATCTGCGGTAAGATCATCTCCCTGCGCGAACCGCGTCTCCGTGCCCGCGCGGGCGGCGTATTCCCACTCAGCTTCCGTCGGCAGGCGATACACGTCCGCTCCGACACGGCCATTGAGCCATGCGACGTATTCCAGGGCATCGAGATAGGACACATTCATAACCGGATGATCAGGCCCCATTCGGACATATCCCTCCCGAAACACCAGAACCCGATGATCCGGATTGTGCGAGCAGCCCCCATCAGCCACACAAACCATCCATTCCCGATGGGTGAGTTCATTCCGCGCCATGGCGAAGGGGATGTCGATCTCGACCCGATGGCGGGGATGTTCGTCGGGGACAATGTTGATCTCATCGGGGCCGCGAACTCGGAAAGAGGGGCTTTTGCCGTAGAAATCGAACGGATTGCGGGATGACTCTAGCGTCGCGCCCATCATGAAGGAGCCCAAGGGCATCACGATCATCTCGGGGCACACATCGCACTCACGAAGATTCTCCAGCGGGGCAACTGTGCGACCGTCGGCTAGTTTTAAAGTGAGGGATTGCTGCGCCGTTCCCTCGTCGGGCAGAAAGACTGCGCAAAGCAGCATCAGAGATGCAGAAATCCGCAAAGTGGAAATCTCTCGAATAGCCTCAATCGGCCCTGCGGCCACGCACTAAGACTGGGTTTTCGATCCGAAGAAATCAATGGAAACAAATATGTAAGCGAGGCCCGGAGGCCTCGCTTGGTATTGCTACACTAAAAGATCGTCGACGAAGAATGGACGATCTTCGTCGCCTGCTTCGCCGTTGATGAACTTCTGCGCAAGGTTGAAGGCCGACTCGCCGACGTCGCGGCCGAGCTGGCGCCCGTTCACATCGCCTTCGTCGAAGTGGATGCCACCGAAGATGCGCGAGAGACCTGCTTCATCAGCGCCTTCACTGAAGGTGTCCCAGGCGAGCGTCACCTCGTTCTCCGGCACGCCGTTCTCGAACTGGATCGTGTCAGGCTCGAAATCGACGAAGCCGCCGAAGTCATCCGAACCGGTGAAGAGTTTGAGCACTTCCGCACCTGCCGCCGAGAAAGCCGAGTGGCCCGAGGTATACTCAGCAAAAGGCGGCGACGGATCGGCGCCCGGGCGTTGGAAAGTGATGAAGTTCTCCGCCAGGATCGTCTTGGTGCCGATGCCAAAGCCGTCTTCATCAAAGCCGCCAAAGGCTTCGATGACATTGCCGAACTCACCGGTCACTTCGTCCTCGCCGAACTCACCGATCAGACCGAGCTCACCCAGATCGCGGATCGCGCGGACCGGGCGGGCATAGTCGTAGAAGACTTTCGCCTCCCATGTTGCAATGCCTGCATCCATTACCGCATTCCCCAGCGCGAAGAAGAGCTGAGCGTCTTCGTCGACCGAGTTGTCGTCTCGGGCCGAGACGAACTGGCCAAACGTCATCCATGTGCCTGGCGGGAAGGCCGTGCCGCCACCGTCTTCCCAGAACTCGGCGATGATCTTCTCTTCATCGGTCAGGTTGGCGCTCGCGTCGATGACCTCCAACGCCTGGTTGACGAAGCCCTCATTGATCACGGTGCCGATCAGGCTCTTGTCGACGGCGAAGGTCGAGCCTTCGAAGGTGATGGTCTGATCGTCAAAGTTCAGAACCGCTCCTTCGAAGGCTTCGGTGAAGAAGCCTTGCGGAGCAACTGGCCGTACGTTCTCGAAGTTGGTCGACCCGTCCGGATTCTCGTCGATTGCAAAGCTTTCGACATCTTCCCATTGCGGCGTCAGGAAGCTCTGGCGACCGACATTGCCTTCTTCGGGGTCCAGCGGCACGTTCTCCGGCGTCCAGGCGGTGATGTCATTGATGTCCAGAGGACCGGAGTTGGTTGGCGTGAAGTCGCCTGTATAGCCACCATCTTGGTTCGACCCGTCGAGACCGCGCAACGCCAGGAGATCATTGGCAGCATCAATGCCGAGCGCTGCCTCTGGGCTGGTGGTGTCGTCGGGATCAAAGCCGAACCGCTCCTCCATTACCTTGACGTAGAGATCCTCGACATCTGGGAAGAGATTACGCAGCACAGTGATTGCCGCGAAGCTCATTGCCTTGGTCTTTGCATCATCTCCCAGGCTGATGAGATCATCGATCAGCGACTGATTGTTTCCAGTCTCATCAAAGCTAACGCGTACCGCGGTGCCATCAAAGGATGACCAAGCATCATACATGGCGGTGTGCATCATCGCATAAGCGCGGGACGCGATCGTTGGACCAACGGGCGTGTCGGTGTCGATCACAGCCTGCTGAACCACGCGATCCCAGATCACGCTGACGCCGGGATCAGTGTCGTTGACGGTAACAACCTGGGTGCCGCCGCCAACCTGAATGTATGGTGAAGCATCCGGGTCGAAGTCTTCCTGGATCTCCGCTAAAGAGAAGCTCCGGTCGAGGAACTCGAATTCCTCGAAGTTCCTGGTCACCATCTCTTCGCCGGTAAAACGATCAGCGAAAATCACTTTGTTGCCCTGTAGTGTGACGTCAAAATCACCGGCGTTGAAATTGAAGATCAAGGTGTCCGTGCCGGAGCCGCCATTGGCAAACCCAACAAGATCGCCGATCTCAAGCGAGTCGTCGCCACTGCCAAGATGCACGTCTTTGGCGCCGTTGGTTAGGACGACGGTGTCATTGCCGCTGCCCGCTCGGATAGTGCCAGCCAAGCCTTCAACATGAATTACATCATCGCCACCGCCCGCTCTGATTTCATCGACGCTTCCATTCGCGTCGATCGTGTCATTACCACTGCCCAGACGAACGATCTCAGCATCGCCATTCAGAGTGACATCGTCGTCTCCGGTTCCGGCGCGGACATCGCGGGTATCCGTATCGACAACGAGCGTGTCATTGCCGCCGCGCATGTTGATGGTCGCAATCGGTGTGGTGATCGTTTGTGTCTCATCAGCGCTTGTGCCGATGAAAAGGCCGTTATCCGGCAGGCCATCTGTGATGTCGCTGAGAAGCGAACAAAGCTCCTCCAGCGAGACACCCAGCGGCGTCCCGATCGAACTATTGTCACTCATTGTCTTCCCCTTGGAACTTACTGCATTTTGGGAGCATCATTTTAGCCGAGATCAAGGCGCAGCGAACCTAGCGGCGGGAAAAATCGTTTTCTGGCAATGGGTTGATTTCTTTCGGTATGTTGACAACGATTGCGTCATGTGGGTTCTGAACCGAATCTGGACACCAATTCTCATAAGTTGATAATTAACTGTTAATCGCTCTCAACGTGCATATTGACGGATTGGCTGATTTCAGATTTGTGGCGCGCGTTTGGCTCGAAATTCGACCCCTCTTGGAGCTGTCAAAGTTCTAGATTACACTCAGTCACGAACTCGTGAAAAATATTTCAGATCGATTTGGCACGAAAGGTCCCATTCTCCCGCAATCCAATTTGGATCATTGCCCGATTTGGCGGTGCTTAGGGTTGAGTTCCTGTTGGCTCACGAATCAATAGTGCTCTCGCTCAGCTTCACATCTTGCAGAATCGTTTATAATTCTATTATTCATGAAATATGGAAAAGAATTCCGCGATTGAAGCTTTTACAGCGCTTGGCCATCCAGGAAGACTCTCGGTGTTTCGACTGCTGGCGCGTCGTGCCCCAGGCAGCGTTCGTCCAGCCGAAATGGCGGATGCATTGGCGATCAAACATAGCACTCTTTCGGTCTATCTGAGCGCACTTGCTCGGGCAGGCCTCGTGCTTTCGGAAAGAGACGGCAAATCAATCTACTATCGAATAGACTTTGCCAGATTGTCAGGCTTGACGGAGTTTTTGGTCGCGGATTGTTGCCGGGGCCGACCCGAGCTCTGTGCACCAATGGCAGGAAGCTTCACGAATTCATGGATCGAGCGAAACTCAGCGCAGCCGTTGAAGGTTTTGTTTATCTGCCGGGGAAACTCAGCGCGCTCGATCTTTGCTGAAGCGCTGCTTCGGAGATTTGGAGAAACGCGGTTTGAGGCCTTCTCAGCGGGGACTTCTCCCAAAGAGGAGATCAATCCGCATGCTCGCGATGTGGTTCACAAGATGGGGCACGACGCGTCATCTTTCGCGCCGAAACCGCTCGGCAGCTTTCAAGCAGACGACAGCCCCGAGCTGGACTTTGTTTTCACGGTCTGCGACCGCGCCGCTAATGAAGATCAACCAAAATGGCGCGGTCAGCCGCTGACGGCACATTGGAGCGTGCCGGACCCGGCAAGCCTCTGGCAAGATCCGCAGGAAAGGGTCAATGGCTACATGATCGCTTATCAGACGCTCGAGCGCCGGATTGCCGGTCTCGTTGACCTTCCTATCCGCGATATGAACCGCCTAGATTTGCAACATGCGCTGGATGCGCTGGGCGAAGCTTAAGGGATAAGCCTATGACCAGGATCGCGATCAACGGCATTGGCCGGATCGGCAAACTTGCCTTGCGCGCCTTCATTGATGAGGGCTGCCCTGGCGAGATCGTACTTCTCAACGACGCGGTCGGCGACCCGGCCCAACACGCGATGCTGTTGGAGTTCGACACGGTCCATGGCCGCTGGGCGGCGGAGATCGCTCACGATGCCGAGAGCGTAACGTTGAACGGCCAGAGAATGCGGCTGATGAGCGCGAAGAAGATCGAGGATCTGCCGCTTGCAGAAATGGGCATCGATGTGGTGGTCGACTGCACAGGGGTTTTCAAGACAACAACTAAGACGCAACCCTATTTCGACGCAGGTGTTAAGAAGGTGATTGTCTCTGCGCCGATCAAGGAAGAAGGCGCGCTGAACCTCGTCTACGGCGTCAATCACGAGCTCTACGACCCGGCGCAGCATCATTTGGTCACCGCGGCGAGTTGTACGACCAACTGCCTCGCGCCGGTGGTCAAAGTAATCCACGAGGCGATCGGGATCGAGCATGGCTCCATCACCACGATCCACGATGTGACCAACACGCAGACAATCGTGGACCGTCCCGCAAAGGATGCTCGCCGCGCCCGCTCGGCCTTGAACTCGCTGATCCCGACGACGACCGGGTCAGCGACTGCGATCACGCTGATCTATCCGGATCTCAAGGGGCGCCTGAATGGCCATGCCGTCCGTGTTCCTCTGCTCAATGCCTCGCTAACCGACTGTGTTTTCGAGGTAAAACGGAGAACGACCGTGGAGGAGGTCAACGCGCTGTTCGCCGAGTATGCGGCGGGAGAATTGCGCGGGATCCTGGGCTATGAGGAACGCCCGCTGGTCTCGGCCGACTATCTGAATGATCCGCGCTCGGCGATCATCGATGCGCCTTCGACCATGGTTGTCAATGGCACCCAAGTGAAGGTCTATGCCTGGTATGACAACGAGTACGGCTATGCTTGGCGCCTGGCGGATGTGACCCGCATGGTGGTTGAGCAGCTCTGATGGCCGAGGCGAGCCAACCAAAACCCGAAGGGCTGGCGGCTTATATCGCGGTCACGGCGGCCTATTGGGCCTTCATGCTGACCGATGGGGCGCTGAGGATGTTGGTGCTCCTGCATTTTCATACACTGGGGTTCTCCCCAATCCAGCTTGCCTATCTGTTCCTGCTCTATGAGTTTATGGGGGTGGTCACGAATCTCTCCGCCGGATGGATCGCGGCGCGGTTCGGGCTGACTTCAACGCTTTACGCCGGGCTGGTCCTGCAGATTCTGGCGCTGGGCGCCTTGGCTCAGTTGGATCCAACCTGGGCGGTTGTGACATCGGTGATCTTTGTGATGGCCGTTCAAGGGGTCTCGGGCGTCGCCAAGGATCTTGCGAAGATGAGCTCGAAGAGTGCGGTAAAACTCCTTGCGCCAGAGGGGGATGGCACACTTTTTCGGTGGGTGGCGATCCTGACCGGCTCGAAGAATATGGTCAAAGGGCTGGGGTTCTTGATTGGCGCTTTGCTGCTGGGCACAGTGGGATTTGATGGCTCGGTCATTGCCATGGCGATTGCGCTGACGGTCGTTCTGGGGGCGGTCGCGGTGTTCATGCCATCTGGTCTGCCGCGGGGGTCGAAGAAGGCCAAGTTTTCAGAGGTTTTCTCCAAGGATCCGAACATCAATCGCCTCTCTGCCGCGCGGCTTTTTCTTTTCGGCGCCCGGGATACGTGGTTTGTCGTCGGCATCCCGATCTATTTCTACTCAGTCCTCTCGGACGGTTCGACCGCGAGCAACAAGGCTGCGTTCTTCATGATCGGCACTTTCATGGCTGCCTGGATCATCGGATACGGTGCGGTCCAGGCGTTCGCGCCGAAGATACTGAAAGCAAAAGAGAAAACCCTGTCGCAGACGGTTAAGCTCGCGCAGATTTGGGTTGGCGCGCTGGCCGTAATCCCGGCGATTCTGGCGAGCCTTGCCTGGATCGCGGCTGGGCCAGAGGGGTGGCTGACGATCTCGCTGGTGACGGGATTGCTGATCTTCGGGGCGGTCTTCGCCGTGAACTCCTCGCTTCATTCCTATCTGATCCTCGCCTTCACGACCGGCGCGCGCGTCACCATGGATGTGGGCTTTTACTACATGTCCAACGCGGCGGGACGCCTGGTTGGGACGCTGCTTTCCGGCCTGAGTTATCAGATCGGGGGTTTGCCGCTTTGCCTCGGCACGGCAGCTCTCTTGTTAGTGCTCAGCTGGGTCTGTGCCGTGCGATTGAGCAAAGGCGTGCAGACGAAATCCGACGCGATTTAAGTGCCGAGGGCTACCCGCGTCAGGTGGACCGGGCAGGCGCTTACTACCGTTTCTGCCAAGCCGCAAAAGCCGACTTTTTGCCAGGGGTGATTTGGTGGTGATACTGTTCGGTATGTTCGCACAGCGGGAAACTTCAGAGGAAGCAAGCTGACTCGAAGGAACAGATAAAACGCCCTTCCCTCACCGCGTCTCGCTTGCCATAAAGGTCTGACAATAAGAATGCCGACAGGGAGGAACGCATGCTCGGCAACATGCAGGACTGGCCGCTACGGGTCAGCCATATCATCGATCATGCTGCGCGCTATCACACCAATCGCGAGCTGCTTTGCCGCTCGATCGAGGGGCCGATCACGCGCTCGACATGGGGGCAAACCGCGACCCGGGCACGCAAGGTGACCCAGATGCTGCGCCGCCTGGGCGTGAAGCCCGGCGATGTGATCGGCTGCATGGCGTGGAACACGATCCGGCATATGGAGATCTGGTATGGCGTGCCGGGCGCGGGCGCAGTTTTACACACCTTGAACCCGCGCCTGTCGACCGAGCAACTCACCTACGTGATCGACCATGCCGAGGACCAATGGGTCTTGGTCGATCATGACATCGTGCCGGTTCTCGAGCAGGTCGCCGCCACCCTGCCGAAGGTCAAAGGCTATATCGTGATGACCGATCGCGATCACATGCCTGAGACGACGCTGCCAAATGCGCTCTGTTTCGAAGAGCTGATGGAGGCCGAGGACGGTGATGCAGGTTGGGAGCCGGTGGACGAGCAGGCGGCCTGTGGGATCTGCTACACCTCTGGCACGACGGGCCATCCGAAAGGGGTCGTCTATTCCCACCGCTCGAACGTGCTGCATGCGATGGCGATGATCCAGCCGGATATGTTCTCGCTCAGCTCGAACGATGTGATGATGCCGGTCGTCCCGCTGTTCCACGCGAATGGCTGGTCCACGGGCTATGCGACGCCCATGGCGGGGGCGACCATGGTGCTGCCGGGGAGGATGATGGACCCGGCGAGCCTCTATGAGATGCTGGATCTGGGCGTCACCTGTACCGCAGCGGTGCCGACGATCTGGCTGCCGCTGCTCGCTTACTTGAAAGAGACGGGCAAGATGCTGCCCCATCTTGATCGCGTGGTGATTGGCGGCTCCTCCTGTCCACGCGCAGTGATCGAGGCGTTCCAGAACATCTATGATGTGCAGGTTCTGCATGCCTGGGGGATGACCGAAACATCGCCGCTTGGCTCGTTCTGCACCTTCAAGCCGGAGGTTGCGAAACTGCCGCCGGAGGAGCAGATCGAGGTGCAGCTCAAGGTCGGGCACCCGCCTTTCACTGTCGATCTTGAGATCAAGGACGATGACAACGAGCTGGTGCCCTGGGATGACGCCAGCCAGGGGCGGCTTTTGATCAAGGGGCCGGGCGTGGTAAAGCGTTATCTGAAATTCGACGACGACGCGATCGATGGCGAAGGCTGGTTCGACACCGGCGATGCGGCGACCATGGATGCCAATGGCTATGTGCGGATCACCGACCGGCTGAAGGATGTGATCAAATCGGGCGGGGAGTGGATCAGCTCGATCGAGATGGAGAATGCCGCCGTCTCGCACCCAGAGGTCTTCGAGGCCGCTGCCGTCGCCATGCCGCATCCGAAATGGGATGAGCGCCCGGTCCTGATCATCGTGCCGATGCCGGGCAAGAGCCCGGATCCGGAGAGCGTCATCGACCTCTTGCGTCCGCATTTCGCGAAGTGGCAGCTGCCCGATGAGATCCTGTTCCGTGACGAGATCCCGCATACGGCAACCGGCAAGATCTCGAAGCTGAACCTCCGCCGGATCCTCAATGAGGAAGGCTATCAACTGCCGGATCAGCGTTAGTCGGCCGGGCTGCAATCGCATTGGGGATCAGATTGGCCGAGCTTTCTACGACCGATGTGCAGCTACGCGGCGCGGAGTTTACCTGCGCCATGGTGACCAAGCTTGACCGCGCCTTTTGGACCCAATGGGCGCCTCAAGGTTGGGAGAGCGACACGTTTGACTTCATTGAAGAGACTGTGGCGCCGGGGACCTTGTTTCTCGACTTCGGCGCGTGGCTGGGGCCATTCAGCCTGTTTGCGGCCTCCAAAGGCGCAAATGTCATCGCATTGGAGCCAGATCCGGTGGCGTATGGGAGGGCAGCCCAGAACGTGGCGCTGAACCAGGATCAGCTGCCTGGTACGATCGACCTCCGCCAGCAGGCATTTGATCGCGAGAAGAAGAAAGTCCGGATTTTTGGCGGGAAGAACGGATTTGGCACCTCGGGCAGTAGCCTGCACTTGATCAACCTTGCCAGTACGGTCGTGCCGACGATTACTGTAGATGAGATCCTGGTGCTCTCCGAAGGCTCAGATGCGGCGAGTATCAAGGTGGATATTGAATCGCACGAGTTTCATTGCGCGGCAGATCTGGCGCGGCTGAGGCGCGAGCTCGCCTGCCCAATGCATATTTCGATCCATCCGGGGCTGCTGCGTCGATCGCTGTCGCTCAGCCGCCTGCCGGGCAACATCGATGCGGAGGTTGAGGATCGGACGCTCGAACTGATCGATCAATTCTCCGACGCGCAGATCGATGGGACGAATGAGGCTTTGTCCGCTGCAGGTTTGGTGAGGAAGTTGATGCGCACTCCCGAGGGGGCGTTGCGCGATTTTACGCTTGTGCTGCGCAACTAGCTAGCGCCTCAGCATTCGAGCGATGCGCGGCACATTGATCGATCATCGATGGCAGAGACGGAAACGATTCAATCCCGCGTTTGAGGGTTTGAAAGGATCTCGCCCATGCTGTTGCGTTTCGCTCTGCCGTTCCTTCTCGTCATCGGCCTGCAAGGATGTGTCGCCATTGTTGCTGGAACCGGAGGCGCTGTCGCCTTTGACGAAGGGGTGATTGAGAATGATGGTATCTTCGACCCGCTCGAGGATACCGAGCTCGGGCGCGCGATCTATCAATAACTTCCGCTGGATGCTCCTGGTCTGTAGACCTTAGGCACGCTGGATTTTGGTTGCCATATCGCGCGTGACCAAGAGATCAAGCGCCAGCTTCAAGCTCGGTTGGCGGGCAATCAACCGCTCTAGACGATCCCGGTTCCAGGCGACATATCGCCCGCCGGGTTGAACCGCGACCGTCGCGCTGGCCGCCCGGCTGGTCACCATCGAGACCTCACCTATGAAGGTCTGGGCATCGTATGAGAACTGCCGCCCGTCCTTATCGAGCTGGATGCCGCCATCGATGATAAAGTAGAGCTCTTCCGGTCGGTCGCCCTGGCGTGTCAGCACCGTCGCGCCTTCGGCCTCTCGGAACGAGGCGATCTTCATGAGCCGGCGAAAGTCGCCCGGGCGGACCTGGTTGAAGAGGGAATAGAGCCGCTCTTCATCAGAGGACATCCGAAAGCAAGTTCGGTCCCGGATCAGTTGGATGATCATGAAGAAGTTTGCACAGGCAAGCGCCGACCCCCAGAGGATCGCGTCCCAGAGAGGTGTCTCAGGATACAGCCGGTAATAGGCGATATAGAGGAGGGTGCCCGCGAACAGCATGATCCGCAGCAGAAGTTGATCCCGGATCAGGTAGCCAATGACCTGTGTCAGTGCTGCGAGATGGACCAAAAAGGCCCAGCCCCTGAACTGAAATGTCGACAGAACGGCCTCGATCATCGCGTGTCCCCAAGTTTGATGAAGGGAGTATGATCGGGGCATCGGGATTGGTCGGTGAAAATTGTTACATCTGCCTGGATGGCGCTAGATATCGTCAGACCTTGCGAACTCCCGTTGGAGTTTCGTGGCCTTAGGTCTTACCCTCGGCCCAGTCGATGATGAGATTGAACCAGCCCGTGGGGATCCCATGGCCACCGGAATAGGTGGCGAAGCCGAAGGTCTGATCTCCCAAGCATTCTGCTCAATGCTCGACGGAGAAGCTGTAATCCGCAAAAGCTCACTCCGATATCGGTTTGCTTGACGGTGCAGGCTGAAATCTCAACGCCCTTCTTCGAACCAGGAAACTACTAGTTCAAGCCATTCACTTGGGGTCGTGGGCTCTCCGAAGAAAGTTGCTTGCCCAAATCGATTGCCGCCCGCGCAGTCTGTCCACTTTTGTAAATTAATAGTTTGTGAGGATGATGCAGTGCTGGCCTTGCAGGCAGCCTTCGATAGCAAGCGCGAGAACGTAGGGCTTTCTATGCGCTGTTCAGGTTTGACGGCGCTCAGCGATTCGTCGGTGAGTTTCAGTGCAGATGGATCTCTTTTGTCTCTCCTCACATATCCCACCGAAAAGAACAAACTGAACCTCGGAACATAACGCCCGCAATTCCTAGATCGAAACCCACCGAACTGATGGTTGAGTGTAGCGACAAATTTGTATCTCGCTTTGGTGCTGCTACACGCAGCATTCCAGGCGAACGCACCTCCATAATTCTCACCTGCTAAGATCATTCTACTTGTATCAATTGGAAAGTGAGAGCTCGCGTCCGTGATCGTGCTTCTTAGGTGCTGAAAGTCGTCGATTGTCCCTTTTCTTCCTTCAAACAGCCATCTTAACTGGCTTGCTCCTGAGTTGATTTTGACGGCGGCTGCGTTCGGAGCAATCAGAGCATAGCCAGCCCGCAATGCTGTTTCGCGCAATTGGCCGGAAACGACCTCGCCACCGTTGCTGTTAAAATCATGAATGAAAAGGATGACGGGAAACGGCCCTTCACCGGCTGGCATGGTTATATGGTACGATCTCTTGCCAATTTCACAGGGATGGTCAGCGGAACCACAGGGGAGAGCAGCGGCTTCGACAGAGCTAGGGGCGGTCTCAGATTTGAATATGCCTAACAGGTCGTCTAAGTCGATCAGAGAGAAGTTCAGTCCACCAAATGAAAGGCTCTGCGTTAGGAACAGTCCACTGATCAAAAAACCTAGTATTGTTAGTCTTAACATCCGACGCCACAAACTGAATGTCACAAGAATAATACGAAATCATAGGGTATTGCAGACGGGACGACAAGCGCCCCGCTGAGTCAATGGTTGCCGCGGACCAGGCGGTCGTAGCTTTCGGTCATTTCTTTCGCCAGGGCGCCAACTTCGAAGGTGAAGCCATCGATTTGGCCGACGGGGGTGACCTCGGCCGCGGTGCCTGTGAGCCAGCATTGCTCGAAGCTTTCCATCTCGGAAGGCTCGATATGGCGCTCAATCACTTCGATCCCGCGCTCTTTGAGCATTTGCATCACGGTTTGGCGGGTGATCCCATCCAGGAAGCAGTCAGGGTCAGGCGTGTGGACGACGCCGTCTTTGACGAAGAAGACGTTTGCGCCGGTCGCCTCGGCCACATAGCCGCGATAGTCCATCATCAGCGCGTCGGAGCAGCCTTTGGCCTCGGCTGCGTGCTTTGACATGGTGCAGATCATGTAGAGGCCGGAGGCTTTCGCCTTGCAGGGGATCGTCTCGGGGCTCGGGCGTTTCCATTTGGAAATGTCGAGCTTTGCGCCCTTCATCTTGGCGTCACCGTAGTAGGCACCCCATTCCCAGGCGGCGACCGCCATGCGCACCGGGTTTCTCGCTGACGCTACACCCATATCCTCGCCTGAGCCGCGCCAGCAGACCGCGCGGACATAGGCGTCGCCCATGTCGTTGGCTTTCATGACCGCGTCTTTGGCGGCCTCGATCTCATCTGCGGTGTAAGGGATCGGAATATCCAACTGGTCGCCGGAGAAGAGCAAGCGTTCGGAATGCGCCCGCGATTTGAAGATTCGGCCGCCATAGGCGCGCTCACCCTCGAACACGGAGGAGCCGTAGTGCATCGCATGGGTCAGGATATGCACATTCGCATCGCGCCAGGGTACGAGGTTGCCATCCAACCAAATCCATCCATCGCGATTGTCATAGGCTCCATCAGCGGCCATTGTCGTTTCCTCGAGCTTCCCGCAAGCGGGGTTTCCATTTATTTCGTTCTGGTCGCCGTCTGCGACATATCCGGTCTCCGGAACGCGATGGGAGGTATCATTGGGCTGGTAATCAGTCAATAAGGCTGACATAATTAGTGAAGAGAGGCTTCCCTAAAGCCTTAAGTGCAGAGGGGCACGTGATGCAGACACCAACAGGCAATCGGCCCAAGGTCGGTGGGTTCAACCGATCGGATCAGTTGCTTTACCTGACGGATGAGCAGCTTCGCCAAGGCATTGAGCTGATGTTTTTTGCCTATCGAGACTTCACATCGGACCCCGATCAGGTCCTGGCCGAGCGGGGATATGGCAGGGCCCATCACAGGGCGATCCATTTCATTAAACGCCGTCCAGGGATTTCGATCGCCGGCCTCCTCGATATCTTGCAGGTAACCAAGCAATCGCTGAATCGCGTGCTCAGGCAGTTGGTGGATGATGGGCTGGTGATCTCCAGCATGGGAGAGCAAGACCGACGGCAACGGCTTTTGCATCTTTCCGATGTAGGCGAAGAGCTGGAGCGGACCCTATCCGAACCGCAGCGCGCCCGTATTCGCCGAGCCTATGCGGAAGTTGGACCAGAGGCTGTGGCTGGGTTCCGACGTGTGCTAGAGCAGATGATCAATGAAGACCAGCGCGATGAGGTTCTTTCCCTCGTCGGACAGCAGAACGACTAAAGAAGGGGGGCGGTCATGACTGGGGATGATGACCTTGCACCGAGCCATATCCTGATCATCGATGATGATTCTCGGATCCGGGACCTGCTGCGGCGGTTCCTGTCGCGCCACGGCTATATTGTGACCACAGCCCGGGACGCGGCGCATGCGAGCCGGCTGCTGGTCAATCTCGCGTTCGATCTGTTGGTGGTGGATGTGATGATGCCGGAGGAAGACGGGATCAGCTTTACCAAACGGATGCGCAATGAGATCGATGCGCCTATCCTGCTATTGACCGCGAAAAGTGACGTCGAGGATCGGATCGTCGGATTGGAAGCCGGCGCGGATGACTATCTCGCCAAGCCCTTCGAGCCACGCGAGCTTTTGTTGCGTTGCGCCGCGATCCTGCGCCGCGCGGTTCCTCAAACGGAGCCGGAGGCGCCGCCGAAAGTGTTGGTTCTGGGTCGCAATCGGTATGACATCATCCGCGGTGAGCTGCTGTGCGATGGGGAGCCTGTCCGCCTGACCTCCACCGAGCAGGCGCTCATGCGGGTCTTCTCGGTCAAGCCGAACGAGCCGGTGACCCGGGAGCGGTTGGCCGAAGAGCTGGGCGGCGCAGAGGGTGAGGTCCAGGAACGGGCCGTTGATGTTCAGATCACCCGGCTGCGGCGCAAGTTGGAGATTGACCCCAAAACACCCCGTTACCTGCAGACCGTGCGGGGGGCTGGCTACATGCTCACGCCGGATTGATTGTCAACCAAGATTGACAGTCGCCAATTGCCTCCGAGCCTTATCGTGGATAGGATCACCCGATGTCCGTCTTGATCTACACTCACCGGTCGAGCCATCAGCATGTGACGCCCCCTGGCCATCCGGAGCGGGTGGATCGGATCGTCACGTTGGACGCGCTGTTGGCTGAGGCGCCTTATGCGAACTGGCCCCGGGCGGAGCCGGCCCAGGCCTCGGATGCGGAGCTTAAGCGCGCTCATGACAGCGCCTATGTCGATGCGATCATAGCTGCCTCGCCCGAAGACGGCTGGGTCAGCTTGGATCCGGACACCCATATGAGCCCCGGCAGCCTGACGGCAGCACGCTATGCGGCGGGGTCCAATATCGCGGCGGTCGACGCGGTTCTGGACAGTGATACCAAAGCGGCGTTTTGCTGCGTGCGCCCCTGCGGTCACCATGCCGAGATCGATCGCGCGATGGGGTTTTGCCTGTTTGGAAATGTCGCCGTGGGTGCGCTTCATGCGCTGGAGGCGCGCGGACTGAAGAAAGTCGCGATCGTCGATTTCGACGTCCATCACGGTAATGGAACCCAGGATATTTTTGAGCGCGATGGGAGGGTCTTGTTCGCCTCTTCACACCAATATCCCCTCTTTCCTGGCACGGGTGGTGCGCATGAGACGGGTGTTGGCAACATCGTGAACGCGCCCTTGCCCCCAATGAGTGGCGGGGCGGAGATGCGCGCGGCCTATACCAACAAGATCCTGCCAGCAGTGCGGGAGTTCGACCCGGATCTCCTCATGATTTCCGCCGGATTCGACGCCCATCACGACGATCCGTTGGCCAATCTGAACTGGACGCCCGCAGATTTCGCCTGGGTGACCGAAGAAATCTGCAAGATTGCGGCAGAATGCTGCGAAGGCCGGGTGGTCTCGACCCTGGAAGGTGGCTATGACCTCGATGGTCTGAGGGAGAGCTGCCGAGCGCATCTCGACGCCCTTGACCGCCACGGTGGGAGCCTGGAATGACCGAAAAACCAATCGCGGAAATGAGTTTTGAGGAAGCGCTGGCTGAGTTGGAAAGAGTCGTTGGACAGTTGGAAGGCGGTCAAGTTCCGCTGGAACAGTCGATTGAGCTCTACAAACGTGGCGATGCCCTGAAGGAACTCTGTGAAACTCGCCTCAAGGATGCCGAACTCCAGGTTCAGAAAATTACCGGTGGCACGCCGGAGAACCCGGACCTTGCGCCTTTTGAGGGGACATGATCGTGATTAGGTTCAAGGCAGTGATTATGCCAACAAGGGCACGAATGACCGAACTGAGGAAGAACAAGTGACCGACCGGCCGAACACACCACTCCT
>JBCDAQ010000076.1:0-16744 GCA_039185285.1 Pseudomonadota bacterium
CTTGGCGTAGGTGTCGTTATAGAGCCCCCTGGTCATGAAGATCAGGATCGGGATGACAAAAACACATACAATGAACAGAAGAAGCGGCGTCACTAGGCCAAAGGCGCGCAATCGGCTTCGGAACAGAGCTTGCGCAAGGCGCTGTTTCAGTGGCGTTCCATCGGCAGCGGTCAGCCTCCCCCGGCTGTCCATCGCGTGATCCATCTCCGTCACGGCCATGCGTGCGCGTCCCCCAAGACCTACAAAAAATGTCAAAACGAATGGGCCCGCACGACACGCGCGCGGGCCGGAGGATCGCTAGATCAGTTGGCGAGCCAAGCGTTGAAACGCTCGTTTAGCTCGTCCTGGTTGTCGGCCCAGAACTCAAAGTTGTTCTGAAGCGCGTTCTTGAAGTTGTCCGGTGCTGTCGGCATTTGCGGCGCCATCTTCAGGTCAGGCTTGGTGTGGAACGAAGCCACCAAAGGTGCCGAAGACTTCCGAGTCGGGCCGTACGAGATGTACGAAGCTTGCCCTGCAAGACGCTCGGTGTCGGTCGAGAAGGCCAGGAAGTCCATGGCCGCGTCTTTGTTCGGTGCGCCTTTTGGGATGATCCAGAGATCAAGATCCCAAACCTGACCGTCCCAGACGATGTTGAACGGCTTGTCCTCGGCTGCAACCGCGTTGAAGATCCGACCATTATAGGCGGTGGTCATGGTGACCTCACCATCAGCGAGGAGCTGCGGTGGCTGTGCACCAGCTTCCCACCACACAACTTCCGATTTGATCGAGTCGAGCTTTGCAAACGCCCGGTCGACACCTTCGTCGGTTGACAAAACGTCATAGACCTCATCAGCGGCCACACCATCTGCCATCAGAGCCATCTCGAGGTTAGCTTTCGGCGACTTGCGGATGCCACGCTTGCCCGGGAACTTCGCCAGATCGAAGAAATCAGCAATGGTTTTCGGGCCATCTGCAGTTTTCGACGTGTCATAGGCGAAGATAGTCGACCAAACGATGGTCGGCACTGCGCATGGTACATCCAGAGTCCCCGCGATGAAGTCATCGGCTGCTGGCGTACCGTCCGGAGCCGGCGGTAGGATCGACTGATCGATCTCTTCAGCCAAACCTTCATCGCATGCACGCACAGCGTCGGACAACTCGACATCGACGATGTCCCAAGTCACGTTGCCAGCTTCAACCTGTGCTTTAATCTCCGAGAGACCGCCATTGTAGTCTTCCGAGACGATCTTATTGCCGGTCTTTGCGATCCACGGTTTGTGGTATGCTTCAACCTGGCTTTTGGTATAGGCGCCGCCCCAAGAGACGACGGTGATACTGTCGGCAGCGTGAGCAGCGGCACCGACCGCCACTGCGCTGACCGCACCGATCAGAACTGATTTCATTTTCATCGTGATACTCCCTGTATCCCACAACCCGTTTGATGTTGTCCTGCACTGGCCGGGCACCCAGCGCAGACTTACGTGACTTTGTGCGCTCGTATCACGACGGGCAGGTGGTGCACCGCACAATTCGAGGGCTAAATTGACTAGAGCAAGGGAATCAGGGCCCGTCAACCATCCAATCGAAATCGGACTTCGCTATGCAGAACGGCGATTTAGCCGTCAGTTCTCGAGGTCGCGCGCAACCTTGGGCTGGGAGAGCATTTCTCGGGTGCGATCCATTCGGTCGAAACTCTCATCCAAGACGAAGTCTAGCTGCGCCGAGAACTTGAGCGTAACAGACCGGGCAACCTCGCGCCGGATCTCTCTAGCGGAGGCATTTAGTGCATCAACGATCTCGTCAGCCTGGGCACCACCAAGAGGCATTACGTAGACGCGCGCCTGGCGTAGATCTGGGCTGGCACGCACTTCTGTAACGGTTATGGAGACGCCTGCCAGCTCTTCCATATGCAAGTCCCCACGGGCAAAAATCTCGCTCAAAGCACGACGAATGACTTCTCCAACACGGAGCTGACGTTGCGAAGGGCCTGTGGCCCGATCCGGGGATGCTCGGCGCATCATTTTTCTCCCTAACGGATCCCTACCAGGGGATCTCACTTCCATCATACGCGAAAAAACGGCCTGAATGCGTCGGTGTGAGGTCTTCTAACACATCGACGAGATTTCTAGCCGCCTCCTCAGCAGTCACTGTCCCATTAGCGTTTTGGCCGGTAATCGGCGTGCTCAACCGTGTGCGTACCGTGCCTGGGTGCAGCGCAATGCAAATCGCTTCGGGCCGCCGCCTTGCAACTTCAACAGCTGCGGTACGGACAACCTGATTCAAAGCAGCTTTTGCTGCTCTGTAAGATATCCAACCCCCAAGCCGATTGTCTTCAATTGAACCCACCCGAGCGGAGAGTGTCGCCATCACGCTTGGTCGATCTTTTGGCAAAAGCTCCTCATAGTGCTTGAAGACAAGGGCGGGCCCGATTGTATTTACGATGAATTGCGCGGCCATCGCCTCGGCACTGATCGCCGCGAGTTTCTTTTCAGGCCATCGATCATTGACCACCAATGCGCCTGTCGCATCAAAAACAATATCGAAAGAGCCGGATTGCGCAGCCCGCTTGAGACATGTCTCGGCAAGGTCGGGCTCCGACCAATCGAGACCATCGCAACGTGAGAGACCAACGACCGTCGCACCACGCTCGCTTAACTCCGTCGCAAGGGCGGAACCTATCCCACCCGTAGCGCCAAGAACTAACGCTCTTTCGCCAATGGCCATATGCAGAGCTCCAAGAAAAAGAAAGGGCACCCGGCAGACCGGATGCCCATGTAGTTTTCTAGTTTGGGATCAGAGCGTGCGCTCGATCTCCTCGCGGGTGAAGATCTCGATCACATCGCCTTCGCGGATGTCGTCATAGTTCTCGAAGGCCATGCCACATTCCTGACCGCCTTGGACTTCCTTGACCTCATCCTTGAAGCGCTTGAGCGTCTTCAGCGTACCTTCGTGGATCACTACGTTGTCGCGCAGCAGACGCACACCGGCAGAGCGTTGTGCGACCCCTTCGGTGACTTCGCAACCTGCCACTTTGCCAACCCCAGTGATCTTGAAGACCTCCTTGATCGCGGCGTAGCCGATAAAGGTTTCTTTGACCTCCGGCGAAAGGAGACCAGAAGCCGCCGCTTTCACATCATCAACCAGATCATAGATCACCGAGTAATAGCGGATCTCCACACCCTTCTGGTTCGCGCTGTCCCGCGCGGGTGCGTTCGCACGAACGTTAAACCCAATGATCGGGGCATTCGATGCCTCGGCCAGGTTCACATCCGATTCGGTAATCGCGCCAACGCCTGAGAGCAGAACCTGGATCTGCACTTCGTCGTTGCCAATCTTCTCCAACGCCTGATTGATCGCCTCGGCAGAACCTTGGACATCTGACTTCATTACGACCGGAAGCTTGGAGACGTTCTCATCCGCCTTGGCCTGTGCCAGCAGCTGATCTAGCGATGTCCGAGCCCCCGCTGTCGCCGCCTTTTCACGCGCGACGCGTTGACGATAGTCGGCGATCTCACGAGCCTTACCCTCATCCTCAACCACGTTGAGAACATCGCCTGCTTCAGGTGTCCCATTGAGGCCGAGCACTTCGACTGGCACCGACGGGCCGGCTTCTTTGACCCGCTCACCTTTGTCGTCGATCAACGCGCGGACCTTGCCCCATTGCTCACCAACCACGAAGATATCGCCTGTGCGCAGTGTGCCGCGCTGGACCAGCACGGTTGCAACCGGGCCACGTCCAACGTCTAGCTTAGCTTCGATCACAGCACCTTCTGCAGCCCGGTTCGGATTCGCTTGAAGATCCAAAAGCTCGGCTTGAAGTGCGATGTTCTCGACCAGGTCATCCAAGCCCTGGCGAGTAATCGCCGAGACTTCGACATCCAGAACATCGCCCGACATCTCCTCGACGATCACTTCATGTTGGAGAAGTTCAGTCCGCACCTTCGTGGGGTCAGCCGCGGGGCGATCAATCTTGTTGATCGCAACGATCATCGGAACTTCTGCCGCCTTAGCATGCTGGATCGCTTCGATCGTTTGCGGCATCACAGAGTCATCCGCCGCGACAACTAAGATTACAATATCGGTAACCTGCGCCCCACGGGCCCGCATTGAAGTAAAGGCTGCGTGGCCTGGCGTATCAAGGAAAGTCAACTTCGTGCCTTTATCCGACTCGATCTGATAGGCGCCGATATGTTGAGTAATCCCACCAGCTTCACCAGAGACGACATTGGTCTGACGCAGAGCATCAAGGAGCGACGTTTTCCCGTGGTCGACGTGGCCCATGATCGTGATGATCGGCGCGCGCGGTTTCAGATCCGCTTGGTCATCATCGGTCGAGACGATCGCGTCTTCGACGTCAGCGTCGGATACCCTTGTCACTTTATGGCCAAACTCTTCGATCAGCAGCTCAGCCGTGTCAGCATCAATTGATTGGTTCTGGGTAGCCATAATGCCGTTTTTCATCAACGACTTGATCACATCGGCAACACGCTCCGACATCCGGTTCGCGAGCTCTTGTACGGTGATCGCCTCTGGCAGTTGAACGTCACGGATAACCTTCTCGCGTTCGACCGAGCCCATCATCTTGCGCTTCTCACGCTCCTGACGGCGGCGCATTGCAGCCATCGAGCGTTGACGCCCACCTTCAGAATCTCCGGTGGCTTGCGTGATGGTCAGCTTGCCCGAACGACGGCGATCGTCACCACGGCCGCGGCTGGGTTGTTGGCGCTTGGGCGGAACCTGCTGTGCCGGTCGGCGACCGCCACGTTGTTCGTCGTCCTCACGCGCAGGTCGGGCGGCGGCTTGAGCTGGCGCTGGTTTTGGCGCTTCGGAAGCGGCAGCTTTTTGTGCCTCTTCGGCTTTGCGCGCTTCTTCTGCAGCTTTGGCGGCCGCTTCATCTTCTGCGCGTTGACGATCGTCAGCCTCTTGTTTCTCTCGGGCGATCCGCTCAGCTTCTTCTTCGGCAGCCCTTTTAGCCGCCTCCTCGGCCGCGCGTTCTTGAGCCTTGCGCTCACGCTCTTTGGCCTCTTCAGCTTCGCGCTTCTTGCGTACCTCATCGTCCTTCTTCGCCTGTTTCAAGGCTTGTAGACGACGAGCGTATTCTTCGTCCGAAAGTGAGCGCAGCATGTTGGGCTTACCGCCGCCTTTCCGAGGGCGTTCGGCTTGAGGCGCTGGCTTCTGCTCGGCACGTGTTTCGTTCGTGTCAGTCTTAGGCGCTTCCTTAGCAGGGGCTTCTGACGGCGCCGTCGTACGACGCAACGTCGCCGCGGAGGGGCTTGCTCCCCCACCTGGGGTCATGATCCGCTTGCGCTTCTTCTCAACCACGACCGCTTTGCTTCGTCCGCCGCCGAGGTTTTGACGCGCCGGTCCGCGCGGGCCACTGCCCCCACGTCCACGTCCCATACCCTTGCTGTCGCTGTCCGTATCGCTCATCCGATGTCCTGTACGAGGCCCGCGCGGGCCCCCTTGTCATTCAACTTACCGAAAGCAGACGGGTCGCCCGCCACTCTCACTTCCGTTCCGGGCCTAAAACCCGCGATCCTTTTCGCCTCGGACAAAGCCCGAGACGCCAAGCCCCCGGCGTCGAGCGCCGCATGTATGGCAAAACCGCGCCCAAAAGCCAAACCCAATTCCGCGGCATCTAAAACACCGATGAACGCGCGGTCTTCGCCAAGCCGAACCAGCTTTGCCCGCTGGTCTGGCGCACCATCCGAAGCCTGGACAAGGATGGCACCCGATTTCGCGAGAAGATGGGCTTTCACCTTCTCGAAACCTGTAACTGCTTCACCCGCCTTACGAGCTAACCCAACAATCGAAACCAAGCGGTCAACAAGAAGCCGCTCCACAAGATCGACCAAGCCTTCAGGCACACCAGCTTGGGTCTTGAAACCACGCGAGAAGAGCCGCTTCGCGACGGCTTTCTCCACGAGTGGCTTTTCTGCGGTCAGCCAAACGCCTCGACCCGGGAGCCGCCCGCCCACATCGGGGACGACATCACCATCGGGGCCCAGCACGAATCGCACCATCAGCGCGGGATTACCCCGCTCACCGGTTGCGATGCAGCGCCGCTCGGGCCCATCGGTCTGTTTATGCCGTCCACCTCTGGTCAGGTTACTTCCTCCGTTTCAGCCACTTCCTCGGCGTCGCCATCTTCGAGGATCATCTCATCCGGGTTGACGATGCCGAGATCGACACGCGCTTTCATCACGAGATAGCGTGCTTCTTCTAAGCCCACGTCGAAGGGCTCAAGCACGCCGTCGTCTTTGATGCGCTTGCCATCGACTGTCGTGTAACCGCCGGCAAGCTCCCAATCCGCGCAGGTCGCAAAGGTTGCCAGATCAAGCACACCGTCTTTTGCCAACGCGAGCACCATCTGCGGCGTCAGGCCCTCGAACGTCACAAGATCCTCTTGAACGCCTAGGCCAGCAGCTTCTTCGAGCGCTTTCTGGTTTAGCTCTTCTAGGCTCTCGCGGGCACGTGCTTGAAGCTCTTCAGCGGTCGCTTCATCGAAGCCGTCGATTCCAAGTAGTTCATCGACCTCGACATAGGCGACTTCCTCAAGTGCCGTAAAGCCTTCTGAGACCAAGAGCTGTGCGACCATCTCGTCGACATTCATCGTTTCCATGAACATCGCGGTACGCTCGTTGAACTCCTGCTGGCGGCGCTCAGACTCTTCCGCCTCGGTCATGATATCGATGTCCCAGCCCGTCAGTTGGCTCGCCAGACGGACGTTCTGACCACGGCGACCAATGGCTTGGGAGAGCTGCTCATCCGGAACGACCACTTCGATCCGTTGGGCGTCGTCATCCATAACCACTTTAACCACTTCTGCGGGCTGAAGGGCGGAGACGATGAAGCTCGCGGCATCGTCAACCCAGGGAATGATATCGATCTTCTCGCCTTGTAGTTCGTTCACCACCGCCTGAACACGCGAGCCGCGCATACCGACACACGCGCCGACCGGATCGATCGAGCTGTCATAGGAGATCACACCGATCTTCGCGCGCGAACCCGGGTCGCGGGCAACCGCTTTCACCTCGATGATGCCGTCATAGATCTCTGGCACTTCCATTGCGAAAAGCTTCGCCATGAACTCCGGTGCCGTGCGGCTCAGGAAGATCTGCGGGCCACGGGTCTCGCGCTTCACATCGCGGATGTAAACGCGGATCCGATCCTGGGGCCGGTAAGCTTCGCGCGGGATCAACTGGTCGCGACGAAGTATACCCTCGGCACGGCCAAGATCGACGATCACGTTGCCATACTCGACGCGCTTTACAGATCCGTTGATGATCTCACCCACACGGTCTTTGTATTCTTCATATTGACGCTCGCGTTCCGCATCTCGGACGCGCTGAACAATCACCTGTTTCGCGGTTTGGGCAGCGATCCGGCCGAACTCCATCACCGGCAGCGGCTCGGTCATGAAGGCACCGACTTCCGCAGCCGGGTTCTGCAGCCGGGCCTCATCCAGTGAGATCTCAGTGAAGTGGTTCTCGACCTCCTCCACAATCTCGAGCGCTCGCCACATCTCGGTCTCGCCGGTCTTGCGGTCGATCACGGCGCGGATGTCGTATTCCTTACCATATCGATCACGCGCGGCTTTGCCGAGGCTGTCTTCCATAGCCTCGATCACCAATTCACGGTCGATGAGCTTTTCGCGCGCGACGGCGTCGGCGATCTGCAAAAGCTCCAGACGGTTTGCACTGACCATGGCTCAGGCGTCCTTCTGCGTCATTTGGGTGTCCTCCTGGTTCAGGATCTCGGTTGTTTCCTCTTCGATCGTGTCGAAGTCTTCCTCGTCGAATGCGTGTTTACGAGCGCGCAGGCTGTCGGTGATCAAATCGTCTGTCAGCACCAGTTTCGCGTCCGACAGCCAGTCAAACTCGAGGCCGATGGTTCCCTCGGCGATATCGATCAAGACTTCCTTACCCTCGGTACCGGCGAGGATACCTTTGAAACGCTTGCGCCCTTCAATCATCTCCTCGGTTTCGAGTTTCGCCTCGTAACCCTCCCACCGGTCAAAATCTACCATGCGGGTCAGCGGGCGGTCGATGCCAGGCGAGGAAACCTCAAGGCTGTACTCGCCCGCAATCGGATCCTCGACATCCATGATGGCGGAGATGGCGCGCGAGAGTTCCGCGCAGTCCTCGATCTCCATCGTTCCATCTGGGCGTTCGGCCATAACCTGCACGGTTGCCTTCTTGCCCGACATAAACCGCAAACGCACAAGTTCGAACCCCATGCCCTCAATCGTCGGCTGGACGATGGTGGCGAGGCGTT
The DNA here is from genome assembly GCA_039185285.1 of Pseudomonadota bacterium. GTDB lineage: Bacteria > Pseudomonadota > Alphaproteobacteria > Rhodobacterales > Rhodobacteraceae > Thermohalobaculum. The sequence continues at coordinate 8,257 of JBCDAQ010000076.1, forward strand.
TGTCAAATGCGGCTTTGGCGACCATGTCGGCCATGCGTCTTTGCTCTCCGGCGAATCAAAAAGGCGAACCCAAGCGGCCCGCCTCGAATTCCCGGTGGGGGTCCCGCTGGTCTGCGAGGCCGCCGCGATGTGACGCCGATATAAGCCGCGACCTTTGCAATGGCAAGCCCCAATCCAAGTTGCTATGAACAGGCGATCGCTGCGGTTGGCGACTTTCAAGGTGACAGACTTAACTGGGTTTGAAGTTGGCAATGGGTAGGAAAGAGTACCACTTCAGCCTGTTCGACGCCGCTGTCGTAGCTGTTGCTCTATCATTCTTTGCGATCGCAACTTTCGTCTATCAGCCCTTTCTCTCGGACGATGCGTTGATTTCGTTGCGCTATGCCGAGCGTTTTGCGAGCGGCTCTGGGCTTACCTGGAACGATGGCTACTATGTCGAGGGATACAGCAACCTCGCTTGGGTTCTCGGTCTATCAGCGCTGATAAAGGTTGGGATTGAGCCGGTTATCGCTCTCAGGCTCTTCTCTTTTACGGTCTCCCTCGTCGCGCTGCTCCTATTTCTTGGCGTTGCGTTGAAGCGGAATCGCGGGATTACGCTTGGCTACGCTCTGATTTTAAGCACCGCCTCAATCCATGTGGTTCCGGTCTGGACACTGGGTGGATTGGAACAGCCGCTTCTACTTCTCGGCCTTCTTGTTTCCGGTTTTCTGATCATCCGTTGGTGGGAGACAGGCCAAGAGAAGAACCACTTGATCCTGTTTTCGTCCGCTGCGTTGGGCGTGGTCGTTTTGACCCGTCCGGATAGCCCGCTCTTCGTTGCGGCTTATGCTTTGATACCGTTGCTTGCCCAAGCAGACATCGCCTCGAAAGTGAGGTCGACCTTCCTTCTCGTCGGCATTCCGATTGCTTGTTTCGGCTTTCAGCTTGCTTTTCGAATGCACTACTATGGTGACGTTGTTCCAAACACTGCTCATGTCAAAATGAGCGGATCAGTCAACCATGCTTTGGATGGGTTGAATTACACGATCACGGGATTGGCCCTCGTTCTACCAGCCATCTTCGCTGCCTTATTTGGTTACCAGCTATCCAGTTTGAGGCGTCGGCGGCTTATTGGTGCTTTCCTTTCTGGGATCGTGATCTGGTGTTGCTACATATCGTTCATAGGCGGAGATATCTTCCCCGGGTTTCGGCACCTGACCCCGGTCATTGCTCTGTCGATGGTGGCTCTGATCGCGGGTTTGGGGTCCTCTAACCTGCTGGAGCTTTCAAGAACACAGCTCTCGCCTAAGGCGCCCGTTTCCTTCTTGATCGTCCTGGTTTTTTGCACGAGCTATTTTTCGGCTCAGTTTCTAGCTCCCGACTATCGCGCGACCAAACACGAGGCCTGGGTCTGGCAGTGCAGAGATCTTGCTGCAGATCTGAAGGATCGATTTGGTGCCGAGCACCCCCTGCTCGCTGTCACTGCGGCTGGTTGTTTGCCGTTTTGGACCGAGTTCGAGACGGTTGACCTTTTGGGTCTGAACGATCTTGAGCTGCCCAAACGTAAACCAAGAGAGTTTGGCTCAGGTATGATTGGGCATGAACTACGCAACGTTGACTACCTGCTGGAGCGGGAGCCGGATATCGTCGTCATTCACATTGGGACAGGCACACCCGACTTTTTGTCGGGCTTCCTGGACGGAGATGAACGTTTCAACGCTGCTTACTGCGAAATGATCATCGAGTTGGATGACAAGACAACTCGGCTGGTTTTCCTAAGTCGCGGCTTTGCCGCGCGTACCGGGAACAAAACAAACTGTCGTTTCGTTGCAATGGGTTCGTAGATCCCATCGGCGTCAAGTCCTACCGCGCTCTGCCAGCGCGATGCCGCCAAGAACCAGGCCAAGGGCTAATGCATGATACCAAGCGAAAACCTCACCCAAGACCCAAATCGCTAGGATTGGCGCGAAGACCGGGACTAGATTGATGTAGAGGCCCGCGCGCCCCGGCCCGATCAGATCGACACCTCGCAAAAAGAAGAGCTGGCTGAGGCAGGACGGAAAAACGGCAACGTAAAGCGTGATCAGCCATCCGGTCGACGTGGGCAAGTACGATTCGGTCAGCACTGCTTCACCAACCGCGAATGGGACCGAGGTCGCTAAGGCAACAACTGACATTACGGTGAAAAACGCGCGACCCGGGATCGACGGGCGGTTTCGGAGCATCACAGTGTAGAACGAATAACATGCACCTGCGATCAGCATCAGCCCATCGCCTGGATTGATACCTATGCTGAGGAGTGCTCGCGGATCGCCTTGACCAGCGATAACGACGACACCCGCGAGTGTAACAACCACCCCGATGACCTGTAACGGTGTTACTCGCGTGCGGTAAGCAATGAATGCGCCGATCAGTACCATAACGGGCATAGCGCCCTGCAGGATGCCGATGTTGATAGCGGTTGTGCTGTAGCCCGCGAGATAGAACAACGCGTTAAAGATCGTGAACCCCAGCGTCGAGATGAGTACCAACCAACCCAGCCTGGGGCGCAAGAGATGCCAATGGGCTCGGACTTCATGGCCAAACAAAAACCAAAGGGCGGTGGCAACAAAAAGCCATCTTAGAAGCACCAACTGAAAGGGCTGTATCTCTCCTACGGCCATCCGGCTCGCAACGGCATTGCCGCCCCAAAAAAGCGCGGTCAGCGTCAGCAGCAGCCAGGGCTGATTGTAGAGCCAGCGGATCATGGGAACTCCTTTGAGGCCCTGCGAGTAGCAGATCTCGGTCCGCTCACAAAGCGTTCAGATTGCCTCTTGCAGGAATGATCTATATCGGCGGTGATGAAAGTTCTCTTGTCTTTTTGTCTTCTATTGCTGCTCGCCGCGCCGCAAGCGCTGGCATGCGGGAGTGTTGGAGCATGCGCTGTTGGCGATCGGAGCTATCGCGCATTGGTACCTCCAGGTTGGGATGGAGAGGTGAAACTGCCGGTTCTGGTACACTTCCACGGTTGGGGCAGGCAGGGCAAAAACGTGCTCAACAACAAGCGGATCACTGGCCCGGCTGCGAAGAATGAGATGCTCCTAGTTGCGCCTGACGGGATCAATAAGAGCTGGAGTTTTTGGGGAGGAAGTGACCGGGACGTCGTCTTTCTCGACAGAGTGATTGAGGACGTTGCAATGCGTTTCGCAATCGATCGAAACCGAATTTTTGTTTCGGGGTTCTCGTACGGTGGCGCGATGGCTTGGCAAGTCGCTTGTCTCCGTGGCGATAAATACGCTGGCTATCTTCCGATTGCGGGAGGGTTGTGGCGACAGTCGGACGTTGACTGCACTGGTCCTGTCAGACTTGCCCATGTGCACGGGCTCGATGACAACGTCTACGGCCTACCGATCGGGCCATTGGATCAGATTGAGGACGGTGTCCTCCTGTGGCGGCGGATGAACGGTGTAATAGATCAGATACCAAAGCGCTTCGAACATGCCCGCTATGACTGCCTGTCCTGGTCGAGCGACTTAACGCTCTGCACTCATGAGGGTGGGCACTTCATCCCGAAAGACTGGCTGGGATGGATGCTACCGCGGATGCTGAGAGCCCAATCTATCGCAGGGTAACGGACCACGCGTGGTGTTGGGTTAAACAACGCGTACAGCGCCATTCAATCGCGCGCCCCGTCAGGTCTCGCGCAACTCGTTCGATCATTAGCAAAGCGGTTCTCTCAGTTTTTCCGAGAGAGGCGGCATCGCGGGCGCTCGCCGTTACTGCGGAGAGCGAATCCTCCGTTGTGATCACCGAGAGCCCAAAACGTGCTTGGTAGAACGGGTAAAGCGCGTTGGGGAGCGGGGCCACCTCATCAAGATCAGGCATATCGATTTGCGCCACGACAATTGTTTCCAGCAATGCGGGCTGCCCATCAATGAGGCGTTTGCGTTCAATCCGCCAAACCGGGTCGCCTGGATGGATTGAAAGCTTGGCCGCGACTTCGGGCGTCACGTGATCGGCATGTACTCTTTGCGTTGAGGGGATTGGTGTGACCCGCTCTCCAGCCTGATTAGTCATGCGGAAGAACTGATACTGCGCACGTTCCTCGGTCTGTTCCGCGACGAAGGTTCCCTTGCCCTGATGGCGGCGCAGAACGCCATCCGCAACGAGGCTGTCGATCGCTTTGCGAACTGTGCCAGGGCTAACGCCCTCAGCTTCAGCCAAGGCAATTTCTGAAGGCAAGCAAGATCCAGTTGGATAACGGCCCGATGTGATCCGCAAGATTAGGTCTTCGCGGATCTTGGCATAAAGCGGCTGATTGGGACTCGACATCTGCATATCTCGAGCGTATAGGTCTTCTATCTCTTATACAAGACTTGAGGAGACACCCATGTCGAAACCGCATCTGCTGGTTCACGACGCCACCGATAATGTCGGCGTCGTGGTGGTAGAAGGGCTGACAGCAGGCACCAAAATGCTCTGCGTCGTGACCCACGATAACTCAGATTTCCACCTCACTGCCAAAGCCGACATCCCGATCGGCCACAAGGTCGCGCTCAAGGAGCTGAGCGAAGGCGACACAATCATTAAGTACGGTGAGGACATCGGTAAGATGATTGGCGCCGCCGGCACGGGCGAGCACGTCCATACCCATAACCTCAAAACCAAACGGTGGTAACATGGCCCTCGATCACACCAATATGACCATCAATGCCTGGCGCCGTGAGAATGGCCGCGTCGGCGTGCGCAACCATGTCGCAATCCTCCCCGTCGACGACATCTCGAACGCTGCTTGCGAAGCAGTCTCGAACAACATCAAAGGCACGATCGCGTTGCCGCACTCCTATGGCCGCCTGCAATTCGGCGCCGATCTGGACCTGCATTTTCGCACCATGATTGGGACCGGCGCGAACCCGAACGTCGCCGCCGTGATCGTAATCGGGATCGAGCCGGAGTGGACCAAGGTCATCGCTGATGGCATCCGCGAAACCGGCAAGCCGGTCGCGGAATTCTCGATCGAGCAGAACGGTGACATCGCGACGATCGCCGCGGCCTCTTGGAAGGCCAAAGAGTTCGTGCATTGGGCTTCGGAGCTTCAGCGCGAGGAATGCCCCATGTCAGATCTTTGGATCTCGACCAAATGCGGCGAATCGGACACGACCACGGGGCTCAGCTCCTGCCCGACCGTTGGTAACATGTACGATAAACTGCTGCCGACCGGAGTTTACGGCTGTTTCGGTGAGACTTCCGAGATCACTGGCGCCGAGCATATCTGTGAGAAACGCGCCGCGAACCAAGAGGCTGCAAAGGCCTTCATGGACATCTTCCAAGCCTATCAGGACGATGTGATCTTCGCCCACCAAACCGATGACCTCTCGGACAGCCAACCGACCAAGGGCAACATCCTGGGCGGTCTCTCGACCATCGAGGAGAAGGCGCTTGGCAACCTCGAGAAGATCGGCCGGACCTCGACCTATATCGATGCGATGGGCCCAGCAGAAGAGCCGAAGAAGGGCCCCGGCCTCTACTTCATGGACACGTCTTCGGCTGCTGCCGAATGTGTCACTCTGATGGCTGCGGGTGGCTACGTGATCCACACCTTTCCAACGGGTCAGGGCAACGTGATCGGCAACCCGATTGTTCCGGTCATCAAGATCTCCGGCAACCCTCGGACTCTTCGGACGATGAGCGAGCATATCGACGTCGATGTGACAGGCGTTCTAACCCGCGAGATGACGATTTCTCAGGCTGGCGATGCGCTGATCGAGATGATCCGAAGGACCGCGAATGGCCGTTCCACGGCTGCCGAGGCGCTTGGCCACAAAGAATTCGTCATGACAAAGCTCTATCGATCGGCATAATCCGTCCTGCGCCGCGGCATTTTTGCGGCGGCGTCCTTCTTGCCGGGCGGTGAAATGAGCACGAAGCTGATAACAGTCGATGAGGCCCGCGCCCTCGCAACAGATGCGCTAGTCCGGTGCAATACCGGGCCACGCCAAGCTGCCTCTGTCGCAAATGCTCTCGTTGAAGCTGAACTGATTGGCCAGGATGGCCATGGATTGCGCCGTTTACTGAGCTATGCGCCTCAGGTGCTCTCAGGCAAAGTCGACGGTAACGCCGTACCGGAACTACGCCGTCCAAGGGCCGGCACGATATCGATTAACGCGGACTACGGATTCTCCTACCCAGCAATCGACATTGCGCTTGAGCAACTTCCCGTTCTGGCAAATGCAAATGGCATCGGAATTGTTGGGATCCGGGCGTCACACCACGCCGGAGCGGTTGGCGTTTTTGTCGAGAAGCTCGCGCAGAACGGCTTGATTGCGTTGATGTTTGTGAACACTCCAGCTGCGATTGCTCCCTGGAACGGGGGCAGACCGCTCTATGGAACCAATCCGATCGCTTTTGCAGCGCCCGTTCCATGGGCGGAGCCAATGGTGATTGACCTCTCGCTTAGCAAAGTTGCCAGAGGCAAGATCATGGCCGCGAAGCAACGAGGTGAGACGATCCCGGAAGGTTGGGCGCTCGATGCTGCTGGCAATGCGACAACGGATCCAGACGCGGCCCTCCAAGGCGGAACGATGCTGCCGGCCGGCGATGTTAAAGGCGCCATGCTCGCGCTTATGGTCGAGATCATTGCAGCGGCCTTGACTGGCTCGAATTTTGGTTTCGAAGCAACCTCCTTCTTTGAACCAGAGGGCAGTGCCCCCGCGACGGGACAAGTCATCATCGGGATTGATCCCGGAGGATTAGGTGCTCAGGGTTTGGCGCGGATCGGCGTCATGGCAGCTGCGGTACAGGGCCAAGCCGAAGCACGATTGCCAGGGCGACGGCGCCAGCAACTGCGTGCAAAGAGGATTATGCACGGCATTGAGGTCGATGTTGAACTGCTGGAAAAAATCTCGGGCCTCGGCAAATAAGCGGCGACGGAACCTCCGAATGCTTGCGTTTTGATCGACATACCCGAGAGGGCAATGGATCTCGCACGCCGCGCATAACCCCGTTCCCCCTCCTATGCGCACTGCGAGTAAGTCGGCTGGACGTTGCCCCCACATTCGTCTCGCCGACCTCCTCAGAGGGGCTGCGTGTATTTGCAGCCCCTCGTCCCTCGGAGCTACTTGGCACTTTGACCAGCAAGCTCCATAATGACCCCATGCGTTTTTGGAAAATTATGATTGCCGTCTGTTTTTGCTATCCGACTGGAGCGGACGCACAGTCGATCGATCAGACGCTTCGGGGGGCCGAAACGCGAAGCAAGCAGGCTGATCAGACCCCGTCATCAACCAGACATCGCCAAGAAAACCAGAGGGTTGACCGTGCCATTCGTCAACTCGACGCGGCGAACGCGCCCTATCTAAGGGAAAGCGGAGGCGCGATCCGACAGCGCAGAGACCGCCTCGATCAAAGGCAAACAGGCCTAAGTGATCCAGGTCGCAGCAATCAACGTCCAATCAGAACCGGTCCGAGGACTAGAATTCTCCCCCTAGGGCCGCGGGAAACCACCCTCAATCTTGACGTTTTTGACGAGTGACTGCTTCGCATTGGTGTGATCTGTCGGAAACGAGGTTTCCGATCGATCGACAGGGCGATATGGACACTAAAGTGCCGAAGTTCCCAAGAGGTTTCCTATGAATGCCGCCGATATCATCGCTCAGCGCCTTTTTGCCGCCGGAGTGCGCCATGCCTTTGGTATCCCGGGCGGAGAGGTCCTAACCTTGATCGACGCGCTTGAGCGAGCAGGCATCAGGTTCATCCTGACCAAACATGAGAATGCCGCAGGTTTCATGGCCGAAGGTGCATGGCACGCAACCGGCGCAGCAGCAGTATTGGTCGCCACGGTTGGCCCAGGTGTGGCCAATGCGTTCAACGTCGTCGCCAACGCCGAGCAAGATCGTGTTCCGATGATCGTCCTTTCTGGCATGGTCGACCCGGCAGAGGCGCTGACTTACACACACCAAGTCTTTGACCATGGGGCTGTTTTTGCTCGGGTGTGCAAGGCGAGTTTTGTCGCTCCGCACGGCGCGGTAGACGTCTTGGCAGACAAAGCTATTCGAATTGCTATGAGCCCGCGGAAGGGGCCAGTGCATATCGACCTTCCGATCGCTGTCGCCGCCGCCGATCAACCAGACCCGCGCAGCCCGCGCGTCACAACCGAAGGCCTGACTGCGCCACATGGGCCGGATTTCGACGCGGCGAAGACCAAGTTTTCTAACGCGAGGCGGCCGGTAATCATGGCAGGTCTAGATGTTCTAGAGGAACCGAATGGCCCGGCGGCAGTTCGCGAGTTCGTCGAGCGCCATCGGATCCCCGTCGTCACGACTTACAAAGCCAAAGGGATCCTGCCGGAAGATCACCCGCTTTGCCTCGGAGGTCACGGCCTCAGCCCAAAAGCGGATCAAATCATCCTGCCAATTTTCGATGAAGCCGATTGTATTCTCTCCCTGGGCTACGATCCGATCGAGATGCGCACTGGCTGGCGCGAACTTTGGGACCCGGCCAAGGTGATCGAGTTTGCCCACGCGCCGAATGA